>JBMNVT010000005.1:0-124462 GCA_050947015.1 Acutalibacteraceae bacterium
TTGTTTGATGCAGAAACAGAAAAACGGCCACACCGGGCTTTTACCCAATGTGACCGTGATTCCTTTTTTCCCGCTTGAAGACGTATGGATAATGGTTTTTGAATTATCCCTTATCCGCTTCGCCTTTCCCTCCGGAATGTTGTGCAGTGTTACGGCGAGTACCAACATAGCCGATTTGCCAAGGCGCGAGCTCTTACCCTCCGGCCGGTCAGCATTTACATGCAGGTGCGGAATAACAGAATCCAGCAACAGAAGAAAACCGATGCCGAGCAAAAAGCCGACGACGGCGGGAAACCATGCTGTTTGTCCTTGATCAGAAGCCATTTCAATCGAAGGAATCAGCAGTGACCATACGGATGCGGCAATCATGACCCCGGAGGCAAATCCCAGCAGAAGCTTCTGAATTGCCGGTTTCATTTCGCCCTTCATCAGGAACACCATTGCAGCGCCCGCTGAAGTGCCAAGCAGGGGAAGAACAATGCCAATAATAATTTTTACGGTATCGTTCATAACAAAAACTCCTTTGTTGATGAATGAATCGGGTGGTGAACAGCTGTGCTGCAGCCGTGCCGCAAATAAAAACCATTTACTTCGCCATCAGTCGACGGATGGTTTCCTTCAGCGCACGGTATCCTGCTTCGGGTTCGCTTAATTCCAAAACAGATTGTTCCAGCGGGCAAAGTCCATCCCCTGTTCGGTTGAAAATCATTTTCACCTCATGATCACAAGCGGAAGGAATGTTGTGCGCAGCCAGGTATTCCCGTGCCGCAGTGCTCATCGTCAGCGCAAAAACCTGCCGGACACCGCCGAGCACGACGATCATTGCCGCCGCCTTGCCGATGATTTTGTCCGCGAGTACAGCACCACGCAGCAGGTTTGGGTTTTGCTCATATGCCGCAAGCAAAGGCTTTACGCCGCGTCCGCTTCCGGTGTGCACAATTTCTCCGTTTTGCAGAAGAATGCATGTGGCGGTTTCGGTCAAAATCATCTTCCGGGCTGCGGCCAATGCGGGTTCATCGCGGCCGGCAGCGGTAAAACTGCCGGCCGTGGTATGTCGTGAAAGATCAGTGTCTGCAGTTTTCATATCAAAGCAACTCCTTTGCAATTTAAACGGGGATTTCCCTTTCATGTATCATCTTAACAGGTACAGCCGTAAAGAGGCTTCCGCGCCTGTTTTGCGCAAATAATGCCCCCTGCCGCAGGTTTCGCCGGGGCGTGTTGTATGCTTCGGAAAGAACGAAATTCTGACTGAAAAGCCTTTAAAAAAGATTTCAGAAAGCAGGTATTAAATTAGGCCAAGCGTTTTGAGTACGAAAATAAGTCCAAACAAAGAAAACATCGAAAGAACCGAGGTAAACACCACAATTTGCCCGGCAAGGTCTCCGTCGCCGCCTTCTTCCTGCGCCATCGGGAAGCTGGAAACGGCAGTCGGCGCGCCAAACACGGCGGCAATCACCATCAGTTCAACTCCCCGGAATCCGAACAGCGCGCCGAGTGCAACAAATACCGCCGGCACCAGAACCAGCCGCCCAAGCACCACAGCCATCAGCTGACGGATACCGCTACGGACACGGGAAAACTGAAAACTGCCGCCGAGCGAAACCAGCGCCAGCGGGGTCGCAATTTTTCCCCAATCAGTCATCGGGCTTGTCAGCAGCTGCGGCAGGTGCAGCCCAACAACCCGGCAGAGCACGGCGAGCACACTGGCAATAATCAGTGGGTTCTTTGCGATACCCAACAGAATATGCGGCAAATTTGGCTTGGCGCTGCGGTTAATTTCCAGCGTAACCACCGAAAGAACATTGAACATTGGAATCACAAAGGCAATCATCGCGGCGACGGCCGCACTGCCCTCGTCGCCGAACACAGCAGAAACCAGAGGCATGCCGAGAATGACAAAATTGCTGCGCATAATTCCCTGCACCATAACGCCGCGGCGGCGAGGTTCCGGCTCGACCCGGGGAATCAACAAAGAGAGCAGCAAAAAGAGCACCGCAATTGAGACGCAGACGAACACAACAAATTTTCCGTTAAAAACAGATGCGAAATCGGAATTATAGATGCTCAAAAAAACATGTACCGGCAAAAATACGCGAAAAACCAATCCGTTGAGTTTGGTAACGGTCGGTTCTCCCCAAACTTTGCATACACGCAGTACATATCCGAGAGCAATCGTCAAAAAAATCGGAAACACGGCGGAAAATGAAACCTGCAGATTTTCCATCGGGGCACGATCCTTTCGTGTGAGATGTATCATATCTCTTGTATTGTATCACAATGGCCAAAGTTTGCAAGCTCCACCCTGCAGCGCCCGGCAAAAACGGTTGGCATAATGTGAGATTAAAGAATGAAAAATAATTTTTGTGGAAAGCGCACAAATTTGGGCGCAAAATTCCTGATGTGTTCAAAGATATTCAAAAAAAGACAGGTTTTTTGGAACCTTTTCCAATAGAATCTTGAAATAAATTTATGTTATAATGTCATCCGGGTTATCGTTTTCAAGTGGAAAGGAATTGATTGGTTCATGCAGAATCATATTTTGCTGCTGAACATGGGGCTGGGCGCTGTGGTTCCGGTTTTGTGCGGCGAACATTTTTGCGAGCCGTCCCATTCGTTCGGGCCGGCCCGCCGCGAATATTATCTGTTGCATTTTGTTGCCGAGGGTTGCGGCGTGTACCATTGCGGCGGAGAAGACTATCAGGTGGGGCCGGGGCAGCTGTTTGTTATCCGCCCGGAGGAGATGACGGTTTACCGTGCGGATGCGCAGAATCCATGGCACTACATCTGGGTGGGATTTCGTGTCGGCGAACCACTCGAGGAAGAAATACGTATGCTGCTGCAGCAAAATGTGTTTACAATTCCGAATGCAAGGCGAATCTTTTTTGAAATTGCCGCAAGCGGGCAGCTGCACGCCTCCCGCGAGCTGTTTGTCTGCGGCAAGGTGTACGAGTTGCTTTCCATGATGATGGAAGCCTGCAGCCAACAGCAGACCGATATGAGCAATTATGTATTGCGCGCCAAGGATTATGTGGAGGCCAATTATGTCAGCGACCTCAGCGTGCAGGGGATTGCAAACTATCTGGGGCTCAGCCGCAGTTATTTCAGTGCTATTTTCAAGCAGAGTGAAGGGGTGTCGCCGCAGGAATTTATCGTTGATTTACGGCTGCGCAAAGCAGGAGAGCTGATTGCAGAACGGGGATACCGCCCCGGAGAAGCCGCGGCTGCCTGCGGATATACCGACGTTTTCAACTTTTCAAAAATGTTTAAGCGTAAATTCGGCGTCCCGCCGGGACGATACCGCCGCGGACGATGATTTTTCCGGTAAAACAAAGGCGTCTGAGCCTGAAAAGCGGCCGGACAAAATACAAGCAGTCGACAGAACCGTTCTGATGCAGCCGCGTCGGAACGGTTCTGCTTTTAC
This sequence comes from Acutalibacteraceae bacterium, assembly GCA_050947015.1. Lineage (GTDB taxonomy): Bacteria > Bacillota > Clostridia > Oscillospirales > Acutalibacteraceae > CAKXIK01. The sequence goes on from JBMNVT010000005.1 coordinate 3,422, forward strand.
ACCGGCGGCGTCAGCTCCCAGGTGTTCCGGCTGCCTGTGTCCGGTCAAACGTATGCAGCCAATCTGATTTTTGATAATAAATCAGAAAACAGACGGAACTCAGGCTCCAGGTAAACGGATAAGCCCAGAAAATGAACTGGATCTGTCCGGTTGAGCGGGCAATCAGCGTGATGTACGCAATCCGGATGACGCACCAGCAAACCAGCATGACGATCATCGGGACAATGGACTTTCCCGCTCCGCGCAGAATCCCGGCGATACAATGGGAAAATGCAAGCAAAAAGTAAAACAGCGTAACCGTGTGCGCCTGCAGCGCTCCAAATGCGATAACCTCGGGATCATCGTTAAAGGCGGAAACAAGGTACGGCGCCAACAGGAAGATCGTTACGCCAACCAGCTCTGCCAGAACAATACAGGTCAAAATCCCAAAACGGGCGCCTTTTTTGGCGCGTTCCCGTTCGCCGGCACCAAGGTTCTGCCCAATAAAGGTCGTCAGCGCAAGCGCAAAACTGGTAATCGGCAAAAAACCGAAGCCCTCAATTTTTGCATAAGCGCCGCAGCCGGCAACCGCTTTTGCGCCAAATGTGTTGATGCTGGACTGCACCACAAGGTTGGCCAGCGCGATGACTGAATTCTGCAGACCGCTTGGAATCCCCATTTGCAGGACCTGCTTTAGCATATCGCTGTGAAATCGGATTTTTCCCGGGACGATGCGGTATTCTGTTTTAATGCGGCAAAGGCGAAAGAAGCCGAGAAAGGCGCTCACGGATTGCGAAATAACAGTTGCCAGTGCTGCGCCGCCAATCCCCCAGCGGAATACGGCGACGAAAAGCAGATCGAGCGCCACGTTGAGCGCAGAGGAAATAATCAGATAATAAAGCGGATGGCGACTGTCGCCGACTGCCTGAAAAATGCCGCTTGCCGTGTTGTAAAGCACAACGGACATAATTCCGGCAAAATAAATCCGAAAATATAGAATGGAATTTGGCAGAACAGAATTCGGGGTGTCCATCAAACGTAGAATCTGCGGTGTCAAAAAAATTCCCGCCGCCGTCAGCACTGCGCCGGCAGTCAGCGCAAACGCAACGGTGGCGTGAATCGCCCGTGCGACACGCTCGCTGTCCCTTGCGCCGTAATAGCGGGCGATCACTACGCCTGCGCCGACAAAAATTCCGCTGAACAAACCTACCAGCAAAAAAATCAGACTACCGGAGGATCCCACGGCGGCCAGGGCATCACTGCCCAAATAATTTCCCACCACAAGAGAATCCACTACATTGTAAAGCTGTTGAAACAGATTTCCCCAGAAAACCGGCAATGCAAACCGCACAATCGTTTTTCGGACGGAGCCCTGCGTCATTCTTGTCGATGCCTGTTCCATGAAAAAATTCAGACCCTTTCTGCATGTTCACCCTGAGGCGGATTCTGCGGTAGCGTTAAACAACCCGGCGGAACAGCCGCACAATAAAGCAGGCGCCGCAGCCCTCTTCGCTTTTTACGGTGATGCTGCCGCCGTGCAGCTCCACAATTTCTTTCGCCATCGCCAACCCAATGCCTACGCTTTCGGGAGCGGCGTTTTTTCCGCGGTGAAAGCGCCCAAACACCAGAGGTAAATCCTCGCGGCAGATTCCGCAGCCGCTGTCCTGCACGGCAATTTCGGAGAAAATCGGGCTGTCAGCGCAAACTACAGTGATGGTGCCGCCTTCCGGCGTATGTTCCACCGCATTCTTCAGGAGGTTGACAAATACCTCGCGCATCCAGTTCCGGTCGACGGAAACCAGCATTCCGGTTTCGCCCTCGCAGGAATAGGTAATATTTTTCAGCTCTATTGGAATTTTGAGCGGCCGCAGCGCATTCTCCAGCACCTCGCTGACAACGGTTTCCTCTCTGTGCAGCTCAACGGTTCCGGCGTCTAGCCGGGAAAGCTTGAGCAGCGAGGCAAGCAGCCATTGCATCCGATCCAACTGCTGTTGGATACTGCAGGTAAATTCGGCGCGCTTTTCCGGCGGAAGGTTACTGTCGCAGAGCAGATCCGTCATCACCAGCATGGAGGTCAGCGGCGTTTTCAGCTGGTGGCTGATATCTGAAATTGAACCGGAAAGTGCAATTTTGTCCTTTTGCAATGTTTTGGATTGCTCCCAGAGCATAATTGTCATCTTATAAATTTCATTTTTAAGAATACTGATTTCCCCTTCTTCGTTGTCACGAACATCCAGCACCTCGCTGCCGGATGCAACCGATCGAAGGTAATCACTCAAACCGGAAAGCTCGCGCATTCTGGCGGCGGTATAACGCAGAAACAGGAGCAGCGGAACCGTTCCGCTTCCCAGCGCCCACCAAACGGCCAGCTGCGGCCAGAGGACTGCGCAGGTGACGAATGCGGCGACGCAAAAAACGGAAAAAAATAAAATATTTCGAAACGCCCGATTGTGCAGCATCAGTCTACTCTCCTTCCTCTTATTTTCCGGAATCTCAGTCCTGTCCCACGCGATATCCAAGGCCGCGAACCGTGCGGATAATTTTCGGATCCTGCGGGTCGTCCTCAATTTTATCGCGCAGGCGCTTCACATAAACCGTCAGCGTGTTATCGTTGACAAAGTCGCCGGCAACGTCCCAGATTTCCTCCAGCAGCTGGTTGCGCGTCAGGGTCTGGCCTTCGTGGTTCAGCAGAGCAAGCAGAAGCCGGTATTCCAGCGCGGTAAGAATAATCTCGCTTCCGTTTTTTGTAACCTTGGCCTGTGCAAGGTTTACCGTCAGCCCGCAGCGTTCCAGCACGCCCGGAGCGCCGGAGTTCCCGGCCACTCTGCGGAGCACAGTGCGGATACGTGAAAGCAGCTCGCGCACCCGGAACGGTTTTGTGACATAATCATCCGCACCCATGTCCAGCCCCATCACAATGCTGACCTCTTCGTCGCATGCGGTAAGAAAAATTACCGGAGCGTTGTTTTTCTGCCGTGAAAGGCGGCAAAGGTCAAATCCACTGCCGTCCGGAAGAGAAACGTCCAGCAGCAGCAGAGCGAACGTTTCGCGCGCAATGGCCTTTTGTGCATCGGCAAAGGTGGAACAGACACAGGTTTCGTACCCTTCGCTTTTCAAAGAATAGTCAAGACCGGCGGCAATTGTGCGGTCGTCTTCAACTAATAAGATTTTCATCAGAGCAAAACCCCTTGTACAACATTTTCTGTTTTATTGTACCACACATTTTCTGCCGCGGCATCTTTTATTTTTGCAAACAGGGTTCACAAGCGTGGCACTTAACAAAATATTTACAATTCTTGTGTGCCGCAAAGCTTGATTTTTTTATCTTGGCGATATAGTATAATATAAGACTTAGCACTCAAAGAAATTGAGTGCTAAACAAAGAAAAAGCTCCGGCGGCTTTTTTTGTCCGGAACGCCGGAACGCTGGCAGTTCCCAAGTCCTAAGAGCGATTCCCAATGATTTTCAAAGAGGTGCAGTATCATGGAACAAAAACAATTTAAGGCCGAATCAAAAAAATTGCTGGACATGATGATCCACTCCATTTACACACACAAAGAAATTTTTCTGCGCGAGCTGATCTCAAATGCGAGCGACGCCATCGACAAGCTTTATTACCGCGCGCTGACGGAAAATATTACAGGGCTCAACCGCGATGATTTTGCAATCGATCTTTCAGTGGATAAGGCCGCCCGCACGATCACAATTCGCGACAACGGCTGCGGCATGACAAAGGCGGAGTTGGAAGAGAACCTTGGCACCATTGCCAAAAGCGGTTCGCTCGATTTTAAAAAGGACGCTTCCGATGATAAGGCGAAGGATGATATTGATGTGATCGGTCAGTTTGGCGTCGGCTTTTATTCGGCGTTCATGGTCGCCAAACGCGTCACGGTAAAAAGCCGCGCTTACAACAGCGGCGAGGCGTGGTGCTGGCAGTCATCCGGTGCGGACGGCTATACGATTGAACCGTGCGACAAGGCGGATCACGGCACAGAAATCGTGCTGGAGGTCATGGACAATACCGATGAGGAAAATTACGATGAGTTCCTCGATTCCTATCGTCTGCAGGCCATTGTCCGCAAATATTCCGACTATATTCGTTACCCGATCCGCATGGATGTAGAGCATTCCCGCCCCAAGGCAAAGCCCGAGGGCGAAGAATCGACTGAAGAGGATAAGGACAAAGCACCCGAATACGAAACCTATACCGAGAACGAAACGCTCAACAGCATGGTCCCGCTCTGGAAGAAAAATAAAAACGAAATTAAGCCTGAGGAATATAATCAGTTTTATAAGGACAAATTTTATGATTACGAGGATCCGCTGCGCGTGATCCACAGTGCCACCGAGGGCGCAGCAACTTACAATGCGCTGTTGTTTATTCCCGCGCGCCCGGCTATGGGGTATTATACCACGGAGTTTGAAAAGGGTTTGCAGCTTTACGCTTCCGGCGTGCTGATTATGGACAAATGCGCCGACTTGCTGCCGGATTATTTCAGTTTTGTGCGCGGTCTGGTCGATTCGCAAGACCTTCAGCTGAATATTTCGCGCGAAATGCTGCAGCACGACCGTCAGCTCAAGCTGATCGAATCCCGTTTGGAAAAGAAGATCCACGACGAGCTGCTTTCCATGCTGAAAAATGACCGGGAAAAATACGAACAGTTCTGGAAGAATTTTGGTCTGCAGCTGAAGTACGGCGTTTATTCGGACTACGGCACACACAAGGATTTTCTGCAGGATCTGCTGCTGTTTGCCTGCACCGGCCGCGACAAGCCCTGTACGCTGCAGGAATATGTTGATGCGATGAAGGAAGACCAGAAGTATATCTATTATGCCTGCGGTTCCGACAATGCGCAGATCGCAAAGCTGCCGCAGACGGAGCTTCTGCGCGACAAGGGATTTGAAATTCTTACTCTGACCGATGATATTGACGAGTTTGTCATGCGCGTTCTGAATGAATTTTCCGGCAAACAGTTCCGTTCCGTTTCCTCCGACGACCTCGGTCTGGAAGAGGACGAAAAGAAAGAAGAAATCAAAAAGCAGACCGAAGAAAATACCGATCTGTTTGAAGCGATGAAAAAATCTCTCGACGGCAAAGTAACAAAGGTCGTGCTTTCTGCCCGCCTCAAGAGCCATCCGGTCTGCCTTTCCACCGAGGGCGGTCTTTCGCTCGAAATGGAAAAGGTGCTCAACGCCATGCCGAACGGACAGAAGGTCACCGCGCAGCGAGTGCTGGAAATCAACGGCAACCACCCGATCTTCGCCAAGCTGAAAGCACTGAAAGACACCGATGAAGAAAAGCTCGGCGTATATGCCCGCCTGCTTTATGCGCAGGCGCTGCTCATCGAAGGTCTGTCGGTCGAAGACCCGGTTGCCTTCTCCGAAGAGCTTTGTAAGCTGATGGAAGAATAATTTTCCGATTCACGTTCCCAAAGATAAGCCCCGGCAGCCGGAGTTTAAATCCGGTTGCCGGGGCTGTGTTTTAGCAAAACGAATGAAATGCCTGAAAAAAGCGAAAGGCGGGCGTTCAGCCGAAAGCAGCGGAGGGATGCTCCGGCAGCTTTTTCGCGATCAGAAATTTAATTGGCACGCCAAGCGAGGAAAAATGCGCTTCGTGTTCCGTGACAAAGTTTTCAAGGTCGGTTTCGCAGTGCAGGTTGCGCGAAATGTATGTGATCTCGAACCCGCTCTGCTCAAAATAGTGCAGGGATTCCTCAAACAGACGGTCGTCGTCGGTCTTGAACCAGATTTCGCCGTCGTCGCGGAGAAAGACACGGTATTTCTTCAGCTGACGTGGGTGGGTAAGCCGCTTTTTGTGGTCGGAGCCGGTTGGCCATGGATTGCAGAAATTAATAAAAATCCGGTCAACGGTGTCGCGCGCGTCCATTGCGAGAAAAATTCGTTCAATATCGTGCGCGAACAGCAGGATATTATCCGGTTCCAGATGACGCTGCGCAAAGGCTTCAACGATCTGCCGCCGTGCCACGCCGAGCATGTCGCTCTTGATATCCACGCCGATAAAGTTGATTTCCGGGTGCGCGGCGGCAGCCTGAGCCAGAAACGCTCCCTTGCCGCAGCCAAGTTCCAACCAGATCGGTTGTTTGTGTATGAAAACAGAATGCCATTTTCCGGGCATTTCGTTCGGTGTATTGATAAAGAAGGGGCATTCGGCAAGCTCCAGCCTTGCCCAGGGTTTTCTGCGGATCCGCATTGCTGCAACCATTCCTTTCGCCGCGTGTCTGATGTCAGATGATTTTTTCATGATTATAGCAAAAAAACAGCCGGATGTCGAGCTTTGGGAACAGGTTTGCAGCAGCACGGAAAAACCGTTTGGAAAACGCCGCACATCCTCAGAAGGGGAAAATCCAACCGGTCTGGAAAGAGTTCTTTTCCGGGCAATTTTTTTGCAGAAAATTCGGTTGTAAAACCGCATTTTTTGTAATACAATATAAGATATACCGGAACGGATAAAACTCAAAGCACAGGGCGAACGGGGTGTGGAGTGTGGGAAAAAGATATGAAAAAAAACATGGTGTGGTGCGCGGCAAGGCGACGCCCTTTTACAGCAGAAAGGAAGGGAAAAAGCCGGTTCTGTTGTACATTTTGCCGGTTTTGATGGCGCTCGTTCTGTTGGGAACTCTTTATCTTGCCTATCGCGACAGCGCTTCGCCGGGAGAGGGTGTTTCATCCTCCGTTTCCTCTGTTTTTTCCCAGCTGTAAAGCAGTGATCTCATCGGAAAGGGATTTTATATGAAAAAAAAGCGTAGAATCAACAAGAAAAAATATTTTTTGCGTGCGCTCACTATTTTGCTGCCGGTGATGTTGATTGTCGGCACGGTGTGCGCGGTTTCTTCCTGCGCGGGGCGGCGGGGTGCTTCTTCAGTCGATTCTTCGTCACAGGACGCATCCTCTGCCGCAGCGTCTTCTGAGAACGCATCTTCCACGGCGGTGTCTTCCGACAATGTATCTTCTGCAATGGCATCTTCCGTTCCGGAGGCTTCGTCGCAGGTGGAATCGACGGCGGCGTCCTCGCAGCAGGCTGTGTCAAAACCTTCGTCGACCGTGTCGCACGGCACCGGATCAAAAACGAATTCCGGCATTTATGCGGGCGTTAAATGGCGCTCGCCTTACGCTCAGACAGCTGATATTTTCAAGCATGGACGGGAATTGATGCTGCTGAATAATTATTATGAGCTGCCGGAGGATTTTGAGTGGAATCTGGTATTGTGGTCCACAGGGGAAGCAGTGGACGCCATGAGCCTGAACAGCGCTGCCTACGACAAAGTGCAGGCGGTGGATGCAGCGGCTTATCAGCCGCTGAAGGATATGTTTGCGGCGGCCAGGGCAGCCGGTGTGCCGCTGCAGTTGGTTTCACCCTACCGTAGCATCAGCCTGCAGGACCGTTTGTTTGGCAGTCTGGTTACGTCGGGAATGAACGCCGGTCTCAGTCGTGAGGATGCGATCAAAAAGTCCAATGTGCAGCGGACGTTTTCCGGTACCAGCGAACACAATACCGGCTTGGGGTTCGACCTTTCCTCTTCCGGCAACTGGACGCTGACGCAGGCGTTTGACCAGACGGCGCAGTTTAAATGGCTGCAGCAGCATGCGGCGGAATATGGGTTTATTCTTCGTTATGCATCGGATAAGGTCAAGATTACCGGCATTATGTATGAACCGTGGCACTACCGTTACGTCGGAGTGGAAAACGCCAAGCAAATCAAGGCAAAAGGTATGTGTTTAGAAGAATATATCGAATACCTCGATCAGAACGGATAAGCCGATCTTACTGGCCTACAAAGAAAGGCCGGTAAGGTGAAAAGCCGCATTACAGGAATTATAAAGGCTGCAAAGAAAGGCTTGCGCGATGAATCGGGCGCGGTGTATGCGGCGGAACGTTACCAGTGCCGTGAATCCGGCACAGATATCCATTTACCCCCCTCCAGAACCGACTGTTGGCTGATAAGCCCGGGCAGCGTCATGTCAAGTGCGGCATGTACGTCAATTGGCACTTTTTTGCCATCGTAAAGCGCATTGATATAGTCGATCATGGTGATAACGTCTGCACCGGAATGGCCGTTCCGGTTATTTTCGTCGGCATGCACCCGCCAGATTTCCGGCACGAATTTTTCTTCATGTTTGGAAAGCGCATCCCATGTTTCCCTTTCGCTGATGCCGTCGAGCCAAAGTTCGTTGGTCTGACCAAAGCTTTGAAATGCGCCCTTGCTGCCTTCAAGTACATAATTCAGGCCATAAGGGCGAGGGGAAGAAAGATTGTTTTTGATTTTAATCAGGCGGTTTTTTTCCGTTTTGCAAAGCATCACATAGCTGTTGTCGCGCTGAAGCGGATTGCCGCTTAAATCGCACAGGTTTCGTCCGCTGCCTGCGCAGCAAACACGGGAAACACGGTCGTTTGCAAACCAGGAAAGAATCGGCCCAAGCGAGTGAGTACCATAGGTAATTCCCCCGATGTCGTAAAGCCATTTCTTGCGCCACGGCGTTTTAGAAATCAACTCGCGGCAATCGTGATTATATTCGCCTTCGGCGTAGAACACGTCCCCGAGGAAACCACCGCGCACCATATTGCGCACCACCATATATGGCCGCATATAGTTGCAGTTTTCGCCCATCATGTACTGTGCTTTGGAGCGCTTGCAGGCGTCCACCAACTGGCGGCATTCCGCAAGGGAAACAGCCGCGGTTACTTCGCAGAATACGTTGATGTTCTTTTCCAACGCAAGCAGCGTTTGCGGCACATGCAGCGGCATAGGAGTGCCAATCACTACGGCGTCAAGATCCTCTTTTTCAAGCATTTCTTCATAGTCGGTGTAACGCTTTACGTCTGGCAGGTCCTTCATCGATTCTGCCATGGTGTCTGCGTTGCGGTCGCAGACGCTGGCGAGACGCGCCCGCCCTGTTTTTGAAAATGCATCGAGAAAGGCCCTCGGTCTTCCTCCAATGCCGACAATGCCAAAGTTAAGCAGTTCTTTTCCCATAATCATATCCTCCTGTAGTCATTCAAAATAGAAGCGTATTGCGGGAATTTAAAACAATGCCAGTGTCTGCCGACACTGGCATTGCGGTATTTCTGCAGTTATTTTACTGCGGCCTTGTTTTCTTCATACAATTTGTTGAAGGCGTCAACCACGGTTTCGGGGTTCAGCTTCTTGTAACCTTCTACCAATTCAGCGTAAGTTGCATCAAAATCTTCTGCCATGGCGAGCTGAACAGCAGCTTTGTTACGGTAATCAATCATCTGCTGGGCCAGCTTGCCTTCTGCCGAAGTGGGATCAAGCGTTTGAGAGTTTACAACACCGCTTTTGACCATGGTGATGCCAAAACGGTCATTCTTATACCACATGTCGGATTCGCCCTCCCAACCGTAATGGCTGTAAACCTCTTTGGCACGGTCAGAAAGCAGTGCACTCTTGTAAGTTTCGTTGCGATACATCTGGTAATACTGGTCGGAAGAATCCATAATACCTGCAGTGCCGAGGAACGGAAATGCGTTGACGCCTTGCTTATAAGCATAGGTGCCGTCTTCTTTCACTTTTTTGATATAATCCTCAGCAGGAGTGCGGATACCGTCGGATCCGACTGTGTAATGAACGCCCTCGACTCCGGAACCGATCAATAGCTGTCCTTCGTCAGTAGAAGTATAATTGAGTACTTCCATAACACGTTCCGGGGATTTGCAATTCTTTGTAATTGCATAGCTGGACCAAATGTAGCTCTGCATTTCGCGGAAGCAGCGGTCTTCACCCGCGTCAATCTGATCCTGAGACATAACCGGCATCCAGACATATTCCATTTCCGATGTGCCAGCCTCGCGGAAAGACTGGTTGGCAGTTTGGCAGCCCGCATCATAATACCATACCGATAGAGCACGGCCAGAGGTAGTTTTTTCGGTTGTTTGCTGTGTCAGGTCAGAAAAACATTCCGTATCCAAAAGACCTTCCCGATAAAGACGGTTAAAGAACCGGAAGGAAGATTTAACATACTTGTTCAGGAAGTAATCCTCGTATTTGTCTTCCTTGTTGTTGTAGATGACGGCGCCGTTGCCGCCAAGAGCGGTGTATCCGCCTTTTTCATACATAATTGGCATAATGCCCTGTACACCGAAGGATTCTGCACCGCAAAACGTCATGCCAACGGTCGGCTGTCCGTTTACGGTCGGGAACTTTTCCATACCGATTTTCAGCAGATTGATCCATTCGTCTTCGGTCAGAACTTGCGGCCAGCCTGCGGCTTCCAGCACGTCGCTGCGAACCCTTACGTCGCTGCTCAGCGCAATTTGCGGGGAGTCGCTTTCCCAGGTATAAAGCTTTCCGTCGCCGGAGCCAAGCTTCCAAATCGGAATGGAATCCTTGCGGAAGGTCAAAAAGTCTGTCGCGCCGCACTGATGGGCGAGGCTTTCCAGCTCTACGAGCGCGCCGGCCTTGACGTATTTCTGGATATCCTCCGAAAAACGAAGACGCATGATTTCCGGATAATTTCCGCCGGAAAGCATCAGCGCAACCTGCGCGTCGTAGTCTCCGGTAAAGGACGTAACATGAAAGCTGATGTTAAATTTTTCTTTCAGTACTTTGCCCACCGGCGTATCTTCGCTGTTAATGGAGTCGCCCTCCGGCTGCATATAGTCGATGATGTATTCTTCCTTGGGCGCGGTGGTTTCGCCCGAATTTGCAGGAGCTGCCGGAGAAGAAGTGTTGGAGGCCGTTGGGGACTTTGCGCAGCCAACCGAGGATGCCAGCAAAAGCAAGGATAAAAGGATTGCGGGGATTCTCTTTTTCATTGTTTTTTCCCTCCTGAAAAATAATATATTTCACAATGCAATTGCATTGCGGCCAACGATTATCCTTTGATGGAGCCGATCAGAATGCCCTTGGCAAAATATTTCTGCAAAAATGGATAAACACAAAGGATTGGAACGGTTACGACGATGGTCAGCGCCATCTTTGCTGTAGCAGGGTTAAAAACCTGTGCATTCTGCCTGTTTTCCGCCTCTTGCAGCGAGCTTGCTCTGGTATCGACAAAGGTCATCAATACATACTGCAGCGTATGCAGAGACGGCTTCATGGAGTTATAAATCATGGTATCGCTGTAGGCGTTCCACTGATTGACGCAGTCGAACAGCAGAACAGCGGCCAGCACCGGCATACAAAGCGGCAGTGTAATCCGAAAGAATATGACGTAATCGTTTGCGCCGTCAATCAGAGCCGATTCTTCCAGTGCGTCCGGAATGCCTTCCATATACGTTTTAATCAGAATCATATTAAAGGTGCTGAACATCGCGGGAATAATATAAACCCAAAAGGTTCCCGCCAGATGCAGCTTTTGCATGAGAACATACATCGGGATCATGCCGCTGGAAAAGTACATGGTCATCGTAACAAAAATAAGAAAACCTTTGCGGCCGATCAGTCTGCGGCGGGAAAGCGCAAACGCTCCCATCGAGTTGACAAGAAGCGAAAGCAGCGGTCCGAGCGTGCTTCTTGCAATAGATACCAGCATGGCGCCGCCGATGTCTGCGCTGCCGGAAAGCAATATTGCATATGAGCCGAAGGTAAATCCTCTGGGGTAAAGGAGCAGGCCGGTGCCCACCTTGCCGGGGCTGCTCAGGGAGTAGAAGAGAATATAAATAAACGGATATAATGTAATCACAGAAACGAAAAGCATGATAAGAACGACAACAATTTTTAAAATATAATCTGAAAGACAGCAGGAACGATCGTGGTAGAATTTTTTGTGACGAACAAGCGGCATTGTGGCAGTCTGTTTCATTGTGCTTCCCCTTTCTTCAAACAAGTGAACGCCCGTTAATCCGTTTTGCCACCAGATTAACCAGGAAGAACATAATCAGGCTGGCAATTGTCTTAATAACGCCTACTGCGGTCGCATAGGAGTAATCCAGTAATTTTAATCCGTACCGATACACGTAAACGTCAAGCACCTCCATCGTCTGCCAATTGACCGAGTTCGAAAACAGGTTGAATTCTTCAAAATTAGAAGAAAAAATCCATCCGGAATTCATAATCAACAGCATCACCAAAGTCGGCATCAAACCGGGCAGTGTGATATGGCGTATTTTTTGCATATGAGAAGCGCCGTCAATGCTGGCCGCCTCATACTGCTCCTGATCGATGCCGGAAATTGCGGCAAGAAAAATAACGCTGTTGTACCCAATGGACTTCCAAAAATTAACAAATAGAATGACGCCCCAGGAGTATTTGGCATCGCTTAAAAAATTGATTCCTTTATCAATAAATCCAAGATCCTGCAGCAAAACATTGATGACGCCTGTCTGCATGGAAAGAAAAGAGTTAAAAATAGAGTAAGTAATAACCCAGGAAACGAAAAAAGGGAAGAAAGAAAACGATTGCACAATTCTGCGCAGGGACGAGGTACGAACCTCGTTGAGCAGAATTGCAAAGGCACACGCCGTAATCAGGTTAATTGCCAGTGAACTGAGATTAATCACAAGCGTGTTGCGAATGACATAAGAGGAATCTACCGCCTGAGTAAAGAAGTACGCAAACTGTTTGAACCCGATAAATTCACCGCCGAACATGCTTCCACCGAGCTGATAATCCGTGAACGCCATTGCCCAGCCGCCCAACGGAATGTAGCAAAACAGCGTAACAGCCGTCAGCATGGGGATCATCATAATATATAATCTGTGCTGTTCGGCTATTTTTGTAAGAATGGTCTTCCTTTTTTTCATTCATTATCACCTCTTGATTTATTTTAACAGAAAATTCTTTACAAAATACCGGACAAAATTATTCTGTTTACATGATAAATTATACTTTTTTATAGTTTTAAACAGAAAAAGTGTGTAAATGTTGTGTTTTGTAATACGAATATCATCCAAATCTACCAAAAACACCGGCAGGCTTTGTTTAGATGAAAGCCTGCCGGTGTTTTTATTCTTTTGCAGCTCGCCTGCCCGCTTTGTATTCGCCGGGTGAAACGCCGTAAATATCGTGAAAAACACGATAAAAATAATTGGTGTCCTGATATCCCACACGTTCTGCAATTTCGTAAATGCAAAGCGGGCTTGTTTTTAACAATTCTGCCGCGCGGCGCACTCGGTAAAGATTCAGCTCATCCCGAAAGTTTGAACCTGTCCGGCAACGAAACAACCTTCCCAGATATGCGGGGTTGTAATTCAGCTGCTGCGCAATGCTTTTCAGACTAATGTTTTGTGCGTAATTTTCCGCCATAATGCGTTGAATCCGTGCGATCAGGAGTTCCTCCTCATGTGCTTCTGTTTGTGCGCTTTCTTCCAGCTCCCGGTGAACATGCATAAGCAGCTCCTGCAAAGCCTGTTCATCGACCGGCTTCAGCAGGTACTCCCGAACGCCCAGGGAAACCGCCTGCCTTGCGTATTCAAAGTCGCGGTACCCGCTCATCAGAATGGTGACGGTTGGCAGCTGCAGTTCCCGCATTTTTTGCACCAGTTCAATTCCGTCCAGCCCGGGCATGCGAATATCCGCCAGCAGCACGTCAACCCTTTGGCGCAGTATCATTTCAAGAGCCTGATTTCCGTTTTGAGCACATCCGGCAACTTCAAAACCCAGTTGATTCCAGTCTACAACAATCTTCAAACCGGTTCGGATTGCCCGTTCGTCGTCCGCAATAATTACCTGATACATTGTTTCATCCTTTCTCAATCGTGCTCCCTGCTTAAATGGAATCGGAACTTTTCTGTGCGCCGATATCCGCAGGCTCCTCACTGTAAGGAATGGACACGCGAATGCAGGTTCCCCAACCTTCTGTGCTGTCAATTTTTAATTCGGCCGCATCGCCGTAAAGGATTATCAGCCTTCTGGCAATGTTCCGCAAAGCGTAATTATGCGTTCCGCCGGTTTTCGGGTTTTGCAGGCAGTGTCTCAGTGCAGCCAATTCTTCCGGTTTCATGCCGACGCCGTCGTCTTCCACCCTGATTCGCAGCAGCTCTGCGTCCCGTTCCACATGAATCAGAATGCGGCCGTTTTCCGTTTTTAATTCCAAACCGTGATACACTGCATTTTCAACCAGAGGCTGCAGCAAAAATTTCGGAATCACGGCATTCATCACCGTGTCGTCTGCGGCAATAATCAAGTTTATTTTTTCTTCGTAACGGTATTTTTGCACCTGAAAATATTTTTGCACAAAATCCAATTCGTTGCGCAAACGGCAGGTAAGAGAAGAATCATCAATAATTTCCCGAAAGCTGTCTGCAAACATCCGGATCACGCCCGCCGTTCGTTTGTCGCCCTGCAGCAGCAGATTCATACGAATGGTTTCCATTGTATTGAATAAGTAATGCGGATTGATCTGGCTTTGCAGCGCAATCAGCTGCGCAGACTTCTGTTCGCTTTCGATTCGCTGCTTTTTAATCTCAGTTTCATAAATTTCACTCATGAGAAAATGCAGCCGGGCAAGCATGGTTTCAAAATGCCGTCCCAAATCGTAAATCTCATCGTGACCGGTAACCGGAACGAGAACATTGGTATCCCCATTTTCAACGGCACTCATCGTAGTGGAAAGCAGCTTCAGCCGCCCGGTCAATCGGTGCGCGAACAGCACCAACAGTGTCAGCGCAATTACCGCAAGAGCGGATCCGATTACAATACCGGTTGTCCTGACTTCCCGGGAACCTTCTTCCGCAACCTGCAGTGGTACCAGATGTACGCTTTGCCAACCCATTATGCCAAGATGTGCATTCTCCATTTTTGAGCGAAAAATCAGGTAATCAATAGAGTTCCATTGGAGTGTACCGCTGTTTTCAGCCTGCTGCAAAGCACTTATAATACTGTTTTTTTCTTCTTCGGCAACGCTGGAAAGCAGCGCCTGGTTTTGCTCGTCCAACAGCAACACCACCGTTCCCGACGACGACGCTTCATCAATATACTCATACAATTCATTAACGCTGATAGAAACCTGCAGAACGCCCACAACTTCCCCGCTACCGGTAAAATAGTTATGAATGGGGGCGCAGCCTGATAAGTATTTTTCTCCGTATTCCGTACGGATTCCGTTCCACTGAAAAATTCCTTTGGTGTCCTTGCAGGCGGCTGTCATTGCACTAAACTGTGCCGCATCCCGAACGAAGGTGCCCGAAAACTTGATATTTGTGTTTGGCGTATAAATGTTCACGCGCATTTTTTCAAAACGGTACTGCAGCTGACGCAGCAGCCCCTGAACATTCTCGGCATAACGATTGTACAAGGCGTAATCGTCATCAGCATAATCGGTTAAATATCCAATCATTGCGTCTTTGTTGGCGGTATCAAAAGAGGATTGCGCGGATTCGCTGATCACTTTGAGTAAGTTTTTTCCAACCTGATCCACTGAATGCCGGTAAATCTCACTTGTTTGTGAAATACTGATTGTTCGCACGGACTGTGAAAAATAGATGCAGATCAAAAGCACGGGAAATAGCCCGACAAAAATATAAAATAGAATCATTTGTCTTTGCAGCGGAAACCGAAAACGCTTCTTTTGCTTCATTGTAAGCTACCCCTTTCCAGGCGTTATGTCATCAGATTAAAATTACAGAGGTATCGAACTATACAAAATTTTGCAGAAAACTGAATGATAACCGTATTATATCATATACGAAGAAAAAAGAATATACCCCGGCAGGCAGTAAAAAGTGTGCTCAGCATCTTTCCATCCGGCACCGAAAGGCAGTGAGAATTTCGCACAGAGGTGTCTGGTTTTCAGCGGAACGGGAAAAATGATCAACAGACAACAATCCCCCGGATGCAGCAATCATCTGCATTCGGGGGATTGTTGTTTCCCTATTAAGGCGTGAGCTTTTCGAATGGCGCAGCCGCGTCACTCGGAAAGCTTTCTGCCCATCAGTACGCCCATAACAGAGGCCATCATCAGCCCGCGCGTCCATCCGCTGGAATCGCCGAGGCAATGGAGCTGCGGAATACTTGTTGCAAAGGCGGTGTCCATTCTGACGCGGTTGCTGTAAAATTTCAGCTCTGGCGAATAAAGCAGCGTTTCGTCCGACGCAAACCCCGGCACCACCCGATCAACCGCCTGAATAAAATTAATAATATTGACCATGGCGCGGTACGGCATTGCCGCAGTGATGTCGCCGGCGACGGCGTCCGGCAGGGAAGGGTGCAGGTTGCTGTGGGTCAACTCGTGCTGCCAGGTGCGTTTTCCGTCCAGAATATCACCGTAGCGCTGCACCAGAATATGGCCGGCGCCAAGCATGTTGGTCAGCTCGCCGACTTTTTGCGCATAGGCAATCGGCTGGTTGAACGGTTCGGTAAAATTGTGCGAGCAGAGGATGGCAAGATTCGTGTTGTCGGACTTAAGCTCTTTGTAGGAATGACCGTTAACTACGGCAAGGTGATTGTCATAATTTTCCTGTGACACAAATCCGCCTGGGTTCTGGCAAAATGTGCGCACCTTATTTTTAAACGGGCGGGGATAGCCAATCAGCTTGGATTCGTAAAGCACGTTGTTCACGCGTTCCATGATTTCATTGCGTACCTCAACGCGCACGCCAATATCTACCGTTCCCGGTTCATGCGCAATCTGGTGGTCGGCGCAAAGCTGTTCCAGCCAGTCAGCACCCCGGCGGCCGGTCGCAATGACTGTGTGACCGGCCAAGATTTCAATGGATTGTGCACCCTGTTTTGCCGCGACGCCAATGCAGCGGCCGTTCTGCAGAAGAACGTCTTCACATTCACAGCCGAACAAAATTTCTACGCCATTTTGCAGCAAATATTGCTCAATAGCGAGATAAATCTGCTGCGCTTTTTCGGTGCCAAGGTGGCGAATCGGGCAATCGACAAGCTTCAGTCCCGCGCGGATGGCATTGCGGCGAATCTCTTTAATCTCTTCTTTTTTTCCGATGCCCTCCACATGCGGGTCGGCTCCAAACTCCATATAAATCGAATCGGTATAGGAAATAGTTTCCTGAGCAAGGGCTTCGCCGATCAGCTGAGGAAGATCGCCGCCCACCTCGCAGCTCAGCGAGAGTTTTCCATCAGAAAAAGCTCCCGCACCGGAAAAACCGGTTGTAATGGCGCAGGACTGACACCCCATGCAATGACCGGTTTGATGCTTCGGGCAGCGACGCTGTTCAATGGCCTTTCCCTTTTCCAGTAAAATTATTTTTTTTCTGCTGCACTGGCGCAGAAGCTCCAGCGCTGTAAAAATTCCAGCAGGCCCTGCGCCGACAATCACGACATCGCAATTCATGCAAAAACCTCCTTAAAAGTGGCAGAAAAAACTGCCCTCTTGCCTATAACATTCCCGCAAACCACGGAATTGTTCATAGTCAACTGAGGGCAGTTGGTAGACACATTCATCCATCTCATGAATTTATATGACAATCACACAATGAACGATTATAGCGGAAAGCCTGCAAAAAGTCAAGCATCACCGCTGAACCTTCAAATCCTTGATGTGTAGGTTCTTCTGCTGCGGCAATCAAGCCGGTAGGAAGGAAAACGAAAAGAAACGCCAAGAAAGTTGCTGTGAGCTTACATAGTGCTGTTTTTTTCATTTCACATGACCTCTCTTTTATATATTGTAATCATTTCCTTTAATGACTACATTTTCATTATAAGGATGGCCTTTTGGTGAGTCAAGCCCAATTTAGCTAATTTAAAACAAAAAATATAAAATATTTTATTAAAAACATTAAAAAAGAAAAAGCACGGTCCAAAATGGAAAGCCGTGCCTAAAATAAAGATGCTGTTTTTCAAACAGTTTGCCGCGTGCTTTGCGGTTGGGCAGATCAGCGTTCTTTTTGTGCGGAGGGAAGCTCTCCAATGTATTTTTTATATTGGCGAGCAAAGTATGAGGGGCTGTTATACCCGCATGCCTCTGCGCACTCGGCAACGGTGCAGTCTCCGGCGGAGAGCATGGTTCTTGCGCTGCGGCAGCGCTGCAGATTCAGATAGTCAATGATCGTCTGGCCGGTTGCCTCCCGAAAGGTTCGGCAAAGGTAATATTTGCTGAAACCGGTTGCGGAGCAGATATCGTCCAGCGTCAGCGGGCGGGCATAATTCTGAGAGATGTAGCGGATTGTATGCTTTACCATGTCGATCCTGTGGGGAGAACGCTCCGCTTCCCGGTTGTCGGGGGCCGACGCCAGAAAGCCGCGGCACAGCCGGAGCAGCAGCTGCAGCACCTCGCTTTTGATCGCCGCGCTGCCGAACGGAAGCCCGCCTTTCATTTCGGAGTCAATGCGAAGAAAGGCTCCCGTCAGCATTCTGTCGCGCACAACAGGCATAAAGTTGAGGCGGGAAACTGGCAGACCGAAATTATCACAGAATTCGCGGTCGACAATCAGGCAGTAATAACGGCAGCCGGGCGCGGGCGAGTAAACGGCGTGCAGATGATTGGAATTGATGACGGCAATTTCACCGGCGGAAACCGAAATACGCAGATCGTCGGAAAAAACAGTTGCGCGCCCCTCTAAAAAGCACAAAAGCTCGAGCCCCTCGTGCCAGTGGAACGAAGTACAGGGGGAAGCGCTGTAAACGCGATCCTTGTGAAAAATAATCGGGAAATTCGGGTCGGCGTGAATATGATTTTCATAATATGCGAAGGTCTCCGCTTTTTCCGGCAAAAGATAGCTGGCATTGTATTTTTTCATTCCGGGGCTTCCTTTCTGCGGCGTCCGGCGTTTGTGGGCGCTGCGGAGAAATCAGAGCAAGATTGTTTCATTCCTCAGCAAGATTTTGCCTTTCTTTGCTTCCGTTGTTACTATATAATGAGAACAGGCAAATGTCAAACAAAAAATAACGGAGGTCTTTGAGATGTATCCTTTTTCCATCGGAGTTATGCTCGACAGCTTTCGCATGAGTGTTCCGGAGGCATTGAAAAAAGCATCGTCCCTCGGTGCGCAGGGCGTTCAGATCTATGCAACACGGGGCGAAATGGCGCCGGAAAATCTGGTAGGAGCCAAGCGCCGCGAGCTGCTTGACATGGTCAAATCGAACGGACTGACCATTTCTGCCCTGTGCGGCGATCTGGGCCGCGGTTTCGGAAATGCAGAGCTGAATCCGGCGCTGATTGAAAAATCCAAGCGCATTCTGGATCTCGCCAAGGAACTGGAAACCAATGTCGTTACCACTCATATCGGCGTGGTGCCGGAGGATCCTTCTCATGAGCGTTATAAAATCATGCAGGAAGCGTGCTTCGAGCTGAGCCGTTACGCCGATTCCATTGATGCGCATTTTGCAATTGAAACCGGCCCGGAACGCGCAAAAACGCTGAAAAGCTTTCTGGATGCGCTGCACTCCACCGGTGTTGCCGTCAACCTTGACCCGGCGAATCTTGTGATGGTCACAGGGGATGATCCGGTTCAGGCAGTGCATACCCTCAAGGACTATATTGTCCATACACATGCCAAGGACGGCCGCAAGTTGTTCGACAAAGATCCCGAAATCATCTATGGTCTCAAAGAGGAGCCTGTTACTTCCGATGCGGCGTTTATTGAGGTTCCGCTCGGTGAGGGCAGTGTGGATTTCCCGAATTATCTCAAAGCGCTCAATGAAATCGGCTACAAAGGCTTCCTCACCATCGAGCGCGAGGTCGGCGACAATCCGGTTGCGGACATCCAGCGTGCTGTCGAATTTCTGAAAGCCAGAATTTAAGTTTCCCAAAAAACATGATGCAGGTTATGCCGCAAACGCCATGCTCTGCGGCACAACCTTCTGTACAAGAAGAATGAATTCTAAAAAAGGAGTGTATCAATATGAAAATTTCTGCCAGTACTTATAGCTTTATGGGCGCAATCCGCGATGGCCGTATGACGCAGTTCGACTGCATCGCAAAGGCTAAGGAATTTGGTCTGGACGGAATCGAGTACACCGACCTGCAGGTTCCGGACGGTGTAACTGAAGAGGATTTTGCCAAACAGCTGCGTGAGGAATCTGAAAAGCTTGGTATGCCGATCATCAGCCATACCATCGGCGCCGACCTGCTCACCGGCAGCAACGGCGATCTGGATGCTGAAGTGGCGCGCCTCTGCCACAAAGTAGATATCGCTGCCATTCTTGGTGCCGGGCTGATGCGCCACGATGCCACCCGCGGTTTTGCCGACGGTACCCGCGGCTGGCGCGGCTTTGATCAGGCGCTGCCGCGTCTGGTCGAAGGCATCCGCCGCGTGACCGAATACGCCGCCTCCAAGGGCGTCCGCACCATGTCGGAAAACCACGGTTTCTTTGCACAGGATTCCGACCGTGTTGAAAAAATGGTTAATGCAGTTGCAAGCAATAATTACGGCCTGCTGGTCGATATCGGAAACTTTACCTGCGCAGATGAAGATCCGGCGATTGCGGTCGGTCGTGTGGCGCCGTATGCTTTCCATGTCCATGCAAAGGATTTCCACATCAAGAGCGCTATGGAACCGAATCCCGGTGCAGGTTTCTTCCGTTCCCGCAACGGAACCTATCTGCGCGGCGCAATCATCGGTCAGGGCAACGTGCCGGTGCTGCATTGCCTGACCGCGCTGAAAAAGGCCGGTTATGACGGCTATGTTTCCATCGAGTTTGAGGGTTCCGAGGACTGTCTGTACGGCATCGCCACCGGCCGCGACAACCTCAAACGTTATATCTCAATGATCGAGGAATAAGCGCCGGAGCGCTTTTTTCCTCAGGCGGAAAACCAAACCATCAAACGGCGCCTGCTTTGCGGCAGATCATCAGGATCTGCGCAGGGCAGGCGCCGTTTCTTTCTTTTCATGCGCAAAATCCGACCGTTTCTGCGCACAAAATCGGATATGCTTGATTTGACTAATTCTGGGAACTGTCATTTTTTCTTTGCGGCAGCGAATATTTTTTCGCCAACGGGGCAAAATAGCGCAGAATGCAGAAATTTTAAGAACAGATGAAAGGAAACGGATGTGCAATGGAACTCAGGCAATCGCAAACCACACTGACGGCGATGCTGGAGGGTGAGTTGGATCACCATTCCGCCAAAGCAGCGCGAGAACGCATCGACGCAGCAGTGGAGAAAAACCACATTCAACTGCTGCAGCTGGATTTTTCAGGCGTTTCGTTTATGGACAGCTCCGGTATCGGGCTGATCCTTGGCCGCTATCGCCTGATGCAATCGGTAGGCGGCGCTTTGGAGGTAGTTCACACACCGCCGCAATTGGAAAAGCTGATGCGGCTGGCAGGGCTTTCACAACTGGACGTGATCCGGCAAAGCGCGGAAAATAAAGGAGGGAATCTGCATGACACAGCCGATCAATGAAATGCGCCTGACCATCCCGAGCCGCTCGGCAAACGAGGCGTTTGCGCGCGCTTCGGTCGCAGCGTTTATCGCTCAGCTTGACCCGATGGTGGAAGAGCTTGCGGATATTAAAACCGCTGTTTCAGAGGCGGTGACAAACTGCATCGTTCATGCCTATCATGAATCGGCCGGACTGATCTACATAACCTGCCGCATTTTTGGAGATGGCAGGGTACAGATCCGGATCCGGGATCGCGGCTGCGGCATAGAGAATATTGCACAGGCAATGGAGCCGCTTTATACAACGGCCGGAGGCGAACGGGCGGGGCTTGGTTTCGCGGTGATGCAGAGCTTTACGGACAAGCTGCGCGTGCAGTCTCTGCCCGGAAAAGGTACCACTGTCGTCATGGAAAAAACCATCCGCCGCCGCCCATGAGCCGGGAGGAACGCGACCGCTTCATTTCCGAAAACATCGGTCTGGTACACAGCTGTGCCAATCGTTTTCGCGGCCGCGGAATGGAATATGACGATTTGTTTCAGGCGGGCTGTCTTGGGCTTGTTAAAGCGGTGGATGCGTTTGACAGCACACGCGGCGTTCGTTTTTCAACATATGCGGTGCCGGTGATTCTCGGCGAAATTCGCAGGTTGTTTCGGGACGGTGGCACCGTCAAGGTTGGCAGGACGCTGAAGGAACTTTCGCTCAAGGCTGCCCGGGAAGCAGAAACTTTTCGCCGGGAAACCCAGCGTGAGCCGACCGTTGCCGAGCTGGCCGACCGGTTGGGCGTGGAGCCTGCCGAAGCGGCGCAGGCACTCGGCGCAGCAATACCGCCGCTCTCGCTGACGCAGGACGACGACGAGGGCGGCGGGCAGATTGATATCAGCGTGGATTCCCACGAGGAAAAAATTGCAGAGCTGCTTTCCCTGCGTCAGGTGGTCTGCGAGCTGGAGCCGCGTGATCGGAAAATCGTGGTAATGCGTTTTTTTCAAAGCAAAACGCAGACGCAGACCGCAGAAGCACTCGGGATGACTCAGGTGCAGGTGTCGCGCAGGGAAAAAGCGATCCTCAGCGCCATGCGAACCAAACTAACCGGATAAAGGGGAGATCAGCAGTTTGTCTCGGCTTCTTCCAGTACAGAAGTACAGTGCGGGCAGCGGGTGGCGTTAATCGCAATTTCGCTTTTGCAGAACGCGCAAATCTTTGTGGTGGGAGCTTTCGGGGCTTCGGGAGCTTCCGCCTTTTTGCCCAGGGAGAGCAGCTTGTTCAGCCCGCGCAGGAACAGGAAAATCACCAGCGCCATCAGAATGAAGTTGATGACGGCGGTCAGAAAAGAGCCATACTTAATCTCCACACCGCCGATGGTCCAGACCCAGCTGGAAAAGTCCTCTTTTGCAATCAGACCCAGCAGCGGAGAGACAATGTCGCCGACCAGCGAGCTGACAATGGCCTGAAACGCGCCGCCGATAATTACGCCGATTGCCAGGTCAATGACATTGCCGCGCAGTGCAAATTTTTTGAATTCGGACAAGAACTTTTTCATGGGGAAGCACTCCTTTTCTTTTCTTTTCTTTCGCCGCCCGTAGGGCGGTAATTTTATTTTACGGCGTTTTGCCCTTTGGGGCGGGAACGCCTTCCAGACCAAAAGAGGGAATATAATTTTTTTTTGCGGAGGATCGCTCCTGCACAAAGCCGTCCAACCCAAGCGTAAATAACCTGTCCAAAACCTTCTCATATTCGCGGCGGGTAATTCTGCGGTTGATTTCCGGAAACTCCGCCGCGCTGCCGCAGGGAAGATATTGCGCCATCAGACTTACGGGAACACCGGGCAGCGCCTTTGCCAACCATTCGAGCGCGGCAATGGAATTGCGTGTATTGCCCGGAAGAATCAGGTGACGTACAATCATGCCTTTCTGCAGCATACCGCGTTCATCATAAAAGCATGCGGGCTGCTGCCGGTGCATTTCAAGCAGAGCGGCCTTTGCGGTCTCGGGATAATCGGGTGCGGCAGAATAACGTTTGGCAGGCTCGGTCAGCGCATATTTGAAATCCGGCAGATAAATATCCACAAAACCTTCCAGCGAACGGAGGGTTTCCGTCGATTCGTAGCCGCCGCAGTTGTAAACGATGGGAACGGGTGGGCGGTACTGCTTCAGCGCTTCCAGCACAGCCGGAATAAAGTGCGTTGCCGTCACCAGATTGATGTTTTCAGCGCCCTGTTCCACCAGGCTGCGAAAGATGTCGCTCAGCTCAAAAGAAGAAATGCGTCTGCCAAAGTTTTGGCGGCTGATGGAATCATTTTGACAGAAAGCGCAGTGAAGATTGCACCCGGAAAAGAATATAGCTCCGGAACCGCGCTCGCCGCTGATGCACGGTTCTTCCCAAAAGTGTAGGGCAGCCCGCGCCACCACGGCCGCGCTGCCCATTTTGCAGACGCCGCTGCCGGCGTCTGCGGTTCGCTGCACAGCGCAGTGTCGGGGGCAAAGATGACAGCTTTGGATCATATTTCAGCACTCTCGCCCTTTCGTTATGTCGGTTCAGCAGGAGAAACAGCGGGGGTTGCCGACTGCTCCACCTGGGGCGCCTCCGGCGGCTGTTCAGGAATAATGCGGCGGCGAACGCGAACTCCGTCAAAGCGCTGTTGAAATTGTGCGAAGGCGTTGAAATTCTTTTCGCACGCCTCGCAGCGGAATTTTGCCCGGAACTGCTTGCCGCGCAGAGCCCACGGTTCCAGCTCGTTCAACCTGCCGCCGCATTCCGGGCAGCGGAACCGCAGCTTGCTCCGGTCAATCAGCGGGTGGGAAAGATCGGTCAGATATTTATTCTTAAAGGCCAGACGGCGGTAAAATTCGTCATCCGTCTGCGTAAAAAAGGGCTTCAAAGCTTCCGGATCGTAAACTGCGCGGAAACATTCGGCGGAAAGAATGCTGTCATCGATCGCACGATGCAGCGCTATGGCGCTGGCGTCGATGGAAAGCGCTTCCGCCGCCGCCGCAAGCCCCATCTGCTGAGCGGAACTTTCGCCGATGCGCTGCTGGCAGTAAGCCTGCAGATTGATGTACCCGCCCGGAATCGAAAGATTGGTTTTTCCGGTAAAAAAACGATAGTTATGAATCAGTTCGCGGATATCACAGGTACCCCACGTCATCAGCACGCTGTCTCCCAAAAAGTCGGTAAACCGATGAAACGCCTCCAGAAACGGCAGGCCACCCTGCAGGTCCTCGTTGCGGATATTTGTCAGCTGTATCACAAGTTCCGTCAGCTTTTTTCCTTCGCTGGGCAGTACAAATGTGGAAAAAGTATCGGTCAGCTTTAAATTTTCATCCAGCTTGACCGCGCCGAACTGAATAATTTCATTAAAGTATCCGGACAGGCGCGGACTGAATACACTGTTCCATTCCAGATCAAGGATCGTAAAATTCATGTTGAAGACTCCGTCGTCAAATTTTCATCCATATATTGTATTACCGAACAGCGCGCAGGGTGCGCCGTTGGGTCGGGGGCTCCGGGAAAAAAACCGCCGTTTCATTGTGTAGGAGGCAAAAATCGCTCACTGCCCAACAAAAACGGCGGTCATTCGGTTCGGGAATTATTTGTTTTTGCTGGCCATCTTCATGCGCTGCTCTTTGGAAAGCACCATTTTGCGGAGCCGGAATGTTTTTGGCGTCACCTCGACCAACTCATCGTCGGCAATAAACTCAAGCGCCTGCTCCAGACTCATCTGGGTTGGCGGCGTCAGTTTTAGCGCCTCGTCGGAACCAGCCGCGCGCATATTGGTAATATGCTTCTTTTTGCATACATTTACAGCGATGTCCTCCGATTTTGGGCTGGCGCCGACCACCATGCCCTCGTAAACCGGAACAGCCGGCCCAACGAACAGCCTGCCGCGTTCCTGCGCATTGAACAGGCCATAACTTGTGGTTTCGCCTGTTTCAAAACAGACGAGCGAACCCTGTGCACGACCGGGAATCTCACCCTTGTACGGCTCATAAGAATCAAAAACGTGGTTCATAATGCCGTTGCCGTTGGTATCGGTCAAAAATTCGGTGCGGTAACCCATCAGACCGCGCGCCGGAATTTTAAATTCAAGATGGGTAATGCCTGTGTTGCGCGTGCCCATATTGACAATTTCGGCCTTCCGTCCGCCAAGCTTTTCCATTACGGCGCCGACATAATTTTCGGGCACCTCAATCATCAGCAGCTCAATCGGCTCGCAAAGCTTACCGTCAATTTCCTTCATAATAACCTTCGGTCGGGAAACCTGAAATTCAAAGTTTTCACGGCGCATGGTTTCAATCAAAATCGAAAGGTGCAGTTCCCCGCGGCCGGAAACCTTGAACGTATCGGGGGAATCGGTTTCCTCCACGCGCATGGCGACGTTTGTCTGAACTTCCTTGAACAGGCGATCGCGGATATTCCGCGAGGTGACATATTTGCCGTCGCGGCCTGCAAACGGAGAATTATTGACCATAAACATCATCGACACGGTCGGTTCGTCAATTTTTACAAACGGCAGCGCCTCCACACAATCGGGCGAGCACACCGTTTCACCAATATTCAGGTCGCCGATGCCTGCAACGGCGATCAGGTCGCCAAGCTTCGCGCTCTGCACCTCCACGCGGCGCAGGCCTTCAAACTGATACAGGCGTGTAATTTTTACGTTCTGGGTGGTGCCGTCGCGGTGGCAGAGCACGGCACTGTCGCCGTAATGCACCTCGCCGCGTTCCACACGGCCAATCCCGATCTTGCCGACGTATTCGTCCGCGTCGATATTGGAAAACAGCATCTGCATCGAACCGTCCATGTCGCCCTGCGGCGCAGGCACATCATTCACGATCGCTTCAAACAGCGGCTTCATGTCGGTGCCGGGGACGTTCAGGTCGCTGGTCGCATAGCCGTCGCGACCGGAGGCGTAAACCACCGGAAAATCGAGTTGGTCTTCATCGGCGCCGAGTTCAATGAACAGATCGATCACCTCGTCCACAACTTCGGCGGGTCTGGCGCCGGGCCGGTCGATTTTGTTGACGACGACGACTGGTTTTTTGCCGAGACCGAGCGCTTTTTTGAGCACAAAGCGCGTCTGCGGCATGCAGCCTTCAAACGCGTCGACCAACAGAAGAACGCCGTCCACCATCATCAAAATGCGCTCCACCTCGCCGCCGAAATCGGCGTGGCCGGGGGTGTCTACAATATTGATCTTAATATCGTTGTACATGACAGCGGTGTTTTTTGCCAGAATCGTAATGCCGCGTTCCCGTTCAATGTCGTTGGAATCCATCACACGCTCCGCCACGGCCTCATTTGCGCGGAAGATGCCGCTCTGCCGCAGAAGCTGATCCACCAGCGTGGTCTTGCCGTGGTCAACGTGGGCAATCAGAGCAACGTTCCGCAAATCTGTTCTTTTATCCATTGATACATCCATTCCCTTTCTGTTAACCAGGGGTTTGTCCGGGTTCCGATCTCAGCAGGAGGCCGGGCTTCTGCCGGGGCGGCGGGCTACCGTGAAACACAGCGTCAAACCGTAATGGTAAAAACTTGTGCCAGTGCACAATCCAAATAATATAGCAATTCCAAAAATTCAGTATACCACAAAATCCAAGTGAAAAAAATATTTTTTGCGCTTTTTACGCAAGAAGTTTCGGGAGGTTCCATTTGATTTTTTATGCATTTGGCGTAAAAACAACAACAACTTTTTGTACGGGAACGCAAATTCAGTCAGAGAAGAATCCTTGACGGTACGAAATCTTCCGTCCTGCTAACCGTTCAGAACGGCAACCGGCGTGCGCAGCATGGGCAGCTCCGCGAGCATTACGGCGGCCGCCAAGGCGGCAAGGGGTTGTGTACGGGTGAAAATTTCCAGCATACCAGCCTCGCGTCCCTGCGGGGTATGGCAATGGGAACAGCGGAGAACGGTTTCTCCGTTGCTGATTAACTCGTATTCACCGGTGCGCGGGTCTCCCAACACACGCCAGTGCCCCTCCTTTGTCCGAAGAGAAGCGACGGAACCGTCCGCCTTGCGGCGAACCTGCGCTACTGTGGAGCCGTTGCGCTGTGCGCTGCAGCGCCAGCCTGTGGGAGTCGGCGTGCGGTGAAATTCCAACAGTTCAGCGCCTTGCCGGTTTAGCAGAACCATCCGGGGTATTACGGCTGAAAACAGGCCGGGAGATTCTTCCACAGAAAAGCGGCAGTCGCCCAGATGGTCAAAAATCAGAAATTTTGTTTTGCTGCCCACAGAGCAGCGCGCCAGATAGCAGATCATGAGAGAATGCCCCCTTTCAAAAAAGCATGGGGAAAATTCTGCCTTGCCGCCGTTACCGGTGCGGCAGAGCCTGAAGGATCTGTCTGCAGGCGTCGTCCGCAGAAAACTGCTGCTGCAGCAGCTTTGCAATGGTGGATTTTCCGGTACAGCTTTCACCGAAAACAGCGATGACCATTTCATATCATTTCCTTTCGACAGCATTATGATCCGTTCAAGTATTTCTCAGGGTGCAGGATGACGGGCGCAACAGAGCAGATGCTAAAGCTTCAAATTCGTTTCAGTACCCGAACGACGAACTCGATTTCCGTGCAAAGTCCAGGCAGCGCCAGCAGCCGCTGCTTTGCGTCTTCCTCACAGCGGCAGAAATACGGCGTCATACGGAACAGGTTTGCAAGCTCCGTCTGCGAAAGATAGATCTCACCGGATACGCGGACGGTGTCATGCAGGATGAATGCATCGCTTTCCATGCCCTGTTCGTCGTTTTCATACGGCTCGCGATAGAGCGCTTTTTTCATGGCGAACAGGTGCCGCGCCCCGGGGATGACGCCAAGCAGCATGCCGCCGGGCTTCAGCACGCGAGCAAGCTCTTCACCACAGAACGGCGCAAAACACAGAACCGCAAGGTCAAAGCTTTCTGTAGGGGCGGGAATGTGAAATACGCTGGCAACGGCGTATTCCGTCGGGTCGCTGCGCGAGCACGCCATTTTTACGCCCTGGCGGGAAATATCGAACGCGGCCAGCCTTGCTCCGGGCTTCTGTTCCCGCAGGGTCTGCGCCAGCAAACGGGTGTAATAGCCTTCGCCGCAGCAGCAGTCGAGCGCGGCAGGCGCAGCGCCGCAGTATTGTCCGGCGGCCGTGCAGAGCGCATCCGCCAGCGGACGGTAATGCCCGGTCTGCAGAAAAGCGCGTCTGGCGCGCAGGCTTTCCGGATCGTCGCCCGGTTCGGCACTGTGCTTCCGGTTGGCGGGCAGAAGGTTGACATACCCCTTTGCCGCGCGGTCAAAGAGGTGGCCGTTTGCGCAGTGATATTCGCGTTCGTCTGCGGTAAGAGCCTCTCCGCAAATTGGGCAGCAGAACAGAGACTTCATTGGCGCTCTCCTTTCAGCAGTACTTCACAGGCAAGGGGGCGCTGCTTTTTCGGAATTTTTTGCAGTGCCAATCGGTAGGAGTGCAGGATCATGCTTTTCAGCTCGCTGTCCGGGATCGTGCCGTCGACGAAAACGGAATTCCAGTACGTTTTGTTGCAGTGATAACCGGGGCGCACGGCAGGGTAGACCGAGCGGAGAAACTGGGCTTCGTCCGGGTCGCACTTCATGACCAGGTGCAGCGGGGAGGCATTCTCGTAAATTTCGCAGAATTCCCGCAGCCCCAGAACCTTCATGACCGCCGGCTGATCGCCGTAAGGATAGGATATCGCACTTTCCGGCAGCGACAAACAAAAGCGTATCACGTCTTTCTGCGTCATGAGAGATCCCTTTCTTTTTTTCTGACAATCGGTTCAGACGATCTGAAACAGGTAGAATTTTAAATAATCTGTCTCCGGAACGTTCCACAAAATCGGATGGTCGGGCGCCTGCTGTCTGGCTTCGATCTGGCGCAGAGAAACGCCGACATCGGCTGCGGCGGCGTGCAGCATCCTGCGAAACAGCTCGTCGGTCGCAAAGTGAGAGCAGGAGCACGTGGCAAGATATCCGCCACGCGGCAGAAGCTTCATAGCGCGCAGGTTGATCTCCTTATAGCCGCGCATGGCGTTCTCAACGGTCTGACGGCTTTTGGTGAACGCGGGCGGATCCAGAATAATAAAATCATAAGGGCGTCCCTGCTTTTCCAGCGACGGCAGCAGGTCAAACACGTTCGCCGCTTCAAAACTCATACGGCTCTCAAGCCCATTCAGTCTGGCGTTTTCCTGCGCCATGGCAACGGCGTCCGCCGAAATATCCACGGCGTGAACGTGTTCGGCGCCGCCGTGCGCCGCGTTGAGCGCAAAGGAGCCGGTGTGCGTAAAACAGTCGAGCACTGTTCTGCCACGCGCCAGCTTGGCGACAGCCTGACGGTTGTATTTCTGATCGAGGAAAAATCCGGTTTTCTGTCCGTTTTCAAAGTCAACGGCATAGCGAATGTTGTTTTCGGTAATAACAGTAACCGTGGAGGATGGCGGCGTTTCGCCTTCCAGAGGGAAAAAGCCCTTGTTCATCGCAAGCCCTTCATGTGCGCGAATGGCTACATCATTGCGCTCGTAAACGGCGCGGATATCCTGCCCGTCTCCGCGCAGGATTTTGACCAGCAGAGGGAAAAGCATGCCCTTTCGCTGTTCAATGCCGAGGGAAAGCGTCTGCGTCACCAGAATTTCGCCGAACCGGTCAACCGTCAGCCCGGGGAACTGATCCGCTTCGCCGAAGATCAGACGGCAGCTTTCCGTGTCATGGCCCATAACAGTTTTTCGATATTCCCACGCCCAACGGAGTCTGCGTTCCCAAAAAGCCTCGTCAAACCGGTCATTTGCGCTGCGGCTGATAAGCCGGACGCGAATTTTTGAATGATGGTTGTAAAATCCGGTACCGAGATATTTTCCGCTGCGGCCAAACACGTCCACCAGCGCGCCGTCGGTGCAGCCGGCGGTGTTTTCACCGAAAATCTCGCTGTCATAAATCCACGGATGGCCGTTTTCAATTGAGTTTTCCGCCTTTTTGCTGACGGACAAAGCCGCATATTCGCGTTTTTGTTTCATAAATTTCAGTTTCCTCCAGCCGGATAGTTTCGGCGCTGTGTTCCCGCCGGCGAGGAACAAAAGAAAACGCCCGTCAGGCGCAGCGGCCACGAGCGTTTTTGCGGGAGAATCCCCCGCAACCGTTTCTTCTATTCTAATCGATTCGCCCGGGGATGTCAATACAAAACGGCGGGAGAGGAATCAAGTGCGAAACGCATTTTTCGCATGAAAATAACCCTTCGGCATAAGATAAAATTGACAATCTGCGGAGGGTGATTTAGAATAAAAATAATTTGCGGGCGCAAAGAAGAACTGCAAAACGCACGGAATCAGAAAGGGTCTGATGGAATGGGAAAAATTAGATTTATTTTTGCGTTGCTGGCGGGCAAGCTTGCCGAATGGGCGCTGCGTGTTCTGGCGGGCAGAGGCAGCAACACGCCGGGGGTGATCGTGCTCAGGCTCTGCCCCGACGCGCTGGCTCGTTTTCAAATGCCTCCGACCGTCATCTGTGTAACCGGTACCAACGGCAAAACCAGCACCTCCAATCTGGTGACAAATATTCTGCGTTCCGCAGGAAAAACGGTTGTCAACAATTCCAAAGGTTCGAATATGGCGCCCGGCCTCGTGACGGCGCTGGCGGCAAACTGCACGCTCGGCGGCAGGGTGAAAGCAGACGCTGCCGTGCTGGAGGTGGACGAGCGGTCCTCTCAGTATATTTACTGCCATTTTACGCCCGATTATCTGCTCTGCACAAACCTGTTCCGCGATTCCATCAAGCGCAACGGCCACAGCGAATTTATCTTTGATAAAATCAACGACTACCTTCCGATCGAAACAACGCTGCTTCTCAACGGCAACGACATGATTTCCGGCCTGCTTGGCGAAGGCAGAAACGAACGCGTCTTCTATTCGGTGGAGCGCACCTCCCGCAGCACGGAATCCTGCCCGAACACGGTCTGTGACATCACGGCCTGCCCGCGCTGCCATCACCGCCTGCAGTACAGCTTTTACCATTATCACCACATTGGTGCAGCGCACTGCCCTTCCTGTGGTTTTGAAATGCCGCAAAGCCGCTATTTTGCCTCCGACGTGGATTATGACGTAGGCACGTTTTTGTTTCACGACGGCGACGAAACAGTGCTTCTGCCGTTTGCGGCGGGCAACCTATTCAACGTCTACAACACGACGGCTGCCGCGGCAGTCTGCCGGATGGCGGGTGTTCCGCTGGAACAGGTATCCCGCGGTGTGGAGGATCTTTCTGCCCGTACCGGTCGTTTTGAGGATACAAAGGCTGGGGCGCTTTCGGTAGTGACGATGCTCTTCAAAAATCAGAATCCAATCTCCGGATCACAGAGCCTTGCCTATCTGGATCATATTCCGGGGCACAAGGACGTTGTGCTGATCGTGACAGATTCCAAGGACAAGGTTCACGGGCATGAGGATATTTCGTGGCTGTATGACACCGACTTTGCGTCGCTCGCTTCGCCGGAGGTAGGCTCGGTCCTGATCGGCGGAACGCGGTGCAGCGACCTTGCGCTGCGGTTGGTTCTGGGCGGTGTGAACCGACAGAAGCTGCGGCTGTACCCCGATTACGAGGATCTTGCGCGGGAACTGCCCGGAGCGGTATCCCCCGAAGGAACCACGGCGATCTTTTTTGAACTTTACGCGATGCCGATTGCAAACCGGCTGAAGAATATTCTGGTCTCTCATTTTTCCGGGAAAGAAGGCGGCACACAATGAGCAAGGTGGTCATCGAAGCATTATACCCTGAATTCAATAATCTGTACGGCGACCGCGGCAATCTGCTCTATCTGCGCAGAAAGCTGGAGCTGGCCGGTGCGGAGGTGGAGCTGCTGGAAACGCCACTCTTTGAAACCCCGGCATTTGCCGCTCGTGACGACGTTGGTTTTCTTTATCTCGGCCCCTGCACAGAGCGCCAGCAGGAACTGGAGCTGGAGGCGCTGCGCCCGTACCGCGAAGCGCTGCTGGAACGCATGAACGGCAACGCAATTACGCTTGCCACCGGCAACGCGTTTGAACTGTTCGGCGAAAAGATCCTCCGTGCCGACCCGCAAAAATCTGAAATTGAGGCGTTGGGCTTCTGGAACACTTACGCCGAACGTTTTTCGCGTCTGCGTTATAATGAGCTGTGCGTCGGCGAATGCGGCGATA
This sequence comes from Acutalibacteraceae bacterium, assembly GCA_050947015.1. Classification (GTDB taxonomy): domain Bacteria; phylum Bacillota; class Clostridia; order Oscillospirales; family Acutalibacteraceae; genus CAKXIK01. Next base: position 35,738 of record JBMNVT010000005.1, read on the forward strand.
TTCGCGTAACCGGCTTCAAAAACCAGCTCAGCCACAGCTACGGCGAAACTCCCGCTCCATTTTTGACCATGCATACCGGAACGGGGCTGAACCCGCAAAGCAAGCTGGAAGGCGCCCACGCCGGAAATTTTTATGCCACTTATCTGCTGGGGCCGCTGCTGGCGCTGAATCCGCCGTTTGCTTCCCGCCTGCTTGCAGCGCTTTATCCCGGGGCAGAGGAAGTCGAGCTGCCGTTCGAATGGGAGGCGTACGAAAAACGTCTTGCGGAGCTTTCCGATCCGGCGGTCAACCATCCCAAACATCATGCCTGAAGCGCGAAGAAAAATTCACAATTTTCGGGTTGTCATTTCCGGTCGTTTTATGGTATAATGATACAGTTCGTGTTGGATGATCCGGTTTCTTTCGAATCGGAGTCTGACGGCCGGTGCGCGGATGAAAACCCGCCCGGAATGGAAAGGATGGTTATCCATGCATCGTTGGAAGCAGAAATGGATTGTTTTACTGCTGCTTGCAGTTTTTCTTTTCGCTGCTCCCGCGGCGTTTGCCGCGGAGATCGGCTCTTCGTCAACCGCCGTTTCTTCCGAAACTGCTTCTGCGGCTTCATCCAAAGAGGGAAGTTCTTCCGAAATTATGTCTTCTGAGGCGGGAGCTTCCTCTCCAAGTGATCCCTCCGGGGTCTCTTCCGCGGAGAGCCAAGCGTCGTCTCAGACGGCAACCTCGTCCACAGAGGAACCGTTGGGGCTGAAAAGCCTTGTGATTTTCGATGGCGCCGGCGGAGATGACCTCACGGCGAATTTTTCGGTCAACGGTTACCGAATCACCGGAACGGTGCCAAACAGCGTGGCTTCCGTTTCGGTTCAGGCAACGGCCAACCGCGGTTCCTGCGTGGTGGATTATCATCAGCAGGGCCTCTCTGAGGGTGAAAACCCCAATTATGCAACGATTACCGTTTCCGACGGTACGCAGAATGCATATTATTACATCAGCGTGACCAGAAAGGCGTCTAACGGCGGTTCTATTCCTTCGGCTCCTTCGGCGCAGTCGGTGGTGGATTGGAATGCCGACGGCGTTTCCGATGCCTCTACCCCCTCCGAGCTGGATTCCTGGCAAGCGACGGATAATTCTTCCGAAGAGGCGTCATCTCAGGCGGAGGCTTCAAGCAAAACGTCCAGCACGGCGATAATCGAGGGCAGCGGCGAAGGCGGCGGCTGGATGCTGCCCACGGCGGTCGTTCTGATTTTGCTGGGTGTTCTCGGTATTGTGTTTGTTGTGTGCGATATTCTTTACACCAAGGGAATTCTGAAAAAATGGATTGTTCCGCGCAAGGGTGAAAAAAACGGTGCGACGCATGCCGCGCAAAAAACGGAGCCAGAACAGACGGACGCTTCGGCTCAGCAGCCTCCGGTACCGACGGATTCAGAGGACTGGGATGAGTTTTTCCACGACAAATAAAACAGATGGATACCAGTGATAATGAGGAATCTCTGTTTTTTGCGTATGCTGACCGGTTCGGGAAAGGGATGTTGCTAAAATGAAACGTTTTTTGGCGATTTTGACAGCTTTGCTTTTTTGCTTTGCTGCGATATCGTGCCGGAGTAAGGCGGGAACGGAATCGACAGCCTCAGATCCGTCCTGGAATCAAATATCGGAAAAAAAACAGTTGGTTGTGGGTGTTTATTCCAACCATGCTCCGCTGACCGCGGTGACGGATGCCGGGTTTGAAGGCTTTGACATTGATTTCCTGACGCAGCTTGCAGCCCGGCTGAATGTGGGTGTCAGCTTTGTGGCGATTGACGGCAAGAGTGTCGAAGACGCGCTTGCTTCCGGAGAGGTGGACTGCGTTTGCTCCGGCTGTGTTTATACGGCAGAGCGCAATGAAGCGTTGTCGCTTTCCGATGTATATATGACCTCCCGCCAGATTTTCGCGGTTACAGCAGAAAGCGAGGTTAAGAACCTTGCGGATCTTGCCGGAAAAACATTGGGAATTGTCTCGGGCGGCGCAGCCGACCTTGCGCTGCAGAAGTCCGAAACCTTTCGTGCCGCGCTGGCGGAGGTTAAAATATATGATACGGAAGATGATGCGATACAGGCACTGCTGAGCGGCGAAATTGATTCGGCGGCTGTTAACGAAATGCTGGTTCGCCATTCTATTATTGCGGGTTTCGATCTGCGAACGCTGCTGGGTGATGATAACGCGCCGGATTCGCTTGGCTCCGAGGATTATGTTCTTGCGTTCCGCCGCGGCAGCGATGCTTTGCTGAAAAAGGTGCAGGAAGCGTTTTCCACCATGAAGCGGGACGGTGTGCTGGACGAACTTTCAAAAAAATGGTTCAGCAATTATCTTTCCACGGAGGAACAAAAAGCAGCGGATGAGGCGGCTAAGCAGGCGGCCTCTGCAGCTGCGGTGGAAAGCGAAGCCGCAGCGGGCGGCTCCTTTACAGTGGAGGAAACCGGCAGTACGGCAGATTGATTTGAACAAAATGCTTGACATGAAGAGATTTCCGTGTTAAAATGTTTTTCAGAAAACAAAGCAGAACGGCTTGTTCTCACCTTGTGGCGGCATTCCGTCCGGGTCAATACGATGAATTCACGGGTTATCCGTAACATTGCATTGTGCGCGGGCAGAACAAATCGTTTTCTGCCCGCGTTTTATTTATTCGTTCGTTTCAAATCGTGTTTGGAGGTGCTTAACCATTAGCAGCAAGGAACTGCAGATCAATGAAGAGATTCGCGACAAAGAAGTCCGTGTGATCGGCGCGGATGGAGCTCAATTGGGCGTAATGCCGCCGTCACGGGCACTGGAGCTTGCCTATCAGGCCGACCTTGACCTTGTCAAGATTGCCCCTCAGGCAGCTCCGCCTGTCTGCCGGGTGATGGATTACGGAAAATATCGCTTTGAGCAGGCGAAAAGAGAAAAAGAAGCCAGAAAAAATCAGCATATTGTGGACATCAAAGAGGTTCGTCTTTCTTTGAACATTGACACAAACGATTTCAATACCAAGCACACTCATGCCGTGCGCTTTTTGAACGGGGGAGACAAGGTAAAGGTCTCAATCCGTTTCCGCGGCAGAGAGATGGGTCATCCGGAGCTTGGGCTTGAAATTATGCGCCGCTTTGCGGAAGCGTGTGCCGATACTGCAGTTGTTGAAAAGCCAGCCAAGCTGGAAGGCCGCAGTATGCTCATGTTCCTTGCACCCAAACCGAACAAGTAATCTAAAGTCAAAGGAGGAGCATTCACATGCCCAAAATCAAGACACATTCCGGCGCAAAAAAACGCTTTAACCTGACCAAAACCGGCAAGGTTATCCGTGCGCACGCGAATAAGAGCCATATCCTGACCAAAAAGAATACCAAGCGCAAAAGAGGCCTTCGCCAGACCACAATTACCGATGTGACAAATGTCGCAAAGGTCAAAAAGATGATTCCGTACAAATAAGCGCGGGCGTCTTGCTTTTTTGAAATCGATATAATCGGAGGTAAATAACATGGCTCGTATAAAGGGTGCGCTGATGACGCGCAAAAGAAGAAAGAAAACCCTGAAACTTGCAAAGGGCTACTGGGGTTCCAAGAGCAAGCATTTTAAGATGGCGAAAGAAGCCGTCATGAAGTCCGGCAATTACGCCTACATTGGCCGCAAACAGAGAAAGCGCGATTTCCGCCGCCTGTGGATTACCCGTATTTCTGCCGGCTGCCGTGCCAACGGCATGAGCTATTCCGCGTTTATGAACGGTCTGAAGAAGGCCGGCGTGGAGCTGAACCGCAAAATGCTTTCCGAGCTGGCCATTGCCGATCCGGCCGGCTTTGCCACTTTGGTTGAGCAGTCCAAGGCTGCTCTTGCCAAATAATTATGTCTTTGCAGCGCTCGGGCGAAAACAGCCCGGGCGTGTTTTATTTTTTATAACCAAAACGAACGGGAGGGCGCCTTTATGCAAAGAATCACTTCGCGGGAAAATCCGATGATAAAAAACGTTTCCGCCCTGATGCTCTCTTCCCGGGAACGGCGGGAGCAGCGTCTGTTTGTGGCGGAAGGCGAACGGCTTTGCGGCGATGCAGCTAAAAGCGGAACAGAGGTTGTGCGCGCTTTTTTTACGGATTCTGCCTGTAAAAAATATCCGCAGGTTTGTGAACAGATTAGGAATAAAGCGCAGAACAGCCTGCTGATTTCGGAGGAGTTGGCGCAGAAGATTGCGGATACCAAAACGCCGCAGGGGATCTTTTGCATTTGTCGGATGCTTGACAAAACGGCGGATTTGGTTCATATTAATAAGAATAACCGCTTTGTTGTGCTGGAAAATCTGCAGGATCCTTCTAACATGGGAGCGGTGTTCCGCTCCGCGGAAGCTTTTGGGCTTGATGGAGTGATTCTGGCCGGCGCCTGCTGCGACGTCTATGCGCCAAAGGCTGTGCGGGCGGGCATGGGCGCGGTGTTTCGTTTGCCGCCGGTCTTTGTGCAGTCCGGCGCCGAAGCGGCAAAGTTGCTGAACCAAGGCGGAATCCGAACCGCAGCGGCTGTTGTGGGGCGAACGGCTCTGCCGCCTGCCCATGCGCGGCTCGGAGCGGGTTGTGCCGTTTTTATCGGGAACGAAGGCAACGGTCTCAGTCCGGAGTGTATTCACGCTTGCCAGACGCTGGTCACGATCCCGATGGAGGGAAGAGCGGAATCTCTCAATGCTGCGGTGGCCGCCGGAATCCTGATCTGGGAAATGGTTCGCGAATAATCACGGGGAAAGGAGAGTTGCCGTGTGACGGATCTCAAATATGCGGTTTGGCTTCAGTGCGCTTTGGGAGAAGGCGGAGTTCTTCCGGCGCAGATTTTGCGGCAGTTTTCCTCTTTTCGTGATTTTTACGAAGCGGGGCCGCGGGAGTGGAAGCTCTGCGGACTGTTTCATCCGAAGCAGCTTGATAAGTTGGAGCAGACTCCCGTGCGGGACGCGGAAAAAATTCTGTGCCGTTGCGAAAGTCTGGGTCAGATCGTTCTCTCGTTGGAGGATCCGGCTTACCCGGAGCGTCTTCGGCAGATTCCGGATCCGCCCGCAGTGCTTTACTTGGCGGGAAAACTGCCGGACATTGACCGCCGGATTTGTATTGCCGTGGTCGGCACACGAGACGCAACGCCGACCGGAATTCGGGTTGCCATGGAATTTTGCAGTCAGATGGCAAAGCAGGGCGTGGTGATTGTCAGTGGCGGCGCGCTTGGCATGGATACCGCCGCGCACAAGGGAGCACTGATGGTCGGCGGCTGCACCGTCGCTGTACTGGGCTGCGGCCTGAACACGCGCTATCTTGCGGAAAATCTTCCGATGCGTCAGCAAATTCAAATCGGCGGCGCGCTGGTAAGCGAATATCCGCCGGATTCTCCGGCGCTTGGATTTCATTTCCCGCAAAGAAACAGGATCATCTCCGGTCTTTCGCTCGGCACCCTTGTAGTGGAAGCTGGCGAGAAAAGCGGATCGCTGATCACGGCTCGTCAGGCGCTGGAGCAGGGAAGGGATGTGTTCGCGGTGCCCGGCAGCCTGCTGAGTTATCGTTCCGGAGGTTCCAACCGGCTTTTGCGCGACGGCGCCAAGCCGGTGCTGGAGGTTACCGATATTCTGGAGGAATACCGCGATTTTGTACCCGGTCAGCTGCCGTCGGCGCCGCAGCAGATCAGTTTTTTTCAACCGCAGAAACCGGCGGGGCGGGAAGATCCCGCAGCGGAACGACCGGCCAAAACGCCTGTTTTTCCGGACAATCTTTCCCCCGGAGCTCTGGCGTTGTTTCACGCGCTCAGGCCCCATCCGCTTCCAGTGGATGAGCTTGCCGTGTCGGCACATATTTCGGCAAGGGAGGTTCTCAGCGCCGTTACCGAGCTGGAAATGGAGGGCCTGATTGAAGCTCTGCCCGGCAAACAATACCGGCGGGCGAACGATCTTTGAATATCCGGCGGTTTTTTCCGAAAAACTGCGTTACAATAGAATCCGGCAGAAGAATGCCGGTTTTACGGAAAGGAAGCTGAACATGTCAAATCTGGTCATTGTGGAATCTCCCGCAAAAGCAAAGACCATCAAAAAATATTTGGGCAGCGGATACGAGGTTGTCGCTTCCATGGGGCACGTGCGCGACTTGCCGGAAAAGCGGCTCAGCGTCGATGTCAAAAAGGATTTCAAACCGAAATATGAAGTGATTAAAGGAAAGGAAAAGCTGGTCAGTGAGCTGGAAGCGTTGGCAAAGAAGAGCGACCGGATTTACCTTGCAACCGACCCGGACCGTGAGGGAGAAGCCATTTCATGGCATCTTGCGTATCTGCTTGGCCTCAGTCTGGACGACGACAACCGTGTCACATTCAATGAAATTACAAAAACAGGCGTGAGCAGCGGGATGGCTGCTCCGCGCAAAATTGATATTGATCTGGTAAACGCACAGCAGGCTCGCCGTGTTCTCGACCGATTGGTGGGCTACAAGCTCAGCCCGTTTCTTTCGCAGAAGATTCGCCGCGGGCTTTCCGCAGGGCGTGTGCAGTCAGTCGCTGTGCGGCTGATTGTGGATCGTGAGGAGGAAATCCGCGCGTTTGTTCCCGAGGAATATTGGACGCTCGATGCAAAACTGGCTCCCAAGGGCGGCAAAAAGGTATTTCCTGCCTCATTTTACGGTTCCGCCGCAGGTGAAAAAATGAAGATTGTCAATCAGGAGGAAGCTGACCGCATTCTGGCCGCCCTGAAGGACGCCGAATATCAGATCACTGCGCTGAAGAAGGGAACACGCCGCCGTTCCCCCGCGCCGCCGTTTATCACATCTACCCTGCAGCAGGAAGCCTCTCGGCGGTTGGGTTTTCAGTCCAAGCGCACCATGAAAATTGCGCAGGAGCTTTACGAAGGTGTTGAAATCACCGGAATGGGCGCGATCGGTCTGATTACCTATATGCGTACCGATTCGCTCCGCCTTTCGGAGGATGCGCTCGCCGACGCTGCAGCGTATATCCGTGAAACTTACGGAGACCGGTATGTCCCGGAGGAACCACGCCATTTTAAGACCCGCAAAGGAGCGCAGGACGGTCACGAGGCAATTCGGCCCACTATGACGGCGCTTACCCCGGAACGGGTGAGACCGAACCTGACAAATGACCAGTATAAGCTCTACAAGCTCATCTGGGAGCGTTTTGTGGCCTGTCAGATGGCAAATTGCCTGCAGGCAACAACACAGGCGGAGATTACCGCCGGCGATTACCTGTTTAAGGCATCGGGCTACAGCGTGACCTTTGACGGCTTTACGGTTCTTTATGAAGAGGCGAAGGACGAGGAAGAAAAAGAAGGTGCGGCGCTGCCGCCGTTGGAAAAGGGCATGATGCTGCGCTGCAAAGAACTGGTGGGTAATCAGCATTTTACCCAGCCTCCCGCCCGTTTCAGCGAAGCGACGCTGATTAAAGCGCTTGAGGAAAATGGGATCGGCCGTCCGTCCACTTATGCCGCGACGATTTCAACCATTACCTCGCGCGATTATGTGGAACGCGAGGCAAAACAGCTTAAGCCAACCGAGCTGGGTGAAGTGACCACCAAGCTGATGAAAGAGAAATTTCCTAAAATCGTGAACGTTAAATTTACCGCGCAGATGGAAAGTGACCTTGACGCGGTGGAATCGGGAAAAAGCGAATGGGTGGAAACGGTTCGTTCTTTCTATGATGATTTTGACAAAACCCTGAAAAGCGCCAAGGAAAGCATGGAAGGCGTTAAGATCAAGCTCAAGGAAGAGGAAACGGATTTCATCTGTGAAAAATGCGGCCGTCGCATGGTCATCAAAACAGGGCGTTTCGGAAAATTTATCGCATGTCCGGGATATCCCGAATGCAAGAATATCAAAAAGATTGTTGTGGAAACCGGCGCAGTCTGCCCAAAATGCGGCGGAAAGGTGATCGAAAAAAAGTCAAAGCGCGGAAGGCTGTTTTACGGTTGCTCCAATTATCCCAACTGTAATTTTGTCTCCTGGGATGAGCCACTGAACGAAAAATGCCCGGTCTGCGGAGAAATCCTTTACCGCAAAAAAGGTAAAACGCCGAAGATCTACTGCGCCAAAGAAGGCTGCACCTATCAGCGCGTAGAAGAGAAAAAAGAGGATGACGAGCAATGAACGGCGTGGTACAGGTGATCGGCGCGGGAATGGCCGGGTGCGAGGCTGCGTGGCAGCTTGCGCAGAACGGAGTTCCCGTTGTCCTTTGGGAAATGAAGCCGCAGCGCTTTTCTCCGGCGCATCATAATCAGGGTTTTGCGGAGCTGGTCTGCTCAAATTCGCTTAAGGCGGAACGGATGGAAAGCGCCGCGGGTCTGCTCAAGGCAGAAATGGAGCTGCTTGGTTCGCTGTTGGTGCCGTGTGCAAAGCAATGCCGCGTTCCGGCGGGCGGCGCGCTCGCCGTTGACCGGGAACGCTTTTCCGAACTGGCCACCGAAAAAATCCTGGCGCATCCGCTAATCGAGGTTCGACGCGAGGAGGCGGTTGTTCTGCCGCAGGGCGGCTTTTCGGTGATCGCCACCGGCCCCCTGACTGACGGCGCGCTGGCGGAAGAGATTGCCTCCCTTTGCGGCGGAAGGCTCAGCTTTTTTGATGCTGCCGCTCCCATCGTTACGGCGGAAAGCATCGATTTCAGCGAAGCATTCTATGCTTCGCGTTATGAGCGCGGCGGTGAAGACGATTATCTCAACTGTCCAATGAACAAGGAACAATACGAAGCGTTCTACGCGGCGCTGATTGCGGCGGAAGGCGCTCCGCTGCACGATTTTGACGGAAAGCCGAACGTGTACGAAGGCTGCATGCCGATCGAGATCATGGCAAAACGCGGCGCAAATACGATCCGTTTCGGCCCGCTGAAACCGGTCGGTCTGCGCAATCCGCGCACGGGTCATCGCCCGTGGGCGAACGTTCAGCTTCGCCGGGAAGACCGTGACGGCAGGCTTTTTAACCTGGTCGGATTTCAGACAAATTTGAAATTCAGCGAGCAGAAACGCGTTTTCGGCATGATCCCTGCGCTGAAAAATGCAGATTTTGTCCGTTACGGTGTGATGCACCGCAATTCGTTTCTCAATTCTCCGCAGCTGCTTTCCGGTTCGTTTCGTCTGAAAAAACAGCCGGATTACTGGTTCGCGGGGCAGATGACCGGTGTGGAAGGCTATATGGAATCGGCGGCGAGCGGCCTGCTGGCAGGGCTTAACTGCGCGAGAGCCATCGGTGGAAGAGAAGAATTTGTTCCACCGCCGGAAACCATGCTTGGTGCGCTGTGCCGCCACGTCAGTGAGTCAGCCTCCGCAGATTTTCAGCCAATGGGTGCAAATTTTGGAATTTTGCCGCCGCTTGCGGAGCAGATCCGCGATAAAAAGGAGCGCTACGGCGCCTTGGCCCACAGAGCTCTTTGCAGCCTGCAGGCCGCGATGTCGGAAAAATAAGCAGATGAATATTTAGAAAGGCAGGGGTTCTCATGAAAATTATTGTGGATGCATTTGGCGGTGACAATGCGCCGGTTGAAATTTTGAAAGGCTGCGCGCTGGCATTGGAGGAATTTTCCGATCTTTCGATTCTGCTTACCGGCAGCGAAGAAGTGATCCGGAAGGTCTGCGCCGAACAGAACATTTCGCTTGACCGGATGGAAATTGTTGATGCACCTCAAGTTATTACAATGGAAGAGCACGCCGGGGAAATCATGCGCAGCAAAAGGGACTGTTCCATGGCGCAGGGGCTTCGCCGTCTGGCGGCGGGCGAGGGCGACGCCTTTATGACCGCCGGCAGCACCGGCGCTTTGGTGGTTGGCGCAACGCTGATCGTCAAGCGTATCAAGGGCATCAAGCGCGCGGCACTGGCGCCGATCATGCCGAACGACAAAGGCTTTTTCATGCTGATCGACTGCGGTGCAAACGTCGAGTGCAAGGCGGAAAATCTGCAGCAGTTCGGTATGATGGGTTCGATTTATATGGATAAAGTCATGGGGGTAAAAAATCCGCGCGTCGGTCTGGTCAACGTGGGAACGGAGGAGACCAAAGGCGGCGACTTGCAGCTGGAAACATTTGAGCTTTTGAAAAACCATACCCCCGTCAATTTTGTGGGCAACGTGGAAGCGCGGGAAATTCCGAGGAATGGTGCGGATGTTGTGGTGACCGACGGCTTTACCGGCAACGTCATCCTCAAGTTGTACGAGGGGGTCGCCATGACGATGATGCGAAACATCAAGCGCATTTTCCTCACAAACCTGAAAACCAAGCTGGCCGCCGCCATGGTGAAGAGCAATCTGGCCGGCTTTAAGAAGAAAATGGATTATAACGAATACGGCGGCGCACCGCTGATGGGTATTTCAAAGCCGGTGTTCAAATCGCACGGCAGCTCCGACGCAAACACCTTCCGCAATGCGCTGCGGAATACGTATCGCTTTGTCAAGGGCGACGTCGTCAGCGAAATTTCGTCTGCGCTGGCACAGATGAAGACCGATGGCAGTGAAGAATAACAACCGGGGAAAAGGTACTGAACATGAAAGAACTGCAAAAAAGGCTTGGTTATACCTTTAAGGATGAAAAGCTGCTGCAGACCGCGCTGACGCATTCCTCGTACGCCAACGAGGCAAAGGGACGCGGCGTCTGCAATGAGCGGCTGGAATTTTTGGGCGATTCCGTGCTGGGAATGGTAACGGCGGAATATCTTTATTCCCATTGCCCGCAGGTGGCGGAAGGCGGTCTGACCAAACAGAGGGCGGCGCTCGTTTGTGAAAAGGCGCTTGCCGGTTATGCGCGGGAATTGGGGTTGGGTGGCTGTCTTCGCCTTGGTCACGGGGAAAAGCGCACCGGCGGCGACAAACGCCCGTCTATTCTTTCCGATGCGTTTGAATCGGTTCTGGCGGCGGTTTATCTGGACGGCGGCATGCCGCCGGCAAAGGCGCTGGTGCTTCGGTTTATTGTCAAGGAGATGGAATCGAACAAAGCGGCGCCCGGTTTTCACGATTATAAAACCGCGCTGCAGGAGATTATTCAGCAGAATCCCGAAGAGCAGCTGGAATATCTTCTGGTGGAGGAATCCGGCCCCGATCATGATAAACACTTTGTGGTCGAAGTACGTCTGAACAGCAACCCAATCGGTCGCGGAGGCGGGCGGAGCAAAAAAGAAGCCGAACAGCAGGCTGCGCGCGAGGCGCTGCGGCTAATGGGCTATTGATTTTTTCAGATTATTAATCGAGGTGGAACCGTGCTCATCAAATCACTGGAGCTGCAGGGCTTCAAATCGTTTCCCGATAAAACCGTCCTTTCCTTTGACAAAGGGATTACCGCTGTCGTCGGGCCGAACGGCAGCGGTAAAAGCAATATCAGCGACGCGGTTCGCTGGGTGCTCGGCGAGCAGTCCACAAAGTCTTTGCGTGGAGCCAAGATGGAGGATGTCGTTTTCAACGGAACCTCCGGGCGGCGTCCGCAGGGTTACGCCGAGGTTTCGCTCAGCATTGACAACGCGGATCGCCGCCTGCCTTACGACGGCGATGAAGTGCGTGTCACGCGCAGATACTACCGTTCCGGCGAGAGTGATTATCTGATCAACGGCGCTTCGGTGCGTCTTCGCGACATTCATGAGCTGTTCATGGACACCGGCCTCGGGCGCGACGGGTATTCCATCATCAGTCAGGGAAAAATTGCAGACATCGTTTCCACCCGCTCGGAGGACCGGCGCGAGGTATTTGAAGAGGCTGCCGGAATTTCCAAGTTCCGTTACCGCAAAAATGAAGCGGAACGCCGTTTGGAACAGGCGCAGGATAACCTGCTGCGCTTGAGGGATATTTTGCAGGAGTTGGAAAGCCGCGTCGGCCCGCTCGGCGTTCAGGCAGAAAAGGCAAAGCGTTTTCTGGAGCTGGCGGATGAAAAAAAACAGCTGGAAATCGGGCTTTGGCTGCAAAGCATGAAGCGCCTTTCCGAGGTTTTGCGTACGCAGAAAGAGAAGCTGGCCATTGTGCAGAAGCAGCATTCCGATGCCCGGGAAGCTCTGACACAGATTGAAAACGCGATTGAAGCTGCCGCCGCGGAAACCGGCGCGCTTTTGGCACAGATCGACGAGATTCGCCGCGCCGCCGCGCAGGATGAACAGGAAGCGGCGCGCCGCGAAGGCGAAGCCGCCGTTTTGCGCAATGATATCGTTCATCATCAGGAGAATATCCGCCGGATTGAAGAAGAGCTTGGCAGCTCCGCTGTTACCGGGCAGGAGTTGGAGCAGGCACTCGCCGAACGGCTGGAACAGGCTCAAAAGCGGCGCGACGAAGCGGAAAGGCAACAGGAAGAGCTTTCTACCTCCGAGGCTAAGGAGGCCGCCGTGGCTGCAGAGCTGGAATCCTTTGCAGAGCAGGAGCGATCCATCCGCGAAGAGCTTTCCATGTTTGATTCCGCCCTTTCCGACGCAAAAACGGCGGGAGCTACGGCGGAAACGACCATCAGCGAGGTGCGAAGCCGCCTGCAGACTGCCCGCGATGAACAGGAAGCGGCCGCAAAAAGGCTGGAACAGCTGCAGCGTGAGGCCGCCGCTGCAGCACAGAAAGCAAAGGAATGCGGCCAGGTGATCGAATTTCAAAAAAATACGGTAAGCGGTTACGAGCTGCGCATCGGTTCACAGAAACGCCGCGCCGAGGAACGCCGTTTGCAGGCGGACCAGCTCGCACTGGACGCCGGTTCCGAGCAGCGGCGCACCAAATTGTTGGAGGAGCTGGAAAAGAACTTTGAAGGCTTTGCCCACAGCGTAAAAATTGTCATGCAGGAAGCGGAACGCGGCGCGCTTGCAGGAATTCATGGGCCGGTTTCGCGGATCCTGCAGGTTCCCGCTCAGTTTTCCACGGCGATTGAAACGGCGTTGGGCGGCGCAATGCAGAATATTGTCTGCAGCAGCGAAAGCGATGCAAAGCGTTCGATTGCGCTGCTCAAACAGCGCGACGCCGGCCGCGCGACCTTTTTGCCGCTGACCTCCGTCAAGGGGAACGAACTGGCGGAGCGAGGGTTGGAGGATTGCTTCGGTTTTGTCGGCATTGCAAGCAGATTGGTTTCGTGCGAAGAGCAGTATCAGCCCGTTTGCCGCTTTCTGCTCGGCAGAATCGCCGTTGCGGAGGATCTGGATTCCGCTGTGGCGATTGCCCGCAGCTACGGTTATCGCTTCCGTGTCGTCACTCTGGACGGTCAGGTGGTCAACGCGGGCGGCTCGCTGACCGGCGGTTCGCTTGCCAAAAATGCCGGTTTGCTCAACCGTCGCAATGAAATTGAAAAATCAAAGGTGGCCGCACAAAAGCTGCTTGCAAAAGCAGCCGCCGCCAAAGAGGATTATCGCCGTGCGCAGGAAGCGTACGCCGCCGATGAAGCAGCGCTGCTGGCCGCACGAAGTGAGCTTGCTGCCGCGCAGGAGGAGCTTATCCGCGCTCAGTCGGAGCAAAGCCGCCTGAACAGTCTGACGGAATCGGCAAAGGCGTCTGCCGGTCAGCTGGAGCGGGAGCAGAAAAATGCGGAAACCCGATTAAAAGAATTGGAGGCGGCACGTGAACTGGCGGAGCAGAACCGACGGGAAGCACAGAACCGGCAGAAAGAAGCCGGGGAGCGGCTTGCCGCGCTGGAATCGGAACGGCAGGCGCTTGCAGCGGAACAAAACGATGCCGCGCGGCGCAGTGCAGAGCTGCGCGTGATGCTGGTGGCCACGAAAAAGGATGCCGAAGCGTTTGAAACGGCGGCTGAAGAACTGCGCCGGCGCAGCGGAGACCGGGCGCAGCGGGAACATGAGCTGGTTTTGCAAAAAGCAGAATATGAAAATAAAATTACCGAAACGCAGACCCGCGCTGAAGCGATGGACGGCGAAGCACAACGGCTGCGCGAACAGGCATCCGGCGCAGGAAAACAGATTGAGACCCTTACGGCGCAGCGGCTGCAGAAGGAACAGGAAAGCACACAGCTCCGCGCGTCTCAACGGGAAAAATCCGCCGAAAGTGAAAACTGCGGCCGTGAGCTTGCGCGGTTGGAGGAGCAAAAAAATAGCACGCAGGCGGAATACGATTCCATCGACCGAAAGCTTTATGAAGAATACGACCTGACCAGACGCGAGGCCGAAGCGCTTGAAATCGTCATTGAAAACGCAGCGGAAGCGGGGCGTCGTCTGGCAGAATTAAAGGGGAAGATTCGCGCGCTGGGTTCGGTCAACCTTTCTGCGATTGAGGAATATAAAGAAGTCAGCGAGCGCTACGAGTTTTTGAAAGCGCAGGTGGAGGATGCCGAAAAATCGCGCACAGAGCTGCTGGCGCTGATCGAAAAGCTTACCGACGAAATGCGCAGAATCTTTTCCGAGCGCTTTACGGAGATTAACCGCAATTTCCGCCAGACGTTCCGCGAACTGTTCGGCGGCGGCGACGCATCCCTGTCGCTTACCGATCCGGGCGACGTGCTCGGTTCCGGAATTCAAATTTCCGTTCAGCCGCAGGGCAAGATCATCACAAATATTGATGCGCTTTCGGGCGGCGAGAAATCGTTGGCTGCCATTGCGCTTTACTTTGCCATTATGAAGGTCAGCCCGACGCCGTTTTGTATTCTGGATGAAATCGAAGCTGCGCTGGACGACGTCAATGTGACGCGCTTTGCCACATATCTTCGCCGTATGAGCGCGCACACACAGTACATTGCCATTACACACCGCCGCGGAACCATGGAGGAAGCGGACGTTCTTTATGGCGTAACCATGCAGGAAAAAGGTGTTTCCAAGCTTCTGCAGCTGCGCGCCAGTGAGGTGGAGCAAAAGCTGGGACTTCGGTAACGGTGGTTCGCGGTTTGTCAGGAAGAATCAATTTTCCGTCGAAAGGAAAACGATATCATGGGATTTTTTAAAAAGATCAGCCAGGGGCTGAAGAAAACGCGTGACAGTGTCGTGCATCAGATCGATTCCATGCTCAAATCTTTTACCAAGATTGATGAAGAGCTGTTTGAAGAGCTGGAGGAACTTCTGATCATGGGGGATGTCGGCGCGGCAACGTCGGCAAAAATCTGCGAAGAGTTGCGCGCACGCGCAAAAGAGCGCGGTGTCAAGGATCCGCAGCAGATCAGCATGATGCTGCAGGAGTTGATTGCCGAGCAGCTGGAGGACGATCAGGAGCTGCAGCTGAATACAAAACCGTCTGTTATTTTGGTTATTGGGGTCAACGGCGTTGGAAAAACAACGACGATCGGCAAGCTTGCGGCCCGTTTTTCTGCCGAGGGGAAAAAAGTGGTGCTTGCCGCGGCCGATACCTTTCGCGCGGCAGCGGTGGAACAGCTTAAGATCTGGGCGGATCGCGCTGGTGTGGAAATGATTTCGCAGGCAGAAGGCTCCGATCCGGCTGCTGTGGTGTTCGACGCAATTTCCGCTGCAAAAGCCCGCGGTGCGGATCTCGTTATCTGCGACACAGCCGGCCGTCTGCACAATAAAAAGAATCTGATGGACGAGCTTGGAAAAATTCATCGCATCATTGACCGTGAGCTGCCGCAGGCCGATCAAGAGGTGCTGTTGGTGCTTGACGCGACCACCGGGCAAAATGCCGTCAATCAGGCGCGTGCGTTTCGTGAAACCGCCGGGCTGACCGGCATCGTTTTGACAAAGCTTGACGGAACGGCTAAGGGCGGCGTTGTGCTGTCCATCAAAGAGGAACTCGGTGTGCCGGTCAAATTTATCGGCGTAGGCGAACAGGTCGACGATCTGCAGCCGTTTGACGCCCGGGAATTTGCCGCGGCGCTGTTCAGCACCGAGGAGTAGCGGAGGATCTTATGCAGACCTTTATTATAGCAACGCACAATCAAAAAAAGCTGGCAGAGCTGGAACGAATCCTGTCGCCGCTTGGCATTCGCGCTCAAACAGCGGAGCAGGCCGGCTTTACGCTCGAAGAAGTGGAGGAAACCGGAACTACCTTTGAACAAAACGCCCGCCTGAAGGCCGAAGCGGCTATGCGGCAGACGGGTCTGCCCGCCGTGGCGGATGATTCTGGCCTGATGGTGGACGCTTTGGGAGGTGCCCCGGGCGTTTATTCAGCGCGTTATGCCGGGGAGAACGCCACCGACGAGCAGCGCAATCAAAAACTGCTGCGCGAGCTGGAAAATGTGCCGGAACCCGAACGCACCGCGCGTTTTGTTTCCGCGGTTTGCTGTGTTTTTCCCGGAGAAGAAGCTGTTTGTGTCTGCGGCGAGTGTGAAGGGCGCATCGCCTTTTCGCCCCGCGGCACCGGGGGATTTGGTTACGACCCGCTGTTTTTGGTGGGCGAAAAGACCTATGCGGAATTGTCGGATGCAGAAAAGGATGCCGTCAGTCATCGCGGTCGTGCACTCTCCGCACTGCAGCAGGCGCTCCGGGAACGCAGCCGCGCATAAGCCGATTGCATATGTCGGTACACCACGGAAAGGAAGAATGAAAGATATGGCAAAACGGTATGACGGAACGCTGCTGATTACTGACTTGGACGGGACGATGATTTCTTCCGACGGTTCGGTTTCCGCAGAAAACTGCGAAGCCATTGCACGGTTTCAGCAAAACGGAGGAACCTTTTCTGTTGCAACCGGCCGTTTGCCGACTCACTTTGCGCAGTTTGCCGATACCTTTGTGCCAAATGCGCCGGTTATCACTTTCAATGGTGCAGGAATCTATGATCTGTCGCAGAATAAAATGATCTGCTGCCGCCGGATTCCCGTTCCGCTGGCCAAACTGATGCACGCGGCAGAGCCTTTTGCCGCAGAAATGGAATCCGTAATTTTGAATTCGGAAAGCCGCAGGGAATATCTCCCCTGGGCGCAGGCGCAGGAAAATTTGCCGGAGCTCGACAGAGAAGCATGGCTAAAAATGATTTTTGTTTTTCGGGAGGAAGCCGCCGCCGTGCGGGCACAGCTGGCACTGCGGCGTTCGTCTCCCGGCGAGTTCTGCGATTTTTCCCGTAGCTGGTGTGTCGGTGTCGAGGTTTTAGACAAGCAGGCTACGAAGGGCTGTGCGGTAAAGGTGCTGCGCGCTATGCTCCCGCAAATCAACAGGGTCGTCTGTATTGGGGATTACGAAAACGACCTTTCCATGCTGAGGGAGGCGGATCTCGGCGTCGCAGTCGGTAACGCGCTGGAAGTTGTCAAGCAGGCGGCCGACCGTGTGACGGTTACCAACAATGAAAATGCAATTGCTGCGCTGATCGATTCTCTGTAACGGGGCAGGGTGTTCCGAAAAGCTCGGTTAAAAATAATGGAAAGGCGCAGATGCGCCGAAAGGAAGATTTTTATGCTGACCAGTAAACAACGCGCGTTCCTGCGCTCGCTTGCCGTCAACGAAGACACGATTCTGATGGTGGGCAAGGGAGGCGTTTCCGACGAATTGATCGCACAGGCTGAGGGCGCACTGAATGCCCGGGAACTGATCAAGGGAAAAGTGCTGGAAACCGCGCCCGGCGATGCCAGAGGCTTTGCGGAACAGATTGCCGGTGAAACGCGGGCCGAGGTCGTTCAGGTCATCGGTTCAAAGTTTGTTCTGTACCGCCGGAATGAAAAAAAACCGGTCATTGAACTGCCGAAAGTGAAAAAACGCTGAACTGAAATACCGGCGCGGGAGGGAGTGTGAAAGCAATGGATGACCGGAGAATTGCCATTCTGGGTGGAACCTTTAATCCGGTTCACAACGGTCACATCGCTTTGGCGAAAGGCTTTGCCGCCCTGTTGGGGCTGCAAAGGGTTCTGCTGATGATTACCAATGTGCCGCCGCACAAGCGCGCTCCGGATCTTGCTTCCGCACAGGATAGGCTTGCCATGTGCCGTCTTGCGGAAAGCGAGGAGCCGCTGCTGTCCGCATGCGATCTGGAATTGCGTCGCCCCGGGAAAAGCTATACCTGGGAAACGCTAACGCAGGTGCGGGAACGGTTTCCCTCAGCAGAGCTTTATTTTATTACAGGCGCCGATATGTTTTTAACGCTGGAACAGTGGAAACACCCGGAACGGATTTTTTCGCTTTGTACCGTCTGCGCCGCGCCGCGGGGAGAGGATTCCGCGGCAGAGCTGCGAAAATACGCGGCGCATCTGCAAGCCCGCGGAGCCCGCGCGGTGGTGGCGGATTTTGTTCCGCCGAACATTTCCTCCACGCAGATTCGCGTGCTGGCTGCAGAACGGAAAAATCTGCACGGTTGGGTACCGGAATCCGTGGAACAATATATTCTGCAGCGCGGGCTTTACTGCCCGACTGCCCCGCAGGAAAAGAGGAATCCCGATGATCTTTGAACAATACCGGCAGGAAATTGAATGCACGCTTTCCCCTTACCGTGCGCATCACAGTGTCTGCGTTGCGCAGGAGGCCGTCAGGCTGGCGCAGCATTATGGAGCAGATCCCCAAAAAGCGCAGACGGCAGGGATCTTGCACGATTCCACGAAGGAACTGCCGCCCGAAGAGCAGTTGCAAATGATCGTGGAGTTTGGTATAATATTAAGTCAAGTGGAAAAGCAGTCTCCCAAGCTGCTGCACGCAATTTCCGGCATGGTTGCAGCGAGGACTCGCTTCGGCGTGACCGACGGTGAAATTCTCGGCGCCATCCGTTACCACACCACGGCCCGTGCCGGCATGACGCTGCTGGAAAAGGTGGTTTGCCTTGCCGATTATATTTCTGCCGACCGCGATTACGACGGGGTGGAAAAGCTGCGGGAAAGTGCTTATCGCGATCTGGACGGAACGCTGATCGAATGTCTGGCGTTTACCATCTGTGAATTGGGTCAAAAACAGAATCTCATCCATCCGGATACCGTGGAGGCCTACAACAGTCTGATTTTGGCTAACTAAATAGAAATTTTGGGTAAATGCCCCAAATCTGCCGCGGAGAAGGCGGCCAATCAACCACGAAAGG
The DNA here is from genome assembly GCA_050947015.1 of Acutalibacteraceae bacterium. Taxonomy (GTDB): domain Bacteria; phylum Bacillota; class Clostridia; order Oscillospirales; family Acutalibacteraceae; genus CAKXIK01. Next base: position 54,564 of record JBMNVT010000005.1, read on the forward strand.
GAGCATGACAAGCAAAATGACATCGTTGGAAATTGCACAGGAGGCTGTCCGCGCGCTGGACAGCAAAAAAGCGCAGGAACTTCGGCTGATTGGTGTGCGCGAGATCTCTTCCCTCGCCGATTATTTCGTCATTGCCACGGCAAGCAGCAATACGCAGGCCAAGGCACTTGCCGAAGAAGTGGAGTTCCGCCTTTCGCAGGCGGGCATTGAGCCGGATCATATTGAGGGGAGAAACGGAAACACCTGGATCCTGCTGGATTACGACACGGTGATCGTCCATGTGTTTTTGAATCAAACGCGCGATTTTTACGATCTGGAACGTCTCTGGAAAGACGGCGAGCTGCTGCCGCTGGACGGAATCGTGACGGAGGAATAATTTTGCGGTACTCTGTTTTCACATATTCGCAGGAAGGGTCTGAATCCAAATGAAATACGAACCGAAAGCAATTGAAAAAAAGTGGCAGGATCGCTGGGAGGCCGCCGGAGCATTTCAGGCGACCGATGATTTCAGCAAACCGAAGTTTTACGGTCTGATCGAATTTCCGTATCCGAGCGGAGCGGGAATGCATGTTGGTCATATCAAGGCATATTCCGGTATGGAAGTCATCTGCCGCAAGCGCCGGATGCAGGGCTACAACGTCCTGTTCCCGATCGGCTTTGACGCGTTTGGCCTGCCGACGGAGAACTACGCCATTAAAAACAATGTTCACCCCCGCAAAGTGACCGATACGAACATTGCGCGCTTTACCAGCCAGCTGAAAAAAGTCGGTTTTTCGTTCGACTGGACCCGCACCGTCGATACCACGCAGGAGGATTACTACAAGTGGACGCAGTGGATCTTTCTGAAGTTGTTTGAGCACGGTCTTGTTTTTCGCGATACGGCGCTGGTCAATTACTGCCCCAGTTGCAAGGTCGTTCTTTCGAATGAAGATTCGCAGGGGGGTAAGTGCGATATCTGCCATAGCGATGTTGTTCAGAAGTCGAAGGACGTCTGGTATCTGCGTATCACAGAATACGCGGATAAGCTTCTCCAAGGTCTGAATGATGTCGATTATCCAGCGAACATCAAAATGCAGCAGGAACACTGGATCGGCAAATCAACCGGCGCGTTCGTCAATTTCCCGCTCAAGGGGATCGATGAAAAGCTCCGCATCTATACGACTCGCTGCGACACACTGTTCGGGGTCACCTTTATGGTTATCGCGCCGGAACACCCGATTCTGGATCAGTACCGCGACCGCATTCAAAATACCGAAGCGCTTGACGCCTACCGCGTAGAGTGCAGTAAAAAAACCGAATTTGAGCGGACACAGCTCGTCAAAGACAAAACCGGTGTCAAAATTGAAGGTCTGACGGCGGTCAACCCGGTCAACGGCAAGGAGATCCCGATCTTTATTTCCGATTACGTCATGATGGGCTACGGTACCGGAGCGATCATGGCAGTGCCGGCGCATGACGAGCGCGATTATGATTTTGCGAAAAAGTTCGGCATTGATATCATCGAAGTCATTAAGGGCGGCGATATCTCCAAAGCGGCCTATACCGGCGACGGCGAAATGATTAATTCCGGGTTTCTGAACGGCTATACCAATAAAAAGGATTCCATTGCGAGGATGCTCGAGTTCCTAAAGGAAAAAGGTATTGGTGAAAAAGGCGTTCAATACAAGATGAAGGACTGGGCGTTTAACCGTCAGCGTTACTGGGGAGAGCCGATTCCAATTATTCACTGCCCGCACTGCGGCATGGTGCCGGTGCCGTATGACCAGTTGCCGCTGGAGCTGCCGCCGGTCGAAAACTTTGAACCGGGCGAGGGCGGAGAAAGCCCGTTGGCTAAACTCGATTCGTTTGTCAATTGCACCTGCCCGAAATGCGGCGGCGCGGCAAAGCGCGAAACCGATACCATGCCTCAGTGGGCAGGCTCCTCGTGGTATTTTCTGCGTTATGTGGATCCGCACAACGACAATGCTTTTGCAGATACCGAAAAGCTGAAATACTGGATGCCGGTCGACTGGTACAACGGCGGCATGGAACATGTGACACGTCATTTGATCTATTCGCGTTTCTGGCACCGCTTCCTGTACGATATCGGCGAGGTCCCGTGTCCTGAACCGTATGCAAAGCGTTCGGCTCAGGGTATGATCCTTGGTGCAGACGGCGTTAAAATGAGCAAATCGCGCGGCAACGTGGTGGATCCGAACGATGTTGTCGACCAGTACGGCGCCGATACCCTGCGCACATATATCCTGTTTATGGGCGATTACGGCTCTGCGGCTCCGTGGAGCGAAAACGGCGTAAAGGGCTGCCGGCGTTTTCTGGAGCGAGTTGCCGGTCTGACGGATCTTGCAAAAGGAACCGGCGTTACACCAAAACTTCAGACCATCATGAACAAAACGGTGAAAAAGGTTACGAACGACATCGAAGAGATGAAGTTTAACACGGCTATTGCCGCCATGATGACGCTGGTCAACGAGATTTACGACCGGAAAGAGCTTACGGTCGACGAACTGAAAACTTTTGCGACCATGCTTTGTCCGTTTGCGCCGCACCTGTGTGAGGAAATTTGGGAAAAGCTCGGCGGCGAAGGCCTGTGCTCGCTTGCCGCGTGGCCGGAATACGACGAGTCCAAATGCGTGGATGTGCAGGTGGAGATCGCCGTGCAGGTCAACGGCAAGGTTCGTTCCCGCCTGACTGTTGATGCGGGGATTTCCGCGCAGGATGCAATTGCCGCGGCAAAAGCGGATGCAAAGATTGCGTCCATGATCGGTTCCGGTACGGTAATCAAAGAGCTTTATGTTCCGGGCAAGCTGGTCAATCTGGTCGTAAAACCGTAACATTTTGCAGCTTGCCGGTGTTTTTACAGCAGAGGCCTTCCAAATCCACGGAATTTGCAGGATTTTTCAGAAAAATCAACTTCTGTTTCAGCAAAAGCTTGACATTAACCCCGGTTATCATGTATAATATCTTTCGTATTCTTGGCTTATTACCCCTGTCGTAAGGCGGAGGGGAGGGAAGATAATCATGTCGGAAATTCGTATTAAAGAGAATGAATCTCTTGACAGTGCGCTTCGCCGCTTTAAAAAGCAGTGCGCCAAATCGGGAGTCATTGCCGAGGTGCGCAAAAGAGAGGCCTACGAAAAGCCTTCTGTTAAGCGCAAAAAGAAGTCGGAGGCTGCCCGTAAACGCAAGTTCAGATAAAGAACGCTGCGTCTGTGCGGTCTGCACGAACCGGTAAGAAAAGCGGGCGTTTTCGCCCGCTTTTTTACGTGCCAATTTTAAAAGCGCGCCCGTAGCCGGGCAGAAAGGCGGAAACACCCGTTATGTCGCTTTTTTACCCAAATATGATGCTGCGCCGCGTGCAGGAGCTTTCGCCGGAAGAACTGCGCCAGGCGGGAATTCGCGGGATCCTGCTCGATGTGGACAACACGCTTTCTCCGCACGGCGCGCCGGAACCGGAGCCGGAAGCGTTGGAGTGGATTAAAAAAATGAAGCGGGAAGGTTTTGTACTCTGTGTTGTGTCCAATAATACGGAAGAGCGCGTCGCGCCGTTTGCAAAAAAGCTGGGGCTTGCGTTTTCGGCCATGGCCGGCAAGCCGTTGCCGTTCGGGTTTTGCCGGGCAGCGGCAAAGCTTGGCCTTTCACGGCGGCAGGTTCTTGCCGTGGGGGATCAGCTGTTTACCGATATCTGCGGCGCTAATCTTGCGGGAATCCGGTCGGCTCTGGTGGAACCGCTTGAGCCGGAGCACGCGCTGCGGTTCCGGCTTAAGCGCAGACTGGAACGACCGGTTTTACGGCGTTTTTTACAAAAGCATCCGGAACGAATTGCTGTGGGCTGTTTCGCCGCATCGGAAAGTGAAGTGAAAAAACAATGAACCAGCAGGAGAAAAAAATTCTTGTTCTTCTCGGGCCGAACCTGAATTTGGTGGGTGTCCGGGAAAAGGGTGTTTACGGAACGGAATCCGCCGAAAACATCAATGAGGAAATTCGTGCTCAGGCGACAAAACGAGGGTATGACTGCGAAATTTTTCAGTCAAACTATGAGGGCGCGCTGATCGATCAGCTGCACGCAGCTCGTGAAACCTTTGACGGTGTTATTATCAACGCCGGTGCGCTGACCCATTACAGTTATTCGCTGCGCGATGCCATTGCCGCAATCCGCCTGCCGTGCGTGGAAGTACACATGTCCAACATTCATGCACGGGAGGAATTCCGCCACACGTCGGTGATCGCTCCGGTATGCGTCGGGCAGATTGCCGGTTTCGGCAAAACGGGCTATTTCCTCGCCATGGATGCGCTGGGGGAACTGATGCGCTGACCCCGAAACAGCGAATAGATTTTGCGGAAAGGATTTGTTGTTTATGTCCGAAAGAATCGAAGCCCTGCAGAACAGGCTGCGGGCGGAACAGGTCGATGCATTTTTTGTCACTTCAGAGGTCAGCCGGGAGTATCTTTCCGGTTTTCGAGCTGCGGACGGTTGGATGCTGATTACGCAGGAAGAAGCTTACCTGCTGGTGGATTCGAGATATATTGAGGCAGCGCAGAATCAGGCGAAAGGCTGCAAGGTGATCCTCTTTACCCAGATGCTCGAAACCCTGCGCGGGCTGGTTGAAAAGCACCATATTCAAAGTATGATTGCGGAGCAGTCCCGCGTTACCGTCGCAGAGTGGAATTCACTGAAAAAGGCGTTCCCGTCTGTCGAGTTGATTGACAGTCCGCTGCTGGATCAGGAACTCAACGCCTTGCGTGCCGTCAAAACGGAAAAAGAGTTTGCCGATCTGCGGGAGGCACAGCGCCTGACGGAAGAAGCGTTTGAGCGGATGCTCACCTTTTTGCGTCCCGGTGTAACGGAACGCGAAGCCGCGCTGGAAATCGAATTTTATATGCGCCGCCATGGCGCCGAAAGCGTTGCGTTTGACCTGATTGTAATCACCGGCGCAAAGACTTCCATGCCGCACGGCGTTCCGGGCGAAGAGGTTATCCAGTCCGGCGATTTTGTTACCATGGATACCGGCGCGGTGATCAACGGCATGCATTCTGATATGACCCGAACTGTGGCCATCGGCCACGCCAGCGATGAAATGAAGCACGTTTACGACACAGTACTGCGTGCGCAGTTAAACGCCATTGCGGCGGTTCACGCCGGTGTGCGCTGCCGCGATGTTGACACAGCGGCGCGCAGCGCGATCGAACAGGCGGGTTACGGCGAATATTTCGGCCATTCCACCGGTCACAGTGTTGGCCTGGAAATTCATGAGGCGCCGGCTTTTTCTCCGCGCAGCGAGGACGTTGCAAAGGAAAATATGGTTATCACCGTGGAGCCGGGAATTTATTTGCCCGGGAAGTTCGGCGTTCGCATTGAAGATATGGTTCGCGTCACCCAAAATGGATGTCAGGATCTTACAAATGCAAAAAAAGAACTCATCATCCTATAAAAAACGAAAAATCTCTTGCAAAAGAGGGACAAGTACGGTAAAATAATTTTGGTATTTCTAATTTAAAGTGAGGTTATTGCACCATGATTACAGCAGGCGATTTCAGAAACGGCGTTACCTTTGAGATGGATGGCAACGTTTATTCCATTGTGGAATTTCAGCATGTCAAACCCGGAAAAGGCGCGGCGTTTGTCCGCACCAAAATCAAGAACGTGATTAACGGCGGCGTGACGGAGCGAACCTTCAATCCGACCGAAAAGTTCCCGACGGCGTTCATTGAGCGCAAAGACATGCAGTATTCCTACAACGACGGCGATCTTTACTATTTTATGGATATGGAAACCTATGACCAGATTCCGATCAACAGTTCGGTTCTGGGCGATAATTTTAAGTTTGTGAAAGAAGAAATGGTTTGCAAGATCCTTTCTTACAAAGGAAACGTTTTTGGTGTTGAGCCGCCGTATTTTGTCGACCTGCAGGTTATCAAAACCGATCCGGGCTTCAAGGGCGATACCGCAACCAATGCCACCAAACCCGCAACACTGGAAACCGGCGCCGAAATCCGTGTTCCGCTGTTCATCGATGAGGGTGAAATGATCCGCATCGACACTCGCACCGGCGAATACATGGAGCGCGCGTAAGTCTCACTGGATTTCGCTTGCCCACGGAAAGGGCAAGAAATATTTTGAACAGTAAAGGGGGAGTCGATCATGACGATTACCGAAAAAGTGGCCTACCTGAAAGGATTAATGGAAGGGCTTGAGCTGGATACCTCCAGCAAAGAGGGCAAGGTGCTCAAGGCGGTTGTAGATGTGCTGGACGATATGGCACTTTCTGTAACAGATATTGAGGACGATCTTGCGGAACTGAGCGATCAGGTCGATGAAATCGACGAAGATCTCTCCGAAGTGGAGGACGAGGTTTTTGGCGATGCGGATGAGTGCTGTGATTGTGATGACGACGATTGTGATTGCTGCGATGGCGATGACGATGACTTCTATGAGGTGACCTGCTCCAAATGCGGAGAGACCACTTATATCACTGGCGCAATTCTTGACGAAGGCAAAATGGAATGCCCCAACTGCGGCGAAGAACTGGAGTTTGATGTTGTGGTGGACGAAGATGAAGACCATTGCGGTTGCGGCTGTGACTGCGGCTGCGGAGACAAATAAGTTTCCCTTTCTTCTTTGATGGTAGCAAAAATGGCGTACCCGCTCGGGTACGCCATTTTTTGTGCAGAGAGAATGGAGCTGCAGGGCGTTAGGCCGATGGCGTTGGCAGCGACCGGCTCGTACAGGTTAATCAATAATTCACGGTAGTCCCGGCAAGCAGCCTTTAATAAGGAAAGAACCGGTGAAACATCAAACTTGCCGAGAAGTTCATTTTCCAGAAGTATGTGGCGAAGGTATTCTGAATCTGTTATTTCTTCAAACAGCAGTTCTTGTAATGCCGCAAGGGTTGCTGCGTATTTTCGCGGAGCAAGATAAGGTGAATTTGCAAAGGCTGCGGCAAGCTGCTGCAAGATACCACCTCCAAGCTCGACCCTGCCGGAATTTTTAAGCGCCTCAGCGTGTTCTACGCAAAGCTCCTGCATCTCCAAGGGGGAAAGCTGCAGACCAAATTCAGCCGTAATCCGGTTACGGTTTTCCATTTCCTGTATGTCCTGTGCGGCAAAAAGAAGTTGCTGTTCCGGTAAAAGATATAGATCCATGCTGATACGCTCCTTCCGGGTGTTCTGTGTTTTTGTCTTATGCTTGACAAATTGTATTGTTTGTATTATTATAAATAATACAAAATGTACTTTTAGAATGAATCGGAAAGGGGAGAAACAGGAGAATGCTGCTGCAGCTGAACTTTTCGTCCGACCTTCCGATTTACCAGCAGATTCGCAATCAGATCGTGGTTGGCATCGCGTCGGGCCAGCTGAATCCGGGCGACCGGCTACCTACTATTCGCGCGCTGGCGGATGAATCGGGCGTGAATGTCATGACGGTCAACAAAGCGTATTCGCTGCTTAAGCAGGAAGGATATCTGCTGGCAGACCGGCGCGGCGGAACGGTTGTGGCGGGCGACCCGGGCCCGAACTGTCTTTCGGCACAATCGGAAGCAACGCTTTCCGTCATCATTTCCGAAGCAAAGCTGGCTGGAATGGAGAAAGATGATTTTCTAAGGCTTTGCACCCGGCTTTTTGAAGGAAAACCGTAATGTTGCAGCCGCAGGGGTATTTCTGTTTTCTGCAGAAAGGAAGATCCGTATGAGAGATACCATGGTCGGGATGATTCTGTATTTGATCTGTCTTCCGGTGCTGTTTGTCATGGCGGCGTTTTTTGTTAATGAAACGAAACCAAAAAAGAATATTATTCTCGGGGTAACGCTGCCGTTTTTTACAAGAGATGACGAACGGGTGGCGCAAATTTGTTTTGAATTTAAAAAGAAGATCTGGATCGCCTCAATCTTGTTGGCGGCTCTGGGAATCCCGATTTCTTTCCTCCCTTATTTCTCTGTTCAGCTGACTGCTTTTTTTCTCTGGCTTCTGGCGGTTATTTTTGTGCCAAATCTGCTTTTTGCCAGAGCGCATCTGCGACTGAAAGCGCTGAAGCGCAGAAAAAAGTGGTTTTTTCAACAGTATGCGGGCCAGACAATAGTGGACTTAAGTACGGTTGGCAGGACTCGCGGACCGCTTTCCGGCTGGTGGTTTTTTCCGCCGCTTTTGCTTAGTCTGCTGCCCGCGCTGCTTGCTGCAGTTACATATCGCGGTGAAGAGCTGACGGGTTGGCTTGTTTCGTGCGGTGCGCTTTTCGCAATGGTGTTGCTCAGTTTTTGCTGTTATCCGCTTATCTTCCGGCAAAAGGCAGACGTAGTGGATGAAAATTCCGCGGTTAACGCAGCGCTGACCAATGTTCGTAGGATCAACTGGGGAAGAGCGTGGATCGATATTTCCTGGGCGACTGCGTTGTTGGGGCTTGGATTCTGGTTTTTCAGAGATCAGCCGGTCGGTATTCTGGTGCTTTCTGGCGTATATACGCTGTTGCTGATGGCGCTTTGTTTTTATACCGAGTTTTCTACCCGCCATGCACAGGAAATACTTACGGCACAATGCGGGAAGGTTCAATATGTCGACGAGGATGCCTATTGGATCTGGGGAATGTTTTACTGCAACCCGAACGACCGTCATCTTGCCGTCAACGACCGCGTAGGTATGAATATGAGCCTTAATCTGGCGCGCCCTGCCGGAAAAGTGATCATGGGCGTCTGCGCTCTGTTAATTGCCGCTATGCCGCTGATCGGCATCTGGGCAATGGCGCAGGAGTTTTCTCCGCGGACGGTACGGATGACGGAAGAGGCATGCGCCGTTACACACTTGACCGAGCAGTTTTCGGTACCGTACAGCGAAATTCGTTCAGTCAGCCTGACAAAGGAGCTGCCGCAATACTCCCGTTTGGTAGGTACCGGGCTGGACTCGCTCTGTGAAGGTCGTTTCAGAGTCGGCGAATATGGTGTGTGTGTCGTGTCCTTCGACCCCCGGCAGAAATTGTATCTGATTTTGCAGACAGACGCGGAAGCGTATATTTTTAATCTGGAATCGCCTGAGCAGACGAAAAACTGTTATGTGGAGATTCAGGAAAGAAGGAATCAAAATGAGTGAACCGATTTTGGAGATTAAGCATCTGACAAAGCTCTATGGCGCAAAAAAGGCTGTGGATAATTTGAGCCTCAAGATTTTTCCGGGTACGATTTACGGTTTTATCGGCCATAACGGAGCGGGAAAAACAACAACGATCAAAGCCTGCTGCGGGATTTTACCGTTTGAACAGGGAGAAATTCTGATCGGCGGCAAATCCATTCAAGCAGACCCTATCGGCTGCAAAAAGGAAATTGCCTATCTTCCCGACAACCCCGATCTTTACGAATTTCTTTCCGGCGTTCGATATCTGAATTTTGTGGCGGACGTTTACGGTGTTCCGCAGAAGGAGCGAGAGGAACGCATTCGCCAATACGCGGATCTGTTTGAGCTGACACAAGATCTGGCACAGCCGATTTCCGCATATTCGCACGGAATGAAGCAAAAGCTCGCAGTCATTTCGGCATTGCTGCACAAGCCGAAGCTCCTGATTATGGATGAACCGTTTGTGGGACTTGACCCGGTTGCCACCCACAAGCTGAAAACCATTCTCCACAGCTTGTGTGACGAAGGCGGCGCAATCTTTTTTTCCACCCATGTGCTGGAGGTCGCCGAGAAGCTCTGCGATCAGGTGGCGATTATCAAGGAAGGCAAGCTGATCCGCACCGGAGGCATGGAAGATGTTCGGGGAGATCAGTCGCTGGAGGACGTTTTCCTTGAACTGGAAGAGCAGTAATTTTCCACAGTTAAAACAATTGCACGCTTCTGCATTTTTAAACAGGAGGGATAAACCCGTGTTTGGTGCTTTGCTGAAAATCCGCATGGCTTCTTTGGCAGATCTGTGGGTTCACGGATCGCGAAACAGGAAAAAGGGTTCGCCGCTCTTTCGGGTGCTGATAGGAATCTTTGCGGGTTATGTGATCGGCTGTATGCTTTTGATGTTTTCGATGTTGTTTTATTCGCTGTTGCCGTTGGCGGAAGCAGGGCTTGGCTGGCTGTACTTTGCATTTGCCGGAATGATGGCGTTTGCGCTTTGTCTGATCGGAAGCGTTTTTACGGCACAGCAGCAGCTGTTTGCTTCCCACGACAACGATTTGCTGTTCTCCATGCCGATTCCGCCGGCTTATATTCTTGCTTCCCGCATGGCGGTACTGTTGGTGATGAATCTGCTTTTTGAGCTTTTAGTCATGCTGCCGGCCGGCGTTGTCTGGCTGACCCATCAACCGGCCAATATTTCAGGCGTTATCTGCTTTGCGGTTTCCTGCCTGCTGCTGCCGCTGCTGAATACGGCGGCAGCCAGTATTCTCGGTTGGCTGTTCACTCTGCTGATGAATCGCGTCCGAAACAAGTCTGTGATTACGGTCGCCTGTTCACTGGCGTTTTTGGGGATCTATTTTTATTGTTTTGCAAATCTGAAAGGTTCGCTTGATTTTTTGCTGAGCAACGGTGCAACCATCGCTGCTGCGGTGCAGAGAGCGCTTTTTCCGGCGTGGGCGCTGGGCATGGCGGCAGCAGATGGAAATTTTGCCGCCATGGGCGGTTTTGCGTCCTGTTGTCTGGTGCCGTTTGCATTGGTTTATTGGGTGCTTTCCCGCACGTTGATTCGTCTGGCTACCAGAAACCGCGGTTTTTCCCGTATTGAATATCGGGAGAAGCCGCTGAAAACCGGCAGCGCCTCCGTTGCCCTATTGAAAAAAGAGCTGTTTCACTTCGGCGCCAACGGAATGTATATCATGAACGCTGCGCTTGGCAGCTTTTTTACGCTTGCGGCAGCGGTTGCTCTGGCGTTATACCGTGACCTGCCTGTGATAGCGGCTGCTTCAATTCCAGAGATTGCACCGTATCTGCCTGCCGCGGCTACTGTTATGATCTGTCTGTTGGAATCGACCAATATTATTTCCGCGCCAAGTGTTTCGCTGGAGGGAAAAAATCTGTGGATCGTCAAAGTGATTCCGGTTTCAGCGGCAACGGTGCTGTTTTCCAAAGTGAACTGTCATCTGGTAATCGCCCTGCCGCCGGCCGTGCTTGCTTCTTTCAGCATTATTCTGGTGCTGCGGCCCTCTCCCATGGGGATTGCAGCGGTGCTGATTCTCCCGGCAGTGTTTACATTTTTTTGCGCGCTGTTGGGCATTGTGCTCAATCTTCATTTCCCCAAGTTTGATTACATCAACGATGTGGCAGTGGTCAAGCAGGGGATCAGCAGTATCCTTTCCATGCTGGCTGCAATGGGTGCGGCTGTTTTGCCCGCTATGCTGTATGTTCTGGTGCTGCGGCCCGTTATTTCTGCCGATCTGTTTTTACTGTTGTTTGCTGTGGCTCTGGCGGCGTGCTGCGCGGGGATGTGTCGTTGGATCAACACATGCGGCGTACGGCGGTTTGCAAAGCTGTAAGAGAGCCGGCGTCAGCGGGACAAAAAGAATGAACATATAAAAATGGCGCTGAGATTATACGCTCATCGCCATTTTCTTATAGATTTTCAATTCACTTTTCATCGTAGAGAAAGAAGAAATACCCGAAATTTTGATTGGCAGCAAAGTTCTGTAATTGTTTCGCCGTTGCGTGCAGCGTAAAGTAAACAAATGTTTCTGTGCCGTCGTTATATTCTTCAATGGCGGAAATATATCCAAGCTGAAACAACCGTTCCATTTCTGCCTGAAAGACTTCCTTGTCGGTTACGATTTCCGAATCGTGAAATACTTCTGCCACAACACGATATCGGACGGTGTCGCCGTATTCTTCTATTGCGCCGGAGAGAGAACCAGACAAATAAAAATGTCCGTTGCCGGGTGTTGTGTAGGAGCCTGAAGTGTTGCAGGAATACGATGAAATCATTTTTATCGGCTTAAATACCATGGAAGAGCTTCCCCACGGGATAAAAAGGTGGTTCTGTGTACCTTCCAAAGCGGATGTGCCGGGTTTTGTAGGTTCTCCGGAGGAAAGAGCGGAATTGCTTTCATCAGAGCTTGCTGCCTGACTTGTGACAGAAGTTTCTGTTTGGCCGGTGTGAGTGGAAAACCAACCGTTTTGCCAGACGCCGAATCCCAGGAGTGCAGCAAAACAAAAACTTATGATGGGACATGCAGTTTTTACGATCATTTTTTTACGTTTTTTCTGCACTGTTTCATATTCGTCGATGCGTTTGAGCGCACTTTCTGCCATTTCTTCATAGGTTTTCATAGATAAAGCCCTCCTTGCATAATTCTGATTTAAGAGACAGCTTTGCCCGATATACAAGAGTTTCGATGTTATGGGACACTCTTTTTCATAATCCTTGCGGTCGCTCTATTGCTGAATCCTTCAAAATAGATCAGCCATAAAACCTGCCGATATTCTGCTCTCAGATTACGCATAGCTTTGTGCACAACAATTTTTCCGTCTTCCTGTATACATGAATTTTCAAGAAATATTCCGGATGGTACGGAACTCTTTCGTTCCCAGACGGATCTCGACCATTTCCTACACACTTACAGCAATTATTTTTTGCAGAGCTATTATTTTTTGCAGAGCTATTATTTTTTGCAGAGCTATGGCTTTTTTTCGCAAAATATGATAAAATAATAACGAATAAAGAATATGCGCTTTTTTGCACCATACAGGTCCGGAGGTTTGCACCATGATTCTTGCGCTTGATATTGGCAACACAAATATTACCATCGGTTGCTACAACGGCGACCGGCTAAAATTTATTTCCCGCATGGCAAGCGATTCTTCCCGTATGGAGGATCAATACGCGATTGAGCTGCGAGATATTCTGGACATCAACGGTGTCTACGCGCAGGAAATCGAAGGCTCGATTATCAGTTCGGTCGTTCCTCCGCTGACAACTTACATTCGCCGCGCCGTGGTAAAAATTACAAAAACACACCCTTTGCTGGTTGGCCCCGGCATCAAAACCGGGTTGGATATTCGTATTGACAACCCCGCTTCTCTTGGCGCGGATTTTGTTGCCGGCTGCGTTGCCGCTCTGGACCGGTATCCCTGCCCTTCGATTATTATTGACATGGGAACCGCCACCACATTCGCCGTGCTGGACGCGCAGAAAGCCATGGTGGGCGGCTGCATTATGCCGGGTGTGCGAATCTCTTTGGAAGCGCTTTGCGGCCGAACGGCGCAGCTGCCGCAAATCAGCCTGGAAGCGCCTCGCCGCGTAATCGGCAAAAATACGACCGACTGCATGGCGTCCGGTTCTGTTTTGGGCGCCGCTGCGATGATTGACGGGATGTGTTCCCAGATAGAAGCCGAGCTGGAAGCTTCCTGCACAGTAATTGCGACCGGCGGGTTGGCGCACGTCGTGATCCCGCATTGTACCCGCGAAATTTTTCTGGATGAAAATTTGCTTCTGGACGGTCTTCGCATGCTTTACCAGCGAAATCAGGAAAAAAAAGCACCATTTGACCCGGTATAAAAAGCATGGGCTGATCCGGACTCCTGCCTTGTCGGTCGCTGCGGAGCTTTTGCCCGCAAGCAGTCTCCCGGCGGCACAGACCGCGATTCTCCCGCTTTTTATCATACATTATGCGCTGCATCCGAACAGGAGCAGCAGCAGGAGGAATTGAAGATGAAAAAAAAGCAGATCGTTTACCTGACGCAGCTTGCGCTGCTTTCCGCCATTGTGTGGCTGATGGCATTCACGCCCATCGGCTACCTGCGCACGGCCGGACTTGAGATTACGTTTATCCTGATTCCGGTTATTGTGGGTGGAATCGTTCTTGGGCCGGCAGCCGGAACCATTCTTGGCTTGCAGTTCGGCATTACCAGTTTTATTCAGTGCTTCGGCATCAGCTTTTTCGGTTCCACTTTGCTTTCCATCAACCCATTTCTAACGTTTTTGGTCTGCATTGTGCCGCGCACTCTGATGGGCTTTCTGGTCGGCGTTATTTTCCGTGCGCTGCAGCGGGCAGACAAATCTCCAGCAGACATCCTTTCTTTTTCTGTCTCTTCGTTGAGCGGAGCGCTGCTGAATACCATTTTCTTCATGAGCTTGCTGGTCGTTTTTTTCTGGAACACGGAATACATTCAGTCCATCTGCAGCACCTTAAACGCCACCAACATTCTGCTATTCGTGATTTTGTTCGTTGGCGTCAACGGCGCGGTCGAAGCTGCAGTCTGCTTTGTTCTTGGCACAGCGATCTCTAAAGCGCTCGTTGCTGCAAACCGCCGTCTGCAATAATATTGCTGCGAGATATGCAACCACAATGTTATAATTGAAAGAGGGTTCCAAGCCGACGACAAACCGGCCTGGAACCCTCTTTTTGAACAGCCGAATTCCGCGCACATACGCAGAATTATTGGTTTTCACCGCTGTCATCCGTTTCAGAGGAAGTGCTCTGATCCTTTTTACGGTTGTTGAGCGCCACAACAATTGCAATGGCAACCACGACAGCCACCGCGACACCGAGTATCACAAGCCAGATCCAGGTATGATTGTTTCCTCCCGTTTCGGGAGTCACAGCGCCAGCAAACGCTGCGCTTTGCAGAAATAGTTTTCTCATAAAAATCGCTCCTTTCCGTTCTCCGCTTATCTCTCCGGCACCAAACCGCGAGACGGACACCGGCTGCGTGTTAATTTCTGCTGAATTCCGTCAGTTTCAGCCCTTCGTTGTGATCGAGTGCCCAACCAATATTCCATGGGCTGGTAAACAGCAGCAAATTGTTCCCCTTGAGATCCTGCACACGCTTGGTATCCGAACTCAAATGCAATTTTTTGGGATCTATCTCCGGATTTGCGATCCAGCGAATTTCTGAATACGGCAATCCGCTCATAATAATTTCGACGTTATATTCGTTCTGCAGCCGATACTGCAGAACCTCGAACTGCAGCGTACCGACAACGCCGACGATAACCTCTTCAAGGCCGCCGCCAAGTTCCTTGAAGATCTGAATCGCACCTTCCTGCGCGATCTGTTCCATTCCCTTAACAAACTGTTTGCGCTTCATAGTGTCTTTTTGGCGCACCAGCATAAAGTGTTCCGGTGCAAAGGTGGGGATCCCTTCAAATTTAACTTTGAAATCCGGAGAGGCAACCGTATCACCGATAGAAAAAATACCCGGGTCAAATACGCCGATGATATCGCCCGCATATGCTTCCTCAATAATTTCCCGGTCCTGCGCCATCAGTTGCTGCGGCTGCGAAAGCTTGATCTTGCGGCCGCCCTGCACATGCTGCACCTCCATTCCCTTTTCGAACCTTCCGGAGCAGATGCGCATAAAGGCGATCCGGTCGCGGTGCGCCTTGTTCATATTTGCCTGAATCTTAAACACAAAGGCAGAAAACCGTTCGTCAAACGGATCCACAATACCGTCAGCTGTACTGCGCGGTAGCGGCGAAGTTGTCATTTTCAAAAAATCTTCCAAAAACGGTTCCACACCGAAATTGGTCAACGCTGACCCGAAAAACACAGGAGAAAGCTTGCCGTGGCGCACTGCGTCCAAATCAAACGCGTCTCCGGCGCCGTCGAGCAGTTCAACGTCGTCCACCAGCCGGCTGTGCAGCTCATGCCCCAGCAGCTGCTCCAGCGTATCGCTTTCATCAAGCCCGGCTTCCACCGTTGACGCTTCTTTGGCAACGCCGTTTGACGTGAATTCGATCACCTTGCGGTTATCGCGCTGAAAAACGCCCTTAAAGTCGCGGCCCGAACCAATCGGCCAGTTGATTGGACAGGTTTTGATGCCAAGGACATTTTCGATCTCTTCCAACAACTCAAACGGATCGCGCGAATCACGATCCATCTTATTAATGAACGTGAAAATAGGAATATCCCGCAGAACACAAACTTTAAACAGCTTGATCGTCTGCCGCTCCACGCCCTTGGATGCATCAATTACCATGACCGCCGAATCCGCCGCCATCAGCGTGCGGTAGGTATCCTCGGAAAAATCCTGATGACCGGGGGTATCCAGAATATTAATGCAATAGCCTTCGTAATTAAACTGCATTGCTGAAGAAGTGACGGAAATTCCACGCTGCTTTTCGATCTCCATCCAGTCCGAAACTGCGTGCTTCATCGATTTTTTGCCCTTGACCATACCGGCTGAAGCGATTGCACCGCCGTAAAGCAGAAATTTTTCGGTCAATGTTGTTTTACCGGCGTCCGGGTGTGAAATAATTGCAAAGGTTCTGCGCTTTTGAATTTCTTGACTCGTATTTGACAAGGACCGCTCCTCCATTTTTACAGAAGCACCGAATCGGCGCTCTTCCTGAATTCTGTCTGTCGTTTATATTAATAATTCATTTTATTTTAACGCTTATTCCGAAAAAAATCAATCCCCTACGGGAAATGGTCGAGATCCGTTTGTACGGGAAATGGTCGAGATCCGTTTTCCGACAGATGAGGAACACTCTGCAAAAAATAATTGCTGTAAGACGTTTTTTGCCTTTTGTTTTGCAAATATGAGCAAACTATGGTAGAATAAAAAAAGATATTCTACAAGAGAACCGATAGAATTTTCGGTTGAAAGAGTGTCGTGAATTTATTTTGAAAAGGGGAGTTTTCATGTTTGGAGAACGCATCCTAAAGGATTGGAATCAGATAGAACAGGATCTGGCGGCGCTGGTCGCGATTCCCTCTGTTAAGGGAGATGAGCAGCCGGGCAAACCGTTCGGCGAAGAAAGCGCGCGGGCTCTTGAATTTATCCTGCACCGTGCCGAAGAGATGGGCCTGAAAACCGAGAACACGGGGAATTACGCCGGTCATGCCTCCTGGGGCAACAGCGAGGAATACGACGCCGTTTTGGCACATGTGGATGTTGTGCCGGCCGGAACCGGTTGGAAAACCGATCCCTTTACGCTGACAAAGCAGGACGGTCTGTGGTTTGGGCGCGGCGTTGCCGACGACAAAGGCCCGGCTGTTGTGGCGCTGTATTGCCTCAAAGCGCTGAAGGACGCCGGAGTGACCGGAAAACGCGAAATGCGTGTTATTTTCGGAGCGGGCGAGGAGCACGGGATGGAAGACCTTGAGCAGTACTTTTCCGCGCATTCGCTGCCGCGCGCGGCCTTTACTCCGGATTCGGAATATACCGTCTGCAACCGAGAAAAAGGAATTCTGCAGTTTGAATTTTCTTCTCCGAAGATTGCCCGTTTTGCGGTCAGCGGCGGAGAAGCGGTCAATGCAGTTGTCGGCAAGGCTTCGGCTTCTCTGCCGAATGACTATGAACTGGCGGCGTGCCTGCGCAAGCTGGCGCCAACCTCACCGTGCGGCGTTTCTGTGATGGAAACGTGCGGTGAAATTAATTTGATCGTTTCCGGCACTGCGGCGCACGCCATGGAACCGCATAAGGGCAACAACGCGGCAACCGCGCTTCTGCAGCTTTTAAAGAATGCCATGGGATCCACGGGGAGCGCTGTGTGTGATTTTGTCGCCGAAAAAATCGGCCGTGAGCTGGACGGCGCTTCCCTCGGTGTCAAATGTGAGGATGAGCCGTCCGGGGGTCTGACGTTGAACGTCGGTTATCTGAAAACTGAACGCGATGCCATCCGAATCGGCTGTGACATCCGTTATCCGGTTACAAAAAATGGTGAAGAGCTGATTGCCGCTCTGCGCGCGGCGGCAGAACAGGCCGGGGTTTCATGCCAGATTCTGCATCACGCAAAACCGCTTTATCTTCCCCCGGAAAGCAGCCTTGTGCAGCTTTTATGCGGCGCATACGAGGATGTAACAGGTGAAAAGGCGCTGGTGTATGCTACCGGTGGCGGAACCTATGCGCGTGCGCTGCAGGGCCGCGGCGTTGCTTTCGGTGCAGAATTTTCCGGCGGCAAAAGCGGAGGAATGCATACGGCGGGTGAGCATTGCGATCCGGAGGAGCTCCGGCGTCATGCGGTTATCTGCTTGGAAGCCATGTACCGCATGATGACGCAGGAATAATCCGCACAGAAGGGAGAACTGACTGATGAAGGAATGCACAAGATTGCGCTGGAAAAAAGGAATTTTCTGGTTTGTGTTTGTGTCACTGGCACTCTCCATTATCTATGCCGCTGTGATGCTTGTGGTTGCGCCGGACGATGCCGCCAACACGGAATACCGTCAGAAAAGCGACTATGTTCTTATGCTGCTGCAGTGTGCGGCAGGCGGCGTCATTATGTTCCTGCCAATGATGCTGGAGCGGAAGCTGAAATTTGAAATTCCGGATTCCATGGAGATTCTGTTTTTTGTTTTTTTGTACGGCGCAATTTATCTGGGAGAAGTGCGAAGCTTTTATTACCGCTTTGCAAACTGGGATACCATTCTGCATACCTTCAGCGGCGGGATGCTCGGTACGCTTGGTTTTTCAGTTGTCAATCTGCTCAACCGCAGCAAAAAAGTCAAGATCGACCTGTCGCCGCTCTTCGTTTCACTGTTTGCCTTTTGTTTTGCGGTGATGGTTGGCGTATTGTGGGAAATTTACGAATTTACCTTTGACGGAATTCTCGGGCTGAACATGCAGAAATTCCGTCTGGAAAGCGGAGAAATGCTGGTGGGCCGGGAAGCGCTCGCCGACACGATGGAGGATCTGATCGTGGATGCGCTTGGTGCGCTGATGATAGCTGTGATTGGTTTTTTTGCCATCAAACGGAACCACTGCAAAGCCGAGGAGGAGTTACCCGTTTGGCAGGACGAACCGGCGGATAAAGCAAAAACGAAACTGGAAGGAATAAAGGAGCCGGCTCAAGCAAGCGGTGTTATGCCGGAGCAAAACAAATAATGGAAGGGAGTTGAATCGCATGAGTTTTGCCCTGATAACCGATTCCTGCTGCAATTTAACAGACGAATTAATTGATGAACTGGATATTACCGTGCTTTCTATGACCGTGCGCAACGGGATGAAGGAATACACCAGTTATGTGAAAGGTGAAAAGACCGACAACAAAAAGTTTTATACCATGCTTCGCAGCGGGGATGTGCTGGTAACGGCCGCGCTGAATGCGGAGACCTGTCGGGACGCCTTTGAAAAGGTGCTCTCTGCCGGAGAGGACTTGCTATATGTGGCTTTTTCCTCTGCGCTGAGCGGCACCTGCAATGTCGCCCAGATGATGGCGGAAGAGCTGAAAGCAAAGTATCCGGAGCGCCGTGTCGTCGTGCTGGACTCCCGGTGCGCCTCCATGGGCGAGGGATTGTTCGTTTATTATGCAGGTTTGCTGAGAAAACAAGGAAAATCTCTTAACGAGGTTGTTGCTTGGCTGTTGGAACATCGGGGAAACCTTTGTCACTGGTTTACGGTGGAAGATCTGCATTTTCTCAAACGGGGCGGTCGTGTTTCTGCTGCAACGGCAATCGTCGGCACTGCGTTGGGCATTAAGCCGGTGCTACATGTGGATGACGAAGGACGTCTGATTAACATGGAAAAAGCGCGCGGCCGCAAAAAATCGCTGCTTGCTCTGGTGGACCACATGGAGCAAACGGTAACCGAGCCTGAAAAGCAGGTTGTTTTTATCGGGCACGGGGATTGTGAAGAGGACGCTGCATTTGTGGCGCAGGAGGTTCGGCACCGCATGAAAGTGAAGGATATTGTGATCAATTATATTGATCCTGTAATCGGAGCACATTCCGGGCCGGGTACGGTAGCGCTTTTCTTTCTGGGGACACACCGGTAAAGGCTGCACATTCGGAGATCACGAAAGGCGTGACGCAGATATATGGCAAGATTTTTTCCGCTTTTCAGCGGAAGCAGCGGAAATTCAATGTATTTTGGCAACGGTGACGGCGGTATTCTGATCGATATCGGAATGAGCGCAAAAAAAACAACTGCCGCGCTGCAAAGTGTGGGGATTGCGCCGGAAAGCCTAGGCGGAATTTTTATTACACATGAGCACATCGATCATGTGCGCGGACTGCGGGTATTTTTAAAAAAATACAGGGTTCCCGTTTATGCATCTGAGGGAACCTGCAGCGCGATTCTGGAACAGGG
The DNA here is from genome assembly GCA_050947015.1 of Acutalibacteraceae bacterium. Lineage (GTDB taxonomy): Bacteria > Bacillota > Clostridia > Oscillospirales > Acutalibacteraceae > CAKXIK01. The sequence continues at coordinate 74,496 of JBMNVT010000005.1, forward strand.
GCTGATGCCGGAAGGCATCAAGCCGAAAGTGCTGGGAGCCGCCGGGGTGGAAGCCGCCGGCATCCAGGTCAGGCCGTTTCATACCTCGCACGATTGCCGTGAGGGGTATGGGTATGTTATGAGCTTGCCGGACGGAAGAACTGCGGCACTTTCCACCGATCTCGGGTATTTAAGCGAAGAGGTGACAGATGCCATTTCCGGGTGTGACCTGGTGGTGATGGAATCCAATCATGATGTACGAATGCTGCAAAACGGCAGTTATCCGTACCCGCTCAAACGGCGGATTCTTTCCGATATCGGCCATCTTTCCAACGAAAGCTGTGCGGAGATTTTGCCCCGGCTTATCCGAAAAGGTTCCACGCGCTTTGTTCTGGCGCATTTAAGCCGGGAGAATAATCTGCCGGAGCTTGCGCTGGAAACCTCCCGTGCGGAGCTGAAGCAAAATGGAATGCGGGAAAATCTTGATTATGCGCTTACGGTGGCGCCGCGGGAAAACGGCGCAGGACATATTTCGATTTTTTAAGCAGAAGGAGGCGGCGAATCTTGCTTTCCGTTCGGATTCTTTGCGTTGGAAGGTTGAAAGAAAGCTATTGGCGGGAAGCATGTGCAGAATATTCCAAAAGGCTTTCCGCGTTTTGCCGTTTTGAAATTGATGAAGTAGAGGAATCCCGTGTGCCGGAAAACGCTTCAAAGGCGCAGATTGATGCCGCGCTGCAGGCGGAAGGCCGGCGCTTGCTGGAACGTGTTCCGGCAGGATGTCGAACGATTGCGCTGTGTATTGAAGGACGGGAGCTTTCCTCTGAGGCGCTTGCAGCCAGTATGGATTCCGCCATGGTGGGCGGTGTAAGCAGCATGGCTTTTCTTATAGGCGGTTCCTGGGGGCTTTCCAGAGACGTCAAGCAGCAGTGCAACAGGCGGATTTCTATGTCGCCGATGACGTTTCCGCACCAGTTGGCCCGTGTTATGATCTGTGAGCAGATTTACCGTGCATTTCAAATCAGCAGCGGGGGAAAATATCACAAATAACAGGTTTTTGTCCCACATGCCGCGCCGCTGCTGAATCAAGCAGCGGCACGGCGGGAAGCTGTGTTCTGCAGACGAGAAAGGCGGGAGTCGTTTGAAAGTATTGATTTTGTCAAGCGCAACCGGCGGAGGTCACAATGCGGCTGCTGCCGCTGTTCGGGAGGAGCTGGAACGCCGTGGAATCGAATGCTCCATGGAGGAAGGCCTTCGCTTTGCAAGTGAAAAGATTTCCCGACGGGTGTGTGCGACCTACATGGGCGTCGCAACGCATGCGCCGCAGTTCTTTTATCGGCTTTATCGTGCAGGCGGTGCAATCAGCAATCCCCGGCTGAAATCTCCAGTTTATTTTGCCAACCGGTTGTACCGTCAAAAGCTGTATGATTATATTACACAAAACGGTTTTAATGCAGTGGTGACAACGCACCTGTTTTCCGCAGAGGCATTGACAAGCCTTCGCCGGCACAAAAAGGCTCCGTTTTATTCCGTATTTGTTGCAACGGATTACACCTGCATTCCTTTTGTGGAGGAAACCGAGTGTGACGCGCTGGTGATTCCGCATGAGGACCTGCGCGGGGAATTTCTTCGCCGCGGAGTTCCCGAAGAAAAGATGTACAGCTTTGGTATTCCGGTCGGCGCGGCGTTTTTTGGCCATCATCAAACAAAAGAAGAAGCCCGCCGTGCATTGGGTTTGCCTGAAAAGCTGCCGATGTATCTGATTATGTCCGGCAGCATGGGATTTGGGCATGCCGGCGATCTGACCGAACAAATACTGCGTCGCATTAAGGATCACGCGCAAATTGTTATCCTGTGCGGAAAAAACGAGTCGCTGCTGCATGAGCTGCAGCGGCGTTTCGTGCAAAAATCAAACGTTCTGCCGCTTCCATTTACTCAACAGGTTGCACTGTATATGGACGCTGCTGATGTTTTGTTTACCAAACCCGGTGGATTAACTACATCGGAAGCCGCTGCGAAAAACATTCCGTTGATTCATACCGCTCCAATCCCGGGCTGCGAAACCAAAAATGCGGAGTTTTTTTCTTCCAGAGGAATGTCTGTTGTCGGAACAAGCGTAGAACAAGAGGCCGAATTGGCCGTGGAATTGCTGCAGAATTCGGAAAAGCGCGAGGCCATGCTGCGCGCGCAGCGAGAGCATTTTCATGCCGATGCAGCGCAGCGCATCTGCGACCTGTTGGCAGAACATGTGAAATCGTAGCATCATTGAGCAAAAGATCATGAGAAGGGTGGGAAGTAAAAATGAAATGGGAATATTTTTTCTTTATTGCTGTCGGTTATTTTTGCGGCGGCATTCTGTTCAGCTGGCTCGTGCCAAAGCTGCTGAAAGGGATTGATATTGTCAGTGTCAGCGATGATCATAATCCCGGTACGGCTAACGCGATGAAATACGGAGGAGTTGCAATAGGGCTGCTGTGCTTGGCGCTGGATTTGGCAAAGGGATATTTTCCGGTTCATTTTGCGCTTCGCCGCTTGGATGCGGGCGATGCGCTGTTTGCGTTGGTCGTTGCTGCGCCGGTGTTGGGCCATGCCTTTTCCCCAATGGCAAAATTTCGCGGGGGTAAAGCAATTGCGGCGCTGTTTGGTGTCTGCATTGCCATTTTGCCGCTGATTTCTTCCGGTTGGGTTCTGGCGGCGCTGTTTATTTTCTTTTCCACGGTTTGTGTTGTCAAAACAAACGCTTATTGCGCTGCTGTCACAATGGCTATTCTGATTTTGGATACAGCAATCTTTCACCCGGTCAGTCCGGTAGGGGTTGGCGTTATTCTCAGCGCTGCGGTGGTTATGCTGAAACATATCCCGTCCATGCGCCGGGAATCCTGTTCCATACATCCTCCGATTCTGCTGGAACGTGGCAAAGAACTGCTTGAGATGAAGAAACAGGCAAAATAACCGTCATAATTAAAATCGCACCCGGAGCCGTATTTCATGAGAGAAATGGTTCCGGGTGCGGTTTGTGTTGCCTGCCCGACTGATTTTTAAAGTTCTAAGCGGCAGAGTTCTCCGGATTGAATTGCGGAAAGATTTTGTGCAATTTTTGTTTTCGGCCAGTCCCACCACCGAATTGCCAGCAATTTTTCGACAGTTTCTTCTGAAAAGCGTCTGCGGATCGGTTTTGCGGGGACGCCGCCCATAATGGTGTAAGGAGGGAGATCTTTTGTTACTACGGCCGGGCACCGATGATAGCGCCATCGCCAATTGTTACACCGGCCAGAATTACCGCTTCGTACCCAATCCACACATCATTTCCGATCACAATATCACCTTTCAGGCATTGGTTACGTTTCCCGGGTCGCTGTTCCATTCTTCAAAAAACAACGGGAAAGGGTAAGAAGACAGTGACTGCAGCGAATAGTTGGCACTGTTAAATAAAAATTTTGCGCCGCAGGCGATAGAGCAGAACCGACCAATTTGCAGTTTATCCCAGTTAACCGGGTAATGATATAATACGTTGTCTTTTTGAAAATCTTCGGGGTTATTTACAAAATCGTTGTATATCGTGTAATCTCCCACGGTAATGCTGGGGTCAGTGATTACACTCCGCAAGTAAATTGTCCGAAAGTCTCCTGTTCGCGGATATATGTTTTTGTCCGAAATAGTCATGGTTTACCTCTAAATAATTTGTAATGGGGCTATTCCGGAATTTGCAATGCAGCATTTCATTTCGGATCACGACCTTTTCTGCAACCGAACCGGCTCGGCATGATTGTAGTTTCATATTAATGATAATACACGGATAGGAAAAAATCAATCAGCAGCCAATTTTGTGCAAAAAAAGCCTGTCGTGGCTTTTTCTACAAGCCTGTCGTGGCTTTTTCTAAAAAAGCATTGACAATATGCAATATGTGTGCTATAATTACGACCGTCGTATTATTCGGAGGGGTGTCCGAGTGGTTTAAGGAGCTGGTCTTGAAAACCAGTGACTCGCAAGAGCCAAGGGTTCGAATCCCTTCCCCTCCGCCACTTTGGCAGAGGGCGAATATGCGCGTCAATTGAATTTTCACCAAATGGAGAAGTACTCAAGTGGTGAAGAGGCTCCCCTGCTAAGGGAGTAGGGCGGGTAACCGTCGCAAGGGTTCAAATCCCTTCTTCTCCGCCAAAATTCCACCGTGATTTTGATAGAATCACGGTGGAATTTTTTATAGCATTCCTTGTTTCAGGCTTTATGATATACTGAATTTGATAAATCGAAGTTTGTGGAGGTACATCGCAATTGTTTCTTCATGTTAATATACGTTGCTTGTAGCAATGGGCATGTTTCCCTATAATGAAGGCAAAAAGGAGGTTGCTCATAATGCTAAGTGAAAACATTAAAACAATCAGAAAATCCAAAGGGCTTTCGCAAGAGGAACTTGCGATTAAGTTGAATGTGGTGAGACAAACGATTTCCAAATGGGAGCAAGGACTGTCGGTTCCGGATGCCGATATGCTGATTTCCGTTTCGAAGGCACTTGAAACACCTGTTAGCACATTATTAGGAGAAACAGTCATTGAAACGCCGATTGAGGATTTGAAAGTAATTGCAGAAAAGTTGGAAGTGATAAACTTACTGCTTGCAAAAAGGAACTTATCAAAATGGAAAGCACTTTATTGGTTACTGCTCTCATTGGCAGCGATTATCATCGTGATTTTTGCGATTCTGATTGCATTGCAAAGCCCATATCTGAATTGGAATTTCAATGACCCAGAGACTGCAATTGCAGGAACTTTTTTTCACACTTTCGAGTATCTGTTTGTCAGAGTTGCACCGGTTACTTTTATTGGCACAATCATCGGAAGCATTATTGTAAGAAGGAAAATATGCTTATCGCATTTATGATGCATGGTTCAAGCGTACAAATTCCGGTTAGTGTGTTTCAAACCCCCACTCTATTTGGCAGGGGGCAAAATAAACCGATGGGGTGCAATTTCTCCGTAAGGAGGGTGCATCGCCGTCGACTTTCTATCAAAGTTAGAGTTCTTTCTTTTTGCCCAAATGCCCTGCTTTAAATATTCTGGGACTTCTACCGGTTCTCGGTTTCCGCCGGACAGAACGACAGCCCGCTACCGAGCCAGTCCTCAAGAAAGCCGGATGAGGGTGGGCTATCGTTTGTTTTGAAGGCTGCCGTTTCATTTATGGGGTATCGCTCAGCCTTAGTACAGCCTACGAAAATTTGCCGAATCAATTTGTCATTTCTTTTCCCCCACAAACAACAGATGGTTTGTCATACCAAGTAATTCTGGTTTTTCGCAGATATAGAAATGATAACGGAGGTACTGCGCATAGTCCTTGTCGCTCATTTCATTGATCCTTGACGCCACCAGTTCACTTGCTCCGTCGGACGCGACCTCGTGAAGTACGTTGATTCCACTGTTAGCAAGCAGATTTCTCGCGGCGTCAACCGTGTGGAATACAAACGGAAAATCGTTGAGCTTGAACGTTTCCTTGTCGTAATCGCCGCTTGAAAAGTAATTAACATCGTGTTCAAGTTCGGTGAGAAAAATAAAGTCGTTGGAAATAAAAGCAAAAAAGATCTTGCCGTCGTCTTTGCAGACACGTTTTGCTTCACATATGCATTTCTGTTTATCCGCGTCATTTTTCAAATGATAAAGCGGACCGAACAGAAGCACGATGTCAAAGGACTTATCTGTATAACGAGAGAGATTGAGAGCGTTGCCTTGAACAAGATCGATCTTATCTTCGAGCGTGAGCTTTTTTCTGAAAGCAGCAATATTGGTATCGGCAAGTTCAAGCGCCGATACTTCATATCCTTTGCGAGCAAAGTAAAGGGTATATTCGCCTGCACCTGCACCGACGTCGAGTATCTTGTTGCCCTCTTTCAAGTATTTTTCTATGTAGTGAACAGTGGTCAGAAATTCGACCCGTGCGGCTTTTGAATGATTGAGTCTGATGTCCTCGTTGAATATATCATACGTTCTGTTTACACGCTCGCTTTCATTTTCTATTTTTGCAAGTTGTTCAAAGTCCATGTCGGGCACTCCTCTCATAAAAGAACCGACTCATCGTCATAATCAAATTTACCGCTTCCGTGGCAAAGCAAATCGGTATGAGTATATCACAAATTGGTATAAGTATATCACATAACCGATACCGAGTTCAACCGTCTTCATTCAGAGTGCACCTACACTTCATTCAGAATGCACCTCTTAACAAAATTTTGCACCCCTTATTGTAAAAGAAGATAAAGTCTTTAGGCAAGAAAAGTATTTTGTTTATAACTGAAAATATGATATAATTATGCCATGCAAAATGTTTGCAAAGAATTTATCCGAAAGGAAAACGCATTATGTCGCAGGTGACAAAACGTGCCCTGGAGCAATCGTTAAAAAATATTTTATTGAAAAAGCCGCTCACCAAAATTACAGTGGGTGACATAGCCGAGGATTGCGGTATTAACCGCATGACCTTCTATTATCATTTTAAGGATATTTACGATCTGGTGGAATGGTCCTGCCTTGAGGATGCCAAGCGGGCTTTGGATGAGAAAAAGACCTATGAGACCTGGCAGCAGGGGCTGCTGCAGATCTTTGAAGCCGTTCAGGAAAATAAGCCGTTTATCCTGAATGTATACCGTTGCGTACACAGAGAGCAGGTTGAAAAATATCTGCAACCGCTGGTGGATCAGCTGCTGCTCGGCGTGATTGATGAGGAATCAAGCGGAACAGCCGTCAGGGATGAGGATAAGCGGTTTATTGCTCAGGTTTACGGTTATATGTTTATCGGGCTTATGCTTGATTGGATTAAGGAGGACATGCGGGAAGATCCGCAGCAAATCGTGGACAGGCTTGCCAAACTGATAAAAGGCTCTATGTCAACGGCTCTTTCCAGATTTAAGCTTTGATTTTATCATTTCGCAGAATCTGATAAAATTTTTTACACAATGATGCTCCGTGATAAAAATCTTATCACGGAGTTTTTTCTGTTTATTGTAAAGGAGGTAAGACTGGGTATAATGAGGACATAAAGAAAAACAGGAGGTTTTCATTATGTATTACTCTGCAGGGACTTATGAATCATTCGCTCATCCTGAAAAGCCGAAGGATGTAGATAAAAAATCTGCTTACATCATCGGCACCGGACTTGCCGGCCTGACGGCTGCGTTCTATCTGGTGCGTGACGGACAGATGAAGGGTGAGCATATCCATCTGCTTGAAAAGCTTGAGCTTGCCGGCGGCAGCTGCGACGGCCGTAAGGATGTTACCAAGGGCTTCTTTATGAGAGGCGGCCGCGAAATGGACAACCATTTTGAGGTGATGTGGGATACCTTCCGCGATGTGCCGTCCATCGAGACGCCCGGCGTTTCGGTTCTGGATGAGTATTATTGGCTTAACAAGCACGACCCAAACTACTCCCTCTGCCGTGCGACGGTAAAGTGCGGCCAGGACGCCCACACCGATAAAAAATTCGAGCTTGATAAAGATTCGGCCATGGCACTCTCCAAGCTGTTTTTAACACCGGAAAAAAATTTGGAAGACAAGAAGATCTCCGATGTTCTGCCGGATAGCTTTTGGAGCACAAATTTCTGGCTCTACTGGCAGACTATGTTTGCATTCCAGCGCTGGTCCAGCGCTTTGGAGATGAAGCGTTATCTTTGCCGATATGTGCATCATATTGATGGCCTTCCGGATTTCAGCGCTCTGCGCTTCACTAAGTACAATCAGTACGAGAGTATGATCCTGCCGCTTGTAAAATATCTTGAATCCCACGGTGTGCGCATTGAATACGGCATGGATGTGAAGAATGTCATTATCGAAACCAAAGGCGACAAGAAGGTTGCAAAGCAGATTGTCTATGTTAAGGGGGGTAAAGAACAGACCATTGATCTCATCGAGGATGATCTCGTGTTTATCACAAACGGCTGCTGTACCGACACCTCCTGCTACGGTGACCAGACCCATGCGCCGGATCTTTCCGGCGTTAAGAACGGCTGCGGGGAGTCGTGGGATATGTGGAAGGCCATCGCCGCTCAGGCGAAAAATGGTGAATACGGAAATCCTGATAAATTCTGCAGCGATGTTGATGCTACCAACTGGATGAGCGCTACCGTTGCCACCTCCAACGAGGAAATCATTCAGCATATCATGAATGTTTGCAAGCGTGATCCGCGCGCCGGCAGAGTGACCACGGGCGGTATCGTAACTGTAAAGGACAGCACCGACAACTGGTACCTCTCTTGGACGATCAACCGCCAGCCCCAGTTTAAGTCGCAGGACAAGAATATGGTGCTTGTATGGCTGTATTCCCTCAACACCAATAAGGAGGGCAATTATGTAAAAAAAGCCATGCGCGACTGCACCGGCGAAGAGGTTTGCCGTGAGTGGCTGTATCATATCGGCGTGCCGACCGAGAAAATTGACGCACTGGCGCACGATGCTTGCAACACCACAACTTGCTTTATGCCCTATATCAACGCTTTCTTCCAGCCTCGCAAGGAGTCCGACCGCCCGAAAGTAGTTCCTGACGGTGCAGTGAACTTTGCCTTCATCGGTCAATTCGCCGAGACTCCGCGCGACACCATCTTCACTACCGAGTATTCCATGCGTACCGGTATGGAATCGGTCTACACGCTGCTTAATATTGACCGTGGCGTGCCGGAAGTCTGGGGTAGTAAGTACGATGTGCGTGAAATTTTGCGCGCATGCTATTACGCCATCGACAAAAAGCCGATCAGCGAAGCAAAGCTCTCTTTTGCCGAAAAAGAATTGCTCAAGGTTGTTTTGAAAAAGGTCCAAGGTAGCGATATTGAAATTCTGCTGCAAGAAAGCGGACTTATTAAGTAAAACCGAAAACCAAAAGCCTTCAACAGAGGTATACCCAAGCTGGTATACCTCTGTTTTTTTACTGCCTTTGCATTGTTATCCAAGAAAAAAGCCCTGCTGCTTCTAATTGCGCGATCCTGCCGACTGCGCAATTAGAAGCAGCAGGGAAGTATTCATGGCGAAAACAAGTGCTCTTAACAGTTTGCCGCATAAAAAGATGAGAAGAATCTAAGTAGAGGAACTAACGGATTATCTTTATCCTTCAATGCTGATCGGAATCAGGAAAAATCTACGAACCGATGTTCCTGAGCGGATGTTCTGGCTTTCAGACACATATCCGCGCTGTGAATGCCTTCCCGTAGTGTAGCCCGGGAAGAAGCCTTCTTCGCCATCATATCCACAAAGTTTTTTGCAAGAATGTTGTCGCCGCCAAAGTGGGGTCCGTTCTGATTGACTTGGTAAGTCTCCACGATTTCATCGTTGTGATGATATACTGTGACGATTCCTGTATTAAAATCAAATTCGACCGTACCAGAGTAACCCATGAGCCGTGCGCCGCGCTTCTGGGCGCCTTTTCGGACAAAGAAGTTTTGAGAATAGACCACGTGCATTCCAGTGTCGTATTCGATGATCACACTGGCGCTGTCGTGATTCCCTGTGTCCTTGGCAAAGCAGCAGTATTCACCGATGATATAACTGTCGCCGTAGGACTTAACGTTTTCCGGGCTTTCAGGACAGGTAGTGCGCTCGTCACAATCCTTGCACATCAGCCCTACAGGTTTGCTTCCTTTGAAAATCTGCTTGGATTCCATGGCACAAATTCGAACAGGTTTCAAATCTCCTAACAGGTAGTTGATGTAATCAAAGTCATGAGTGGACTTTTGGAGAAACAGACCACCCGTTTCTTCTTCGTTCCGATACCACTTGTGATAGTAGCCGCGGCCGTAGGGAACATTGTTGTAGGCTTGAACGTGCTGAACAGTGCCGATTTTGCCGGAATCAATAATTTCTTTGACGCACTGGACAATTTTTGTAAAGCGCAGGGGGAAAGAAATTAGGAACTGCTCATTTCTGTTAAGAAGAGCAAATAAACGAGTAAGGTCTTCTTCATTAGTTGCTACCGGTTTCTCCAGAAATACGGGAACGCCATATCCGGCGGCAAGCAGGGCGAAGTGAGTATGGCTGGAACAGCGGGTGCCAATGCAAATTCCGTTTAGTTTTTCTTTTTCCAACATCTCTTCCGCGGTGGAATAAAAAATGATTCCTTTTAAGGAATGTTTTTCAGCACGCTTTTTGACACTTTCCTGATCCGGGTCGGCGATAGCGACAGGAAGAGCGCTGCCGGTTTCCATGATGCGATCCACAAAATCGCTCATACGAGACCCGTATCCGATGATTCCAATTTTATACATAACAGTTCTCCATCCTTTCCAAATATGAAACAATTGCATCATTGTTAATAGTTGAAAACAGATTTGCTTTATATGAGGTCGATGAAGTATAGCGAGTCAACTGCGGTGCTTTTTTTCTGTGCTTTTGCGGCATTCCGGGCAAAGCCCGTAAAGCTGAAGATTGTGTCCCCGAACGGAAAAACCGGTTTCCCGTTCCAGTTTTTTGGAAAGCTCTGAAAGCGGACATTCTTCAATACGCACTTTTTTGCTGCAGCCGGTGCAGATCAGATAATGGCCGTGCACAGCGCCGGGGGTTTCGTAACGAGCAACACCGTCTTCAAAAACAAGGCGGCTGATTTGACCCGCGTCACAAAGACGTTCCAAGTTTCGGTAGATTGTGGAAAGCGCAATGCCCGGCACAGCACGGCACACCTTCTCGGCCAGTTCCTCGGCGGTTACCGGAAACGGGCTTTGCTCCAAAGCGGACATAATGGCGCAGCGCTGTTTCGTATTTTTTAATGCCGAACCCATTTTACCACTTCCTGTTGTGCAGGATCTGCTTTATTTTTCAACGGAATGATCGGAATCCTTTTGAACCAGGTTTTCAAATTCCCGCAAAGCTTCAGGATCGACCACCTGATTGACGGGCGGCCAGGCGGCGTTGGCGGTGCGCCGGTTTTCGATTGTTCCAATCATCGCCTCACGACCAGCGTCCTGCTGCTCTCGCAGTTTTTGCCGGTAAAGTCTATTGTTCTGTTCGGTCAGTTTTTCTTCCTGTTTTTTGCTAAGGGTATAAATCAGCCAGAACCCCAGAGCGGCAAGAACAGGTGCAAAGTACGGGAACCCGATACCGGACGAAAAACCGCAGGCGACCATCACAACAGCGCCCCAGATTGCGTTGCGCTTAATAATTGAATAAATAAACGGCACTGCACCGCACACCATACCGACGCCGGCGAGCAAAAGCCGCGCCCAGAACTCGTTCATGAAACAACCCTCCCGGAAAATGTTTTATTTGAAGTAAGAGACACCGGAAGCAAAGATCTTCTGATCTTTGTTGCCGGGCACATTTCTGTAAAGGTTTTCCCCGCGGCGTTCGGAATGACCCATCTTTCCCAGAATGCGCCCGTCCGGACTGGTGATCCCTTCAATGGCAAATTCCGAGCCGTTCGGATTCCAGGTTATGTCGAGCGAAGGGGAACCGTCGGGCGCACAGTATTGTGTGGCAATCTGCCCGTTGGCCGCAAGGGTCTCAATGGTTGCCTTGTCCGCGACAAAACGACCCTCTCCGTGGGAAACCGGCACTGCAAACACATCCCCTGCGTTCACCCCTGCAAACCATGGTGATTTGACGGAGGTAATCCGTGTGTAAGCCATGCGGGAAACGTGCCTGCCGATGGTGTTGAAGGTCAGCGTCGGGTCGTTGGAACCAATTTCGGTAATTGTGCCGTTCGGAACAAGCCCCAACTTGATCAGCGCTTGAAAACCGTTGCAGATTCCCAGCATCAGGCCGTCGCGCTCATTGAGCAGGCGCATCACCGCATCTGCAACGCGCGGGTTGCGCAGCGTGGTTGCAATGAATTTGCCGGAACCATCCGGCTCGTCGCCGCCGGAGAAGCCGCCGGGCAGCATAATGATCTGCGCGGCATCAATCTTTTTTACCATGGCGTCGATCGTCTCTTCAATATCGGAGGAGGAGAGATTGCGCACGATTAAAATCTCCGGCTCGGCGCCAGCGGCTTCAAAGGCGCGTGCGGAATCCACTTCACAGTTGGTGCCGGGGAAAGCCGGAATAAATACTTTCGGCTTTGCGGCTTTAATAGCAGGTGCACTTTGGCTGTGCTGCGTAAAGAGCTTTAGCTCTGTCAGCGCGGCGTTGGTCTTTGCGCGGTTCGGGAATACGGGTTCCAGTGTCGCAAGCCAGGCCTGTGCCAGTTCCTCCAGCGGAAGAATTTCGCCGTTGACGGCAATAGCACCTTCATCGGTGGTTTCGCCCAGCAGCTTCGCAGAGATTCCGGTGGCTTTCAGTTCATCCAGAATGTCGCCCTCCAGGATCAGCGAGCCGCACAGCGGCGCAAACAGCGTCTGAGCATCAAGTTTTTCTGAAAAACGGAAGCCGACCCGGTTGCCAAAGCACATTTTTGCAAGTGCGGCGGAAAGACCGCCGTCATGGACAACGGCAGCAGCGGTAATTTTGTGTTCCGCCTGCAGCGAGGCCACGACGGCAAACAGCTTCTTCGCCTCGGCAAAATCAGGAAGGTGCGTCTCACTATCCGTCGGCATCGGAATAAAGCAGACCTTGCGGCCGGCTTCTGTGAACGCAGCCGAAACAGTGCCCGAGGCGGTGGTCATCGCAACGGCAAAGCTGACCAGCGTCGGCGGAACGTCAAGCTGTTCGAACGAACCGGACATGCTGTCTTTACCCCCGATGGAGGGGACGCCGAATTCGCGCTGCGCCAGAAACGCACCGAGCAGTGCGGCGGTGGGCTTGCCCCAACGGGCGGGGTCGTCGTGCAGGCGTTCAAAGTATTCCTGAAACGTCAGGCGGGCGGTCAGCGGGTCGGCGCCGACTGCGGCCAGGCGGGCCAGCGACTCGGTCACGGCCCATGCGGCGCCGTGCATCGGGGAAAAGCGGCTGATGCCGGGAATAAAACCGAAGCTCATGGCAGTTGCCGTATCGGTTTGGCCGTGCTCCAGCGGAATTTTCGCCACCATGGCCTCTTCCGGGGTCAGTTGATATGTTCCGGCAAACGGCATCAGGACTGTTGCTGCGCCGATGCTCGAATCAAAACGCTCCGAAAGTCCTTTCTGTGAACAAACCTCCAGGCGGGCAAGGTTTTTCTTCCACGCATCCCCGCCGGAAAGCCCGTTCAGGCAGGCAGGAATAGCCGTACGGTAATCGTTTGAAACGTCGGGGCAGGCAATCATTGCGTCAGCGTCCTGGGTCACGCCGTTTGTGTTAAGAAAATCACGGCTCAGATCCACAATGCGGCTGCCGCGCCAGTTCATGCAAAGGCGGTTTTCTTTGGTCACCACAGCGACGACCGTTGCTTCCAGATTCTCCGTTTTTGATTCTTCAATAAAGCGATCCACATCGTCCGGTGCAAGCACGACCGCCATGCGCTCCTGAGATTCGGAGATTGCCAGCTCGGTGCCATCAAGTCCTTCGTACTTTTTGGGGACACGGTCAAGATCAATGCGCAGTCCGTCGGCAAGCTCGCCGATGGCGACACAGACGCCGCCTGCGCCGAAATCATTGCAGCGCTTAATCATTCGCGCCACTTCTTTTTTACGGAACAGCCGCTGAATTTTGCGTTCGGTCGGCGGATTTCCCTTTTGAACCTCGGCGCCGCACGTTTCAATCGACTGTTCGGTATGAGCCTTGGACGAACCGGTTGCGCCGCCGCAGCCGTCACGGCCGGTGCGGCCGCCGAGCAGCACGATAATGTCACCCTCAGAGGGAACGCCGCGAACGACGTTTTCCTTGGGAGAAGCGCCGATCACCGCGCCGATCTCCATGCGTTTTGCCATATAGCCGTTGTCATAAAATTCCGTTACCTGACCGGTGGCAAGGCCGATCTGGTTTCCGTAGGAGCTGTAGCCGTGGGCGGCGCCGCGCGTAATTTTTTTGCTGGGCAGCTTGCCGGGCAGCGTGTCTTCAAACCGGGTCAGCGGGTCGCCGGAGCCGGTGACCCGCATTGCCTGATAAACATAGGAACGGCCGGAAAGCGGGTCACGGATCGCGCCGCCAAGGCAGGTTGCTGCGCCGCCGAACGGCTCGATCTCCGTTGGATGGTTGTGGGTCTCATTCTTAAACTGTACCAGCCACTGCTCGGTTTTGCCGTCAATGACAACGGGAACCTGAATCGAGCAGGCGTTGATCTCTTCGCTGATGTCAAGGTCGGGGATCATGCCGCGCTTTTTCAGCAGCTTCATGCCCATAACGGCCATATCCATCAGGCAGATGGGGCGGTCGGTTTTTCCGTAAACTTCATCGCGCGCATCATAATATGCCTGCAGCGCAGCTTCAATCGTGCCGGCAAGCGCACCCTTTTCAATTTCAATATGGTTCAGCCGTGTCTGGAAAGTTGTGTGGCGGCAATGATCTGACCAATAGGTGTCGATTACACGCAGCTCCGTTACAAACGGATCGCGGTGTTCCTCATCGCGAAAATAGTCGCGGCAGAAGCGAAGGTCAGCCATGGTCATGGCAAAGCCCATGGAATCAAAATATTTCTTCAGTTCCCCTTCGCTCCACCCGGTAAAGCCGTTCACAACGGCAACGTCGTCGGGTACGCGGCTCTGCATTTCCAAAGATTCCGGCTTTGCGTCGGAGGCCAGGCGTGATTCCACCGGATTGATGATGTAATGCTGCACGCGCTGCAGATCGTCATCGCTGATATTCCCGAACAGGCAGATCACCTTGGCGGTGAGAACCTGCGGGCGTTCGCCCTGCGTCAACAACTGGGCGCACTGTGCCGCCGAATCGGCGCGCTGGTCATACTGACCGGGCAGATATTCCATCGCAAAGCTCTTGCAGCCGTTCATTTCGGGCAACGCCTCATCATAGATTCTGTCGGCGTTCGGCTCGGAGAAGATAATTTTTTTGGCTTTGGCAAGCTCGTCCTGGTTCAGGCCGGAAATATCGTACCGATTAAACAGACGCAGCTCTGTGATGCTACGCAGTCCCAGATTTTCCTGCAGGTCGGAAAGCATTTGCTGCGCTTCAATATCGAAGCCGGGTCGCTTTTCCACAAAAGTGCGGGTCACTTGATTCGTCATGTACTTTGACTTCCCTTCAGCGGCATATTCGCGGCGGCGGATAAATTTGCAGTAAAGCAAAATTTCAGGCGGCCGTCCGTAAAGATAATTTTATTTTATCATAAACAGGGATGAACGAAAAGAGCTTTTCAGAGAAAAAAGCGGAAAACAAAAGAATGAGCAACTTGATACATTTTTTTATCCCGGATGCCATAAAACTTGTGAATTCACGGCGAAGGCTTGACAAGCGCAAAAAAAACGAGTATTCTGAACATATCGTCTATCTCAAAATGGTTCCCAGATTTGCGGGGCATCGTTTTGGAGCTTTCTTGATGATTTTGTTTTGAAAGGAGCGTTTTTGATGTCGGTGATTTTTGAGGTGGCTTTTTCCTGAAAATCGGATATTGCATGGCAAAGGAAGGCGGAGCGCCGCTTTTGCTTTGTTGTGCCCAAAACGACCTTTCGTGAATACTGTTTTTGAACAGGGCACGGCGGCGTGCTCTTTTTTGTTGCTTTTTTGCAGTAAAAAGTGTGCCGCGGGGAGGATCCCCGCAGAAACAGCTCTTTGCCGGGAGCTCGTTTCCGCGGGGATTTTTGCGTCTGTTTTCAGAAAGAAGCCAAAGAAAGGGGAGTGCTTTACATGAGAATTTTTCAAAAGCAAGAACGAAAGCAAATCAACTTTATGGAGGCGGAAAACATTGAGGTTTCTGGATTACGGGTGGGATCCGGCTATGATGCCGGAAAACGCAAATGGAATTCCCGCGCGGGTCACCGCGGTTTCGCGTGATCTGTTTCAATTTGTATGCGAACAGGGGAGCGGGCATGCAAGGCTGAAAACAGCAGAATATACCGTTGGCGGCGAGGTGTTTCCGACAACGGGAGATTTTGTTCTGTTGGACTGGCAGCCTGCGGGCGAAAGCCGTATTCTGAAGACATTACCGCGGAAAACCTATTTTTCCCGGCTGGATCCTTCGTCCTCAGGTCATGGGGAACAGGCGGTCGCGGCTAACTTTGATACGGTTTTTATTATGCAGTCGCTGAACTATAATTTTAACCTTCGCCGGCTGGAGCGATATTTGACGCTGGCCTGGCAGTCCGGCGCGGTTCCGGCCGTCGTGCTCACCAAGGCAGATCTGGTGCAGGATCATACAGATCAGCTGCACGCGGCGGAGAAAGTTGCAATTGGAGCGGAGGTGTTTGCGGTCAGCGCCAGAACCGGGCAGGGCCTCTCCGGTTTGGCGGGATATCTGAAGCCGCGCCGGACGGTGGTTTTCCTTGGTTCATCTGGCGTGGGAAAATCCAGTCTCGTCAACGCGCTCGCGGGAGAAACCGTGATGGGTACCGGCGAAATCCGCGAGGACGACAGTCGTGGCCGCCACACAACAACGCATCGTCAGCTGTTGATGCTGCCAAGCGGTGTAATGGTGATCGACACGCCCGGCATGCGGGAACTTGGTATGTGGGACGTGACCGATGGAATCGGTCACAGCTTTGCCGATGTGGAGAAATTTTTCGGGAAATGCCGCTTTTCCGACTGCCGCCACCAAAACGAGCCGGGCTGCGCGGTAAAAGCCGCCATCGAACGCGGCGAGCTGTCCGCAGAGCGGTGGGAAAGCTATTGCAGGCTTAAAAATGAAGCGAAATATTCCGAAGATAAAGCGGAATACCTGCGAGAAAAGCAGCAATGGCACAAAAATATTGCCCAAATAAACCGCAGCCGCCGGAAAAATGGTAGGCCGGAAAAGTGGTAACAGGGGGGCTCTTACAATGAAGATTCATTTACGTTGTGAACGGTCGGAAGAGCAGCACAAGGTTGAGCTGTTGATTCGGGAAGCGTTTTGGGGTTATTTTCGCCCTACCTGCGACGAACATTATCTGGCACATCTGCTGCGGAAAAGCCCGGCGTTTGTGCCGGAGCTGGACTTTGTGGCCGAACAGGACGGAAACCTCATTGGAAACGTTATGTATTCCCGGGCAGCGGTCATAGACCAAGGCAGAAAAAAGCACGAGGTACTTACCTTCGGCCCGCTTTCCGTGCTGCCGGAGTATTGGGGGCGGGGCGTAGGCTCTGCGTTGATGAGGCACACCATTCAGCAGGCGAAGCGGCTGGGGTATCCGGCAATTTTGATGTACGGCCACCCCGATTATTACCCGCGCTTTGGGTTTCAGAATGCAAAAGTTTTCGGTATTACAGACGGCAATGGTAAAAACTATGATGCGCTGATGGCAATAGAGCTTTTTCCAGGCGCTCTGAATGGTATTTCCGGCCGGTTTCAGGAGGATCCTGTTTTCAGTGTCCGTGATGAAGACGTGCTGATGTATGATCAAAAAAATTTTCCGCCCAAAGAACCGGCAGGGATGCTTCCGATCGAGCTTTTGCTCAGTAAGCTGCCTAAGAAAGCGCAGAACGCGTTCCATAAACGAAACATCACCACGCTGAATGATCTGAATCGGTTCAGCGGACGGGAATTGCTTCTGTGGGACGGTGTGGATATGGAGATTCTTCAGACGGTTAACAGTGTGCTGTGCGGGCATCGTCTGGCGCCAAAGCTGCAGCCCGGCTGTGAAATTCTGGAACAAGCAAAACACGGTGTGCGTTGTGTGGAGGAAGAAAAATGAAAGGAGTCAGGAATCATGGAGATACAAAAGGATTATCTCGATTTGAAGCAATGGCTGGAAGAAACGAGAGATGAGCCGCTTGAGGCGATGGATGCTTTTTTTGACAGACGAATCGAGAGCTACGAAGAACATATGTCGCCATGGAAAAAGCACTATGAGTGGCTGGCCGGGCTGATTCCTCCGTCCGCCCGAACCCTGCTGGATATCGGATGCGGAACAGGGCTTGAGCTTGACAGCATTTATGAAAAAATACCTCAGCTGCAGGTTACCGGAATTGATCTTTCAACTGAAATGCTCGCGATGCTGCGGCAAAAACATCCCGATAAATCGCTGACATTGATTCAGGGAGATTATTTTCTGCACGATTTTGGTCAGAACCGATTCGATGTTGCCGTTTCCGTCGAGACGCTGCATCATTTTGCAGCAGAAAAAAAGGAGGAAGTTTTTCGGAACTTGTTTCGCTCGCTGGTGCCCGGCGGTATGTATTTGGAGTGTGATTATATTGCCGTTTCGCAGGAGATCGAGGATCTGGTTTTTGCAGAATGTGATCGCAGACGCAGGCGTGACAAAGTTGCCCCCAACACTTTCGTGCATTTCGACACGCCGCTGACGGTGGAACATGAGGTACAGGCAATCAAACGCGCCGGATTTTCCTCTGTTATGCCGCTGGGCTTTCTGTCGGGTGACAGCCACACGGTCATGATCCGGGCGATAAAATAAAACAGAGTCTCGGAGACATGCAAAAAGGACAGGCGACAAAAATCGTCTGTCCTTTTCTTCGTCAAGTAAAAATTCCGTTCGACGACCGTTATCTCAATTCCGCAGAGTTTTATCACAAACACTTCAGCGTTCGCTGCAGTGATTTTCCTGATCCACAAAAATAAAATCGTCCAGATCGCCCTGTGGAACCGGCGTCTGTTTTTCGTCCTTGTGTTTGGAGGACTCTTTGACGTCGGCAGAAAAAAAGTCAAACAACATTGCTATCGCGCTCCTTTCTTTCAGAATGCATTCTTCATTCTATGCGGAAGAAGCGACGAAATTGTGAGAAAAATGAAAATAATTTAAAAATATTTTCAGCGGAACCGCGGATCCTCCTCCTCGGCAAAGGGATCAGCCTCTTGTTCAGGCCCTGATGCCCCGCTGTCGGGAATCAGATCGTCGTCATCGAAAATACGGTAAACGCCGAGTGCTGCCAGAGGATTATAGTTTTCTGTCCACCAATCGGGCGGCAAAGAATTTTCTTTCATACGGACGCCTCCTTCCGGGGAAACTCCCCGGTGATAGCATTCCGCGCGTGCAAAAGAATATACCGGCTGAGGTTTTTTGTCCGGCAGCTTTCGTTTTCGGAAGAGCGGGGAAAACGTTTTGTCATTCCGCCCGAAAATAATAATATTTGTCTTTAGCCGCCTGATAAAAGAGGAGGGGGATGTCACCCTTTTTGACTTGAAGCGCTAAAATACCATCCACCGATTGATCCACGGCGACAAAGGGCAGGGTTTCGGGTAACTGGGTGACCCATTGCGTGATTTCATTGCCGTCGTAATCCACCGCGTCAAAATAACGTGTAGAAAACTGAACGTCAGTTCGGCCGGAAGCGCTCAACAGTGTGACGGAAAACTGCAGAACTAGATATTCCGACTCGTTTTCCGGATCAGGCAGGTTTTCAATTTGTCCTGAAAGGTAATCGTAAGCTTCTTTTCCGCGCAGAACTTTTTGCAGCGCCCAGGTGCTCCTGCAGTGAAAGTAAGAGCCGTTCATATCTTTTTCAAGGCTTTCAATGGTACATTTTCCTCCGGCGCTGACCGGATTTTGCCTGCTGCCGGGCTGAACCACAGAACCGGAGGGGAGAAGAATGCGCCCGTCACGCATCAGGAAACCGAGCAGTACACTGCCGAGAAGAACGGCGGCGCCAAAAAAGACCGACCAGGCAAGCCATCTGGTTTCGCCGCTGCAAACCTGCCGTGGCGTATATGTTTCCGCAGGAGAATACGGAGGAAATGAGCGGGTATTGTTTTTCATACGGTTCATTTTCATCTTTCCTTATCTATGTGAAAAGGGCATGATACCCTGTGAATTGGTGAATATAAAAATTTCGGAGTTTATTCCGTTCCGGCAGAGCAGCGCAGGGCAATTCCTCCTTCCGGTTCCAGATACAATTCACTTTTGCCTTCCTCTAACTGCAAAAGCGCGCGGGGGGAGGCTTTAAAAGTGGTGATGGAAGCGCAGATTGCCCCGGAGCGCTCTGCTTCGCTGCGAAACTGCGCCGAAGCGTTCCGCGCGTTCGCAGAATAGACCAAAAGCCCGTGAATTTCACGGCCGGTAAGGTCGTAGGAACGCAAAAAACCGGTCAAAGCCGGCGCAGGAGCACCAGCCCACACAGGACCGGCCAGAACAATGCGGTCAAATTCGGAAATATCCAAATCGACCGGCCGAAGCTGGGCGCCCTTTCCGCTGTGGGCGCGGGCAGCGCCGAGCAGATAGGCGCCCGGCAAAGAATAGTCGTGCGTCTGCCGAAGCTTCAACTGTTCCATACCGTCTGTTTTCTGCAGAAACCGGACGAGCTTTTCCGTCCTGCCGGTCAGCGAATAATAGGCAATCAGCGTTTTCATCTGACAAGGTCCTTTCAAAGCAAAAATCACGAAAGTAATATTATTTTTATTATACAACATTTTGCGTTTTTTTGCATCATATTATCAAATTTTTTGCAGACAGGTTTTTCCATGACGCATATTTTATAAAGAGGGTTTCTGTTTTTTCGTTAATTTGTTTGCTGGAGTGGCAAAGCCGACGGAATTATGATAAGATATTCAAAAAATGCGCTGCCGAATTATTTGATTTTTCCCGAAAGGAATGACTCTATGCTGATTTTGTTTTTGATGGCGATCGGTGTGCTGATCGGCCTGAAATGGTTTCCTGCACGGTATGCCAAGCTGAACAGCCGATTGCAGCTGATATGTACAGGATTTCTGATTTTTTGTATGGGAGTTTCGCTTGGACGAAAAGAAAATTTTTTGAAGGATCTCTTTTCGCTGGGATGGCAAAGCTTTGTTTTTGCGGTGATTCCGATTATTCTTTCCATTTTGGCGGTCTATGTGCTCAGCCATATTTTTTTGGAAAAAAAGAAGTGATGACAGATTTAGCTGTTTGCTGGGCAAATTACGGGAGAGGGTCGTGAATTTATGATGATTTTGATTGCAATTTTTTGCCTGATATTAGGTATTGTGTTCGGTGCGCTGGGCGTTGCAGACAGCGCTGCCGTCTTTTTAACGGAACATTCGGAATTGGTGCTGTATGTGCTGATGTTTTCAGTGGGAATCAGTGTGGGGCTTAACCGGTCAGTTTTTCGCAGTCTCCGTTCGTATCATATTAAAATTCTGATTATTCCGTCGGGCATCATTCTGGCATCGATAGCCGGCGGCGCGATAGCCGGTATACTGTTGAACATTCCTCCGGCAGGAGGTATGGCGATTGCCGCCGGGCTGGGGTGGTACAGCCTTTCCGGCGTGCTGGTGGGGGAGCTTTTCACACCGCAGCTTGGTACCATCGCCTTCCTGAGCAATCTGATGCGCGAAATACTCACCTTTTGTCTGGTACCGTTTGTTGCAAAGCGTTTCAACGGATATACCGCGATTGCCCCGGCGGCTGCTACGAGCGAAGATACGACCCTGGCAATTCTGATGAAGTATACCAATGAAGAGGTGGTGGTTATGGCGGTTTTTAACGGTGTCCTGTGCTCTGCGGTGGTTCCAGTGCTGACTCGCTTTTTTGCAAGCGTGTAAAGACGTTTTTATTTTGAAAATTTCCCTCTGCGTCGTTTTTTACAGACAGGATCACGGCGCAGAGTTTTTAGGCGGTCGGAGCGTCTGAATGAAAGAAAATATCAGAGATAAAAAGGACGATCAAAGAAAATATTTACACTTATCGGGTTTGCTTGTCTTAATAATAACAAAAAAAATAGAAATGTTCCATAGTATTAAAAGATGAAATTTGTTTCAGATGTCAATTTTGTCTCTTGTATTTGAGGAAACCCGGCGATATAATATTGAAATACGAAACGCCATATTTGGAACGGCTTTTACAGGGAACAGCCCCCGGTTTCCTGCTGCAATGAAAGGGATGGTCATAGAAATGGAAGATATGATCAAACGAATTATAGAAATGGATCGGCAGGCGCGTCAGATTACAGAGCAGGCCCAGAGCGCAAAGCTGAATTCCACGGCCGCAATTGAAAAGAAGAAGCAAAGGTTGCGCGACGAATATCTGGCACAGGCACGCGCACAGGTGGAGCAGAACAACGAAACCGAACAGAACGCCGCCAACCGCGACTGGGATCAGATTCAGCAAAGATACAGCCGACGAGCGCAAAAGCTGGATGAACAGTTTGCCGCCAACCGTGAAAAATGGGTCGCGCAGCTTTTTGAACGCACGCTGAGCTGAAAGGCTTTTCCGGTGGAAAAGGGGTGATTTTTCACAATGATGTCCGCCATGTCGTCCAATGTGATTCTTGCCAAGGCGCGCGCCATGTACGGCAGCAGGCTGACCGCCTCCGACTATGCAGCGCTGCTCAAATGCCGCAGCGTGGGTGAAGCTGCCGGGTATTTAAAAAAGAATACGCGTTATGCTCCGGAGCTAACAACCGTGAACGAGCTTTCCGTTCATCGCGGCTATCTGGAGGCGCTTCTTCACCGGAGAGTGTTTGACGATTACGCCGCCTTGTGCCGGTACGAGCTTTCGGTTGGAGAACAGCTTTCTTCCTATATAATAGAAAAGGGAGAAATCGAGCAGATTCTGCACAGCCTGCGTCTTCTTTCCGCGGAACGCAATCGTGAATATTTGCTGACATTGCCGATTTTTTTTGGTACACATCTGCGTTTTGATGTGAAGAAGGTGGCGCAGGCAAATAATTTTGACGAGTTCCTCAAAGCGATGGAAGGCACGCCTTACCGGGAGCTGTTGACGCCGTTTCGCCCGGAGCCGGGCGAAAATCCTGATTTTGCGGCGATTGAACACGCGCTTTACAGCCGGCTTTACCGTGATGTTTTTGAGGTGATCGACAAGCACGCGCCGCGGGCTGCACGAAAGGAATTGCATGAGCTGTTCGGCGGTTTGATCGATGTGCTGAACATCACCCGGATTTTGCGCATGAAAGAGTTTTACCACGCTAGTCCGGACTATATCCGTTCCCTGATTCTTCCGTTTTCATTCCACCTGACTCCCAAGCGCCTGACACAGATGCTTCAGGCTGAAACCGCGGACGATGTTCTGCAGCAATTGGCCGGAACCGTGTACGCCAGAGGACTGGCCGCGCAGGAAGATCAGAATATTTCGCTGGAGCACGCGCTTTTGCAGCTCCGCTATGCCCGCTGTGCGCATCAGGTGCATTTTTCGGTACACCCGTCGGTTGTCATGGTGGCGTATCTTTCCCTGTGTGAAATGGAGGTTGCCAACCTGACCACCATTGTGGAGGGAATCCGGTACGGCTTGGAACCGGCCAGAATCCGAAAAATGCTGGTACAGTAAATGCTTGCCCAGGTTCCCCGGGGCGGAAAGGAATGATACACAATGTCCGTTGTCAAAGTGTGTGCCGTGAGCATCATCGGCAAAATGGCCGTTCTCGATCAAGTGGTATCCGTCTGCGAGTCGTTGGCCGATTTTCATCCCGACAACGCGCTGTCCTTTTTTTCAGACACAAAGGGCTTTGTCATGCTCAACGAGCCCAATCCGTATGCGCCGGCGCTTCAGCGATTGCGGGAAGCGATTTCGCTGGCCGGCAAAACCCTTTCTGGCAGCGCAATCCGGCAGCTGCCGGAGGATGCCGATCTGATGGATTATGCAAATTGCTACGCAAACGCCATGATGGATTTCCGGAGCAGGCAGCAGGCGCTTCTGCAGGAAAAGGAAACCATTGCAAGGTCTGTTGAGGAATTGGATCATTTTGTCGGTTTAAATGTGGATATTAATGAAATGATCCAGTGCAGATATATCAAAGTGCGCTTCGGCCGCCTCCCGCGGGAGAGCGAGGAAAAGCTGAAGGCGTACAACGATAACCCTTATGTGCTGTTTTTCCCTGCAACCTCAACGCAGGAATTTTCCTGGGGTGTTTATTTTGCTCCGCTGGAAAATGTGGCGGAGGTGGACAGGATTTTTTCCAGTCTTTATTTTGAACGGATTCGGCTGCCTGCTTCGGTGGAAACGCCGGAGCACGCCATCAAGGAGTTGCAGGCGCAGCAGGCTGGGCTTGAAACACAGCTTGCCGCGCTGAACGGCGAAATTGAAGCGTATTTTACCGCAGAATACCAGAATGCGCTTTGTGCAGAAAAAGAACTGGAACGCCTGTCGCTGATTGCCGAAACGAAAAAGTATGCCGCCCAGTACGGCGATAATTTTATTCTGACCGGTTGGGTGCCGGAAAACGAGACGGATGAATTTTTTGCACAGCTTGACCCGATTCGGAGCGTGGAATATACCACCGAAAAAGCGGATAGTCTGCTGCGCAATTCGCCGCCGGTCAAGCTGAAAAACCCAAAAGCGTTCAAGCCGTTTGAGTTTTTTGTCGATCTTTATGGACTGCCCAGTTATAACGAGGTGGATCCCACGCCGCTGGTGGCCATAACCTATACAGTGCTGTTTGGTATTATGTTCGGCGATGTAGGGCAGGGAGTGACTCTTTCAATCGTCGGCTGGCTGATGTGGCGGCTGAAAAAAATGCAGCTTGGGCGCATCCTGATTCCTTGCGGGATTTCTTCCGTTGTATTTGGTCTGGTGTTTGGCTCGGTGTTCGGCTTTGAGCATGCGTTGGATCCGATGTACCGTACGCTCGGGTTTGCCGAAAAGCCGGTAGAGGTTACGGCTTCGGATACCATGAACACCATCATTTTCAGCGCAGTGGGCATTGGTTGTGCGTTGGTAATTGTTGCAATGCTGATTAATATTTATTCGTGCTTCAAACAAAGGGATATCGGTTCGGCGTTTTTTAGCGCGAACGGCGCGGCGGGTTTGGTGTTTTACGGGTCGGTAGTCCTTTTTGCGGTACAGATGCTGATGAACCTCTCGCTGGTCCCGGGTACGGTATTGATTGCGTTGCTTTGCGCATCGCTGCTGGTGCTTTTTGTCAGCGAACCTCTCGTGAAACTTGTCAACCGCGAACAGGACTGGAAGCCCGAAAAGCCCATTGAGTTTTTTATGCAGAGCTTTTTCGAGTTGTTTGAAACGGTGCTCAGCTATGTGACGAACACCATGTCATTCCTGCGCGTCGGCGCTTTCGTTCTGGTTCATGCAGGGATGATGATGGTGGTATTCACGCTGGCAGAAATGTCCTCCGGTGTCGGTTATCTGCTGATTGTCGTCATAGGCAACATTGTCGTTATGGGCATGGAAGGGCTGCTTGTCGGCATTCAGGTGCTTCGTCTGGAGTTCTACGAAATTTTCAGTCGGTTTTTCAAAGGCGAAGGCCGGCCGTTCCACGCGGCGCGTGAGGCGGTCGTTTTGCCGGAAAATAAGTAAGAAAAAACAAACGTTGATTTTGGAGGTATTTATATGATTTATGTGCTGCTGCTCGTTCCAGTTGCTCTGCTGGTTGCTTCTGTTATTTACGCCATTCGTATGGTTCAGAATGGAAAAAGCCCGCGCAAGGCTGCCACTATGCAAATCCTGAGTTTTCTTGCCGTTTGCGTCATTTCCTTTGCGCTGCCGTTTGCCGCACAGGCTGCCGAAACGAACGATACCGTTGCCACTGCCGAAACCACGCAGACTGCCGCGGATAATTCCAAGGGTCTCGGCCTGCTGGCTGCCGCGCTTGTGACAGGTCTGGCGGGTATCGGCGGAGGTATTGCCGTTGCTGCCGCAGCTCCTGCCGCTATTGGGGCAACCTCCGAGGATCCGAAGGCGTTCGGCAAATCGCTGATCTTTGTTGCATTGGGCGAAGGTATCGCCATTTACGGCCTGTTAATTTCCATCATGATTCTTAACAAAGTTTGACTTGCCGTGTGCTGCCTGTGCGTTTTTCAGCAGGTATTTTATTGGAAGTGGCGGTGAAAGCACAATGCGTTATTACTTGATCAGCGATAATGTGGATACGATTGTCGGTATGCGTCTCGCGGGAATCGACGGCGTGCTGGTTCATGAAACGGCTGCGGTACAGCGGGCGCTCAGGGAAGCGATCGAAATGGATGACGTTGCCGTGATTTTGATGACGGAACGCCTCGTTAAGCTCTGCCCGGAGACGGTTTACGACCTCAAGCTGCACCGGCACCGCCCGCTGATTGTGGAGATTCCCGATCGCCACGGCAACGGTCGCGCGAAGGATTCCATCACGCGATATGTGCGCGAGGCAATCGGCGTCAAGGTGTAATGCGAGCGCCGCCGGCAGAAATTCCGGCAGTGATCGGAAAGGGATGATCCGATGAACAATGAAAATGAAAAGGTTGGCAAATTTTTGCAGGCCATTAACGACTATGCTGAGGAACAGCGAAAAAGGATCCTCGACGAGGTGCGTGAGTATTACAGTGCAGAAATGGAGCGCGCTGAAAAGGAAGTGCTCAGCGACGCCCAACAGTTGGTAGAGCGGGAAAAGGCGCAGAACCGCAACCGCATCCGCCACGAAATTTCCCGGAAGGAGATGGAAGCGAAAAGGCAGCTGATTTCTCACCGGGCAAATTTGGTGGATGGCCTTTTTCACGATGTTTCTCTCAGACTGCTGGAGTATACCAAAACGCCGGAATATGAAAAATTTCTGAAAGCAATTGCAGAAAAGCTTTCCAATGTGCTTTCCGACGTCGGCTCCAAGCTGATGATCCGCCGGGAGGACGAAGCATATATCCCACTGATTCGGGAAGCGTTCGGCGATTGCGAAATCAGATTTTCGGACGAGATCCGTTTGGGAGGGATTCTCGGCGTCAGCCGGTACCGTGGAATTGTGGCGGACGAAACGCTCGATTCCCGGCTGGAAGCGCAGCGCACGTGGTTTGCCGCCAATTCAGGGCTGACCATCAGCTGATGCCCAAAATGCGGAAAGGCGTGGTCGTATTTTATGGAAAATAAAGATATAATTTTCGGCGTTAACGGCCCGGTCGTCACTGTGCGCGACACCAAATCCTTTTCCATGATGGAGATGGTCTATGTCGGCAAAATGCGGCTGATCGGCGAGGTGATCGGAATTACCGGTCAGATGACGACGATTCAGGTTTACGAGGAAACAACGGGGCTGCGTCCCGGAGAGCCGGTGGAAGGCAGCGGCAGCCAGATGACGGTGACACTTGGCCCCGGTATTCTCAGCAATATTTTTGACGGAATCGAACGGCCGCTGAAAGCGATTGAATCACAGAGCGGTGCGTTTATCGGCAGAGGA
Source organism: Acutalibacteraceae bacterium (assembly GCA_050947015.1). Classification (GTDB taxonomy): domain Bacteria; phylum Bacillota; class Clostridia; order Oscillospirales; family Acutalibacteraceae; genus CAKXIK01. Next base: position 101,409 of record JBMNVT010000005.1, read on the forward strand.
ATGGCGATTTCTCCGCTTGATGAAGAGAAAAAGTGGAGCGTAACGCTTTGCGTGAAACAGGGCGATCGGCTCAGCGGCGGGATGATCTATGCCGAATGTCCCGAAACTCCGTTGATTTGTCACAGGCTGCTTGTTCCGCCTACTGTAAGCGGAACGGTAACGAGTGTGCAGCCAGACGGTGAATATGCCCTCAACGACACGATCGCGGTGATTACCGATGACAGGGGGAGAGAGCATCAGCTGACCCTTTGCCAGAAATGGCCGATCCGCGTTCCGCGCCCGGTGGAACAGCGCCGGCAGGCAACCATTCCGCTGATCACCGGCCAGCGTGTGATCGACACGTTCTTCCCAATCTCCAAGGGAGGAACAGCGGCGATCCCGGGGGGGTTCGGCACCGGTAAAACGATGACCCAGCATCAGCTTGCCAAATGGTGTGACGCCGATATTATCGTCTATGTCGGCTGCGGCGAACGGGGCAACGAGATGTCTCAGGTTCTGGAGGAGTTTTCCGGGCTGATCGACCCCAAGTCTGGTCGGCCGCTGACCGACAGAACCGTGCTTATCGCAAACACTTCAAACATGCCGGTTGCCGCGCGTGAAGCTTCCATTTACACCGGCATCACGCTGGCGGAATATTACCGCGATATGGGCTATCACGTCGCCGTCATGGCGGATTCCACCTCGCGCTGGGCCGAGGCTCTGCGCGAAATTTCCGGTCGTCTGGAAGAAATGCCTGCGGAAGAAGGCTTTCCCGCCTACCTGCCATCGCGTCTTTCGGAATTTTATGAGCGTGCGGGAATGGTACAGACGCTTTCTGGTTCCGATGGATCTGTTTCCATCATCGGCGCTGTTTCCCCTCAGGGTTCCGATTTTTCGGAACCTGTAACACAGAACACCAAGCGTTTTACCCGCTGCTTTTGGGCTCTGGACAAAGCGCTGGCTTATGCACGCCATTATCCGGCGATCAACTGGATGACCAGCTACAGTGAATATTTTACCGACCTTGACCCGTGGTACGAGGAGCACCTTGGCCGCGAGTTCCTGAAATACCGTAAAAAGCTCAACCGTATTCTGCAGGAAGAAAACAAACTGATGGAGATCGTCAAGCTGATCGGCGCCGACGTTCTGCCGGACGACCAGAAGCTTGTCATCGAAATTGCGCGTGTCATCCGCGTTGGATTCCTGCAGCAAAATGCGTTTCATGCCGAGGACACTTATGTTCCTCTCGAAAAACAAAAGAGGATGATGGAGATCATTCTCTACCTTTACGACGGATGCCGCCGGGTGGTCGCAGCTTCGATTCCGCTTTCCGCCCTGACTTCCCGCGGGCTGTTCGAAAAACTGATTAAAATAAAATATGATATTCCGAACAATCGGCCGGAGCTGTTTGAGGATTACAAAAAGGAAATCGACACAGCTGTCGCAGAACTGCTCAGCGCCGGCGGCGCTCCTGTCTGATCTTGGAAAATGGAACGTTTTGCAAAGGGTGCATCTGTGCCCGGCCGAACCGGAAAGGAATGATCCGAAGTTATGATTCTTGATTATATAGGCGTTAACGAAGTGAGCGGCTCGCTGGTCGTGCTGGATGACGTGGAAAACGCTTCGTACGAAGAAGTTGTGGATATCCGTCTGGACGACGGTTCCCGCCGCACAGGACGGATTGTGCAGCTCGACGGCAAGCGCGCAGTGGTGCAGGTGTTTGAAGGTACGCGCGGAATCTCTCTGGAAAACACGCGAACCCGTCTGCGCGGCCGCCCGATGGAGATTCCGCTTTCGCCGGAAATCCTCGGCAGGGTGTTCGACGGTGCCGGCCGGCCGATCGATGGGTTGGGAGAGGTTTTCCCCGACGAATTCCGCAATATTAACGGAACGGCAATTAACCCTGTTTCGCGCGTTTACCCGAAAAATTATATCAGCACCGGCATTTCGAGTATTGATGTGCTGATGACGCTGATTCGCGGCCAGAAGCTGCCGATTTTTTCAGGCTCCGGTATGAAGCATAACGAGCTTGCGGTGCAGATCGTGCGTCAGGCAAAAATTGCCGAGGACGAGGGAGCCGAATTTGCGGTTGTCTTTGCTGCGATGGGTGTAAAAAACGACGTTGCCGATTACTTCCGCCGTTCCTTTGATGAATCCGGTGTGCTGCAAAAGGTGACCATGTTCCTGAACCTTTCAAATGACCCGATCATCGAGCGTACCCTGACGCCGCGCTGTGCGCTGACCGCCGCCGAATATCTTGCCTTTGAGCTTGGCATGCATATTCTGGTTATTATGACCGATATGACTTCTTACGCGGAGGCATTGCGCGAATTCTCTTCCTCCAAGGGCGAAATTCCCGGCAGAAAGGGCTACCCGGGCTATCTGTATTCCGATCTGGCTTCACTGTATGAGCGCGCCGGTATGATCCGGGGCAGCAAAGGCTCCGTGACGCAGATTCCGATTCTGACGATGCCGAACGATGATATCACGCATCCGGTTCCCGACCTGACGGGATATATCACCGAAGGGCAGATCGTGCTTGACCGCGGGCTGGACGGCTCCGGCATTTACCCGCCGGTTTCGGTGCTGCCGTCGCTTTCCCGATTGATGAAAGACGGCATCGGCGAAGGCTATACCCGCTCGGATCATTCCGCGCTGGCAAATCAGCTTTTTGCATCATACGCAAAGGTGCAGGATGCCCGTTCACTGGCTTCTGTCATCGGCGAAGAGGAGCTTTCTCCTATTGATCAGAAATATCTGGAATTCGGCCGTTTGTTTGAAAACCGTTTTCTGACACAGCGCGTGAATGAGGCGCGCACAATTGATGAAAGCCTTGATCTTGGCTGGCAGCTGCTTTCCACGCTGCCGCGCGGAGAGCTTGACCGTGTGGACGACAAGCTGCTCAATGAACATTATCATCCGGCGGAGGAAAAGAAAAACGATCTTGCCGCGCAGCTGCTTGAAACAGAACAATTGGTTCATGAGACACACCCCGGAACGGATTCACCGGAACAGAAGCCATGACGGATCAAGCGCGCGTCATTTCAGTCGGAACGGAGGTAAGCGTATGGCTGCACAGGCAGTGCCGACCAAAGGCAATCTGATCGCAACAAAAAAATCGTTGGAGCTCGCGCGCGTCGGGTATGAACTGCTTGACCGCAAGCGCAATATCCTGATCCGGGAAATGATGCTGCTCATCGGCCGCGCGCAGGAAATTCAAAGCCGGATCGATTCCACCTATCACGATGCGTACGAAGCGCTTCAGCAGGCAAATATCACGCTTGGCATCTGTGAAGAGCTGGCGCAGACGGTGCCGATCGACAACAATCTTTCAATTTCTTTCCGAAGCGTCATGGGTGTTGAAATTCCAACCGTCACGCTGGAAGAGAAGACGGCAGGAATCCCGTTCGGTCTTGCTTCTTCCAACGCCGCGCTGGACGAAGCGTATCTCAAATTCGGGCAGGTGAAACGGCTGACGGCGTCGCTGGCAAGCGTGGAAAACAGCGTTTACCGCTTGGCGGATGCCATCAAAAAAACGCAGAAGCGTGCAAACGCTCTGCGCAATATCATTATTCCGCGTTTTGAAGAAACGGTGAAAACCATCACCGACGCGATCGATGAAAAAGACCGCGAGGAATTTTCCCGCATGAAGATCATCAAAAAGCAAAAGGACAGGGCGCAGGCATAACAGGTTCTGTTCAAAGCGTCATGCTGCATAATCCAACTCCGCTCTCGGGTTCAAACGGAGCGGAGTTATTTTTTTGGCAAAAAAAGAAAATCGACGTCTCCATCGTTTTCCACGCGGCGCGACACAACGCCGAAAGCTCGGTCGATGATCCTCTGCCGCCAAAGCTCCTCTGGCGTGCCGAACCCGGCGAGCCGACCGCTTTCAAGCACCGCAAGACGGCTGCAGAACTTCATTGCCAAAGCAAGCTCGTGCAGCACGACGACGATGGTTTTGCCCTGCAAAGCAAGCTTTTGCAGCAATTCGAGCAGGGAAAACTGCTGGGAGATGTCCAGAAAAGCGGTCGGCTCGTCCAGCAGCAGAACGTCGGTATCCTGTGCAAGCAGCATGGCAAGATAAGCGCGTTGGCGTTCTCCGCCGGAAAGGTGGGCGACGTTTCGCGGCCGAAGCCCTTCGGTTCCGCTCAAAAGCAGAGCACGCTCCACAGCAGCGCGGTCGGCGGCGGTCAGCGTGCGCGAAAACCCGAGATGCGGAAAGCGGCCGTGCTCTGCCAGCAGCTCGACAGAGATTTCCGGGACCGGCCGGTTTTGCGGCAAATAGGAAACTTGCCGCGCAAATTCCCTGCGGGTCAGTGCGGAAACAGGCTGCCCGTCAAGCAGAATTTCCCCGCCGCAGGGAGCAAGCAGCCCGGCGGCGGTCTTCAGCAGAGTGGTCTTGCCGCAGCCGTTTGTTCCGACCAATCCGGTCAGCAAGCCGGGCTCCGCCGAAAAAGAGATGTCCCGCAGAACGGGAACGCGGTCATAGCCGCAGCAGATTCCGGAAAAAGTGAGCATCATCCATGGGTTCCTTTCCATTGCCGGTCAAGCTTCACGGCTGCTTTTTTTGTGCAGCAGGAGAAAGAGGAAAAACGGTCCGCCGAGCAGCGAGAGAAATATTCCGACAGGCAGCTCATACGGTGCAAACAGAACGCGGCTCAGCGTGTCGCATATCAGCACCAGCGCCGCGCCAAGCAGGGCAGAGGCGGGAATCAGCAGCCGGTGCCGTCCGCCGGTAAAGCGCCGTGCAATGTGAGGAACCAAAAGCCCCACAAAACCGATCAGGCCTGAGAAACTTACAGCTGCCCCGGCAAGGCAGCTGGCGGCGGTCAACAGCAAAAATCTTGTCAGAGGTACGTTCAGACCCAACCCGGCGGCGGTTTCATCGCCCAATGTCAAAAGATCGCTTTCCCGCGCAAAAAGTACCGCGGCCAAAAGCCCTGCGGCAATCAAAATCCAGGCAGGCGATAGGTCCTGCAGCGTGATGCCGGAAAATCCGCCGATCAAAAAGGTGTTCGCATTGAAAAGCTGATCCGGAAACAGTGTTTTCAGCGCGTTGATGCCCGCTGTCAAAATGCTGCTTACGGCAACGCCTGCCAGCAGAATTGTGCTGCGGCGCGCGCCGGTTTTAGCGGCGAGGGCAAAAATCAGCAAACTGGCGCCGAGAGCTCCGCTGAAGGCGGCTAGGGGCACTGCGCTTCCGGACGCAGGAAAAGCCGTCAACAGCAGAACAGCGGCAAAGCCGGCGCCCGCGTTGACGCCGATCAAATTCGGCGCTGCCAGCGGGTTTCCCAGAGCTGCCTGCAGCAAAACACCGGAAACCGCCAGTGCGCTGCCGGAAAGAGCGCTGGCCAGCGTTCTCGGCAGCCGAACGTGCAAAAGAATCCGCAAAGCGGAATCACCGATGTTTCCCTGTATCGCGGAGTGGATGGCAGCCAGAAGATTCAGCCGCGTGGAACCGGCCAGCAGGCTGAACAGACATGCGCCAAAAAAAATGAGCAGCAGCGCCGGAAAAAAACAGCGCTGCCGGTTTTTATTCGCCGAACGCTTCCGGCCAGAGAATTTTTGCAAGATATTCATAGCTTTCATCCCATCGGTTGTTGGGCTTGTTGTGAAACAGATCTTTCGGCAGAACGTAATAACGGTTGCTGATTATGGCGCTCAGTCCGCTCCAGGCGGGATGGGAAAGCACATGTTCCTGCAGATAAGCAAGCGCCTCGCCTTCATCGCCCATGGTAAGAACAAAAATGTCATCCGGATCGTCGGTGATTACCTGTTCAACGCTCAGTTCTTCCAATAGCGACGGATGTTCTTCCGCAATGTTGCGGCAGCCAAATTCCTTTAAAATGACGCCGGCAAGGTTGTCGTCCTTTTTGGCCTTGACGCCGGTGGAAAAAGCGCGCATCAGCAGGATAGAAGGCTTATCCGCCTCATCCTGAGGGATCCTCTGCAGAATGGCGTCGATCCGTGATTCCACATCGGTCACGTTTGTCTCAAACAGATCCCAGCGCCCGGTCAGCGTACAGAACTGCCGCATCATGAATTTGTATTCCGCAAAGGTGTCAGTTCGAAAAGACAGCCATTCGATCCCGGCTCTGGTCAAAGCGCCAGTCAGCTCGGTCTGGGAGGCAATATCCGACGAAAGAATGACCAGATCGGGATTCAGCGATAAAATCTTTTCCAAATCCGGGCTTTTTACGGTGCCGACGACCAAAGTATCGTCGCCAAGATTAAGCCTCCGTTCCTCAATGGCATCCTGCGTTGCGCCGACCAGCGTTCCGCCCGCAAGGATCCAGGCTTCCGCAAAGGAGCCATACAGCGAAACAACCCGTGCGTCCTGTGCAACGGCGGCGGAATGTCCGTTGGAATCGATAAGTTCTGTCCTCTGCAATGTGCCGGAAGAGATTCCGAAGGAAGCCGAAGCTTCAGCACCGGATGATGAAGCTTTGCGCCCATTGCACCCGGCGGTGCAAAGTACCAGGCAGACGATTAGTGTACAGGAAAAAATATGTTGATTCAAAGAGAGACCCATTCCTTTCTGAAGTCCAACGGCGTTGAGAACGTTGCAGCATATTACCCTTCGCGAGTTTTCACAGGGGCGGCAAGAATTTCGTCCTTACGTCGGAGAAGATCATCCGAAAAGAGCGCTTCTTCCATGCTGTCTGCGCCAATCCGATCAATGGCCATTCCAAGGCGCTCCTTCTGATAAGCATTTTCCTTAAACCAAAGCATTGTTTTTTCCAGAATCGGAAAAATCTCGTCTTCCCTTACCAAGCGGGAAAGGGGGGTTCCCATGCGGGTCTTTTTGCCCCAGGTTCCGCCGACAAAAATCTGATATCGTACATTATTGTGGTGACGTACCGCCTTGAATGGGCATTTTCCGGTACAGACGCCGCAGCTCGTGCAGATGTTTCTGTCAATGACCAGCTTTCCGTTCAATTTGGCGGCTTTGGTGGGGCAGGCCTTTTCCACTGCGCAGACCTTGCACCCACGGCAGTCGGCTTCTTCAAAATCCGGTGTTCGGTGGCCTTCAATGCCAAAATCGTTCAGACTGGGCTTCATACAGCTGTTCGGGCAGCCCCCAACGGCGATTTTAAACTTGTGCGGCAGCTTTACGTCGGCCCAACCGAGATAGTAGGTCTCGTGAATTTTGCGTGCAAGCTCCTGCGTATCAAAATTGCCATAAATACAGGTTGTCCCCTTGCACGCGGTTACCGGCCGAATCTTTGCGCCAGTTCCGCCGAAATACAGATCATGCTGCGCAGCGAAGTCGATCGCTTCATCAATTTTATCAAACGGGATGCCGACAACTTCGGCGGTGAGCCGCGTGGTAAATGCAATTTTTCCGTTGCCGAATTTTTCGGAAAGCTCCGAAATTGTGCGCAGATTTTCGGCGGAAAAAACGCTCCCGGCAGGAACGATCCGACCGGAAAAGCAATCCGTTCCGCGGTTGATGAGAAATCCTCTGGCCTTTACCTCTGCAATTTGTGTAGGTGTAGGTTTTGCCATAATAATCAACAGTCCTTTCTATCATGATTGCTCCGCAGCAGAGCAGCTGCAGGATAAAAGTTAAAAATTATTTTATGCATCCACGCATTCCACCAAATACCTGCGCAAGAAGTCGCGGATCAAAAAAATACTTTTCAGTTTGCCGGCCTTGCATTGTAAGAAACGTTCGCAAATAATTTCTGCAATGGATGCGCCGAATTCGTGCAGCAAAACGCCGAAAAATGCGCGGTCAGCCAGCTCGATGGGATCGGTGTCCGCACAGAAGAGACGGATAAGCTCGGGGTCAAAGTCAAACAGGTCGAACAGGATCGGCGGAAGTTCGTAGAATGCAGGCGCGCAGCGGCTGTCCGCAAAATCGATCGGCAGCGGGCGGTTTTGCGCGTCGAGCAAAACATTCTGCGCCGTCAGGTCACCGTGAACATAACCTAAAGGCTCGCTAAAAAATTTTTCTCGGTTCAGCTCGTTCAGTTCGCGGGCAATGTTGTCGCCGAAAATGTTCCAATTCTGCCCGTCCCCGGCAAGAGAAACACGTTTGAGAGGATTTTTTTCGGGCAGCGGACGGTTCCAGGTCTGTAAAAGATGGCGTAATTCGATGACAAAACGGCGTCTTTCTACCGAGTTAAGCGCCTTCAAAGAGACGCATGCCTCCGGTCCCTCCAGTCGTTCCAGAACAAAATAGCGAAAAACATAACGGTCATTCAATTCACCTGCGGCGACGACATTTGGGGAGCGTACCCCGAGCGACTGCGCAAAGCGAAGTCCAAACAGTTCAGTGTCATATTCGCGCGTGGCGTCAGATGAGGAAAACAGCGGCGCATAGATTTTGTAAACCAGTTTTCCGCAGCCAAAGACGGCGTTTGTTCCCGGCGTCAGGTTCTCGATGGTTCCCTCCGGCAGATGTTCTTTCCGTTGGATTGCTTCAATCAACGGGATAAAATCTGCAATGGATTGAAACAGCTTGCCCCACGTGTCCCAGTCCGGAATTTCCTTTTGAAATAAAAAATCCATTGTTTTCCAGCCTTTCTTTTTGTCGCGGCATTGATTCAGCGCATGCGGTTCAATGCTTTTTCAAAGTCGGTTTCAAAACAACAGCAGTTTTTTTTATTGATTATATAGACGAAAATCGTCTTATAAGCCTTTGTAAGTGTTTATAGAAACTGCTTGAAATCGCCTCAAATCAAGGCTTTTTTTCATATTTCTGCTTTTTGTTTTATATCTCCGCATAAGCTCATTTTGTAAAGTTGGGCACCATTTTAGCACTACAAGCAAGATAATGCGTACATATTCAACGCATGCATAAAGCGGTATTATCACTTCTGCATTTGGCATATACGATTAAAGCAGTTCCAATGCTCTTTGATACAGAGGATCTAAATCACAACCACAATTTCCGCATTCTTTATCGGCTTGCTCTATTGCGGAAATCAAAGAGGCTTTATCGGCTTTTCCGTCTAACCATTTTTGCGCTGGGATAGTTATTAAGTCCCAACCAGATGCAACAAACTTCTCCATAATAAACTTTAATTCTTCCATCATGTACTCCTTTCATGCTGACAACTTCGGGTATATACTAAATCTTAATTTATTTTAAACTTTTTCTCATGACAAGCTTCTGACCGTTCCGGCCATTTTGTTCGGAGGCATTCATTTCATATAAAACGGTAAAGCCGCATTTTTCGTATAATTTTACGGGTCCCATAAAATCCAGTTCTGTATCTATAAACTCCTTATTTGGATACGCCTCCACAAAATCAAATTGTTGTATCAAAAAAATGCACATAATCTTCCGCTAATTCAGGAGTCAGTCTCCTAATAATAATATCCATTTTTAATATCTCCCTGCGTATTTATTTACCGTATTGCCTGTGTCAAACCTGAAGCCGTAACAGATTTTTATTGTTTCAACGCTCCAAATAGCACCTCCACAAATACCGATTGGTCGACATCTTCGATATTCACATTATATCACTCGGATATAAATGTTTCTATCATTTCCCTGCTTATGTGACAGACAAGAAAGCGAAAGTAACGAGTGCTTTTGCCCTTGCATACTATGGTATTTCCTTATATCTGCCCGCATCGTTTTATATTGCCATAGAGAATTCGGGCACCAAAGCGTCAAAATCATTATAGTTTTAAGTGTCTTAATATGAAAAAAGTCAGGATTTACAAGTATTTTTACAATTTCATGCTTTTTGACATTTAAAAATCAAATACTATTTTTTATTGATTGGATAGATGAAAATCTTCTTATAGCTTCACATAAGTCTTTATGAGTATCGGCGCAAAGTGGCTTAAATACTGGCTTTCCGCATATCAGCCTAAATCTGGTTATATCTCTTTACATCTTCTTTTTGTAAGCGCGGGTGTCAAAAAAGCGTCAATCGGCAAAGCCCTGTTACGCGGTAAACGTCATTTTGAGAGTAGTCAACACAAAATGGTGCTCTCTTGTCACTCCGGTACCTGCAACACCGCATAAGCATGTTCTTAGACCTCTTGACTGCCCAACAAATAAGGCGCTTATGTCATAGCAATATGCTGCCATCTATCAACATTTTTATAAAGTTAGTATCTCTCTTCATCCATGGTTCTTTCAGTAAATGAGCGTTATTATCATAAATTTCCCTTGCAGTAACCCATTCTAATTGATAACCTTTTTCTATTTCGTTTTCCGTCATATTCGTTTGCATCGTTTCATTCTCAACTCTGCAACTATAAAAATATGAATGTGAAATATATTTTTGCCCAGCACAAAAACAATCCTCTCTAATTTCTTCTATTTCTCCGATTTCTGATATGGTTTCGGGAATTACAATTAATCCGGTTTCTTCAGCGACCTCACGGATTAGCGCATCATGATGGCTCTCAGCACATTCGACAGCGCCGCCCGGTATTTTGTAGACTCCGTTATTTCCTCTTTGCATAGCAATAAGATTCCCTTTTTGTATAATTGCTCTAACCGTGCTTTTTTCAAAAACGGGCATTTCGTCCGTGTAATTTTTTTCATCCATTACCAGTAGTTTTTTCATAATAACACCTCGTAATTTTGCTTCTTTGATTCCATAATAGTTTGTTCCGCATTTTCACTTCATTCTGTGGACTTTATATGGATAGCCTTTTTTAAAGCAAAGAGGGTTTGGGAGCCTTCCCAACAAGCGCTTTTTCGGAAGAGGGTACCCGCTTCCTATGCTTGCTATTCCTTTCTTTACAGCCAAAAATCTAAATGAAATGGAAAGAAATCTACGAAAGTCAAAAATTCCTTTTCATAAAAGTTTTGGCTTCAATTGACTGTAAAGGTAAGCATATTTTCTCATTACTCATTATGACTGTTTATATCCTCTTGTTGCGCTCGGGCGTCAAAAAAGCGTCAAGCAGCATTATGAACCTACGGTTATAATAACCCGTAATGCCGCAAAAGTACAGTGTTTATGCAGGTTTACACTGATTTATTCCCTATCGCTTGCTAACACAATTCCACTATTTTTTATTATAACTGAAAAAGGCCCGGAAATCAACCGACGCCGTTAATTTGCCGAATTCTTACAAACAGGGAAGGCACAGCGAATCGTTGGGGGAGCTCTCGTATGTGCAAAGTAAAGTTTAAAAATAATAAAGAAAATGCGAAATCAGAACTAATTTTGTTCATAAAATTTGATTTTTTTGCGTTAAATATTAACTTTTTCAAGAAAAATGAATTTATTTTGCAAGTACAAGAATTTTAGCTTGCAAAACATTGCGGAATATATTAAAATAGGGAAAATCAAAACGATAGTTCCAGGAGGTTGTGTCAAATGGAAGATTATATGGCTTTAAGTTCTGATCAGCTTCGTGTTGTTTATGATAGTCTGAAACAGGAATATGAGGAATTTCAGGCGCGCAATTTGAAGCTTGATATGTCCCGCGGCAAACCGGGCGCCGATCAGCTCGATCTTTCGCAGGGCCTGATTACGGATACCGCAACTCACACTCCTGCCGGGTTGGATTGCCGGAATTATGGCGGAACGGACGGATTTCCTGAGATTCGCCAGCTTTTTGCGGAAATGTTGGAGGTTCCGGCAGAAAATGTGGTGGTGGGCAACAATTCCAGTCTGAATATGATGTTTGACAAGATTGCTTCTGCGATGACGCACGGAATCTGCGGCGGCAAACCGTGGATGCTGCAGGGAGGGGTCAAATTTCTTTGCCCGGCGCCGGGGTATGATCGCCATTTTACCATCTGCGAATATTTTGGCATTGATATGATTACCATTCCAATGACGCCGGAAGGACCCAATATGGCAATGGTGGAGGAGCTCGTTTCCTCCGATGAAAAGATCAAGGGTATGTGGTGCGTCCCAAAATATTCCAACCCGCAGGGTATTACCTATTCGGACGAAACGGTCCGCCGGATTGCGAACCTGAAACCTGCCGCCAAGGATTTCCGCGTCTTCTGGGATAATGCCTATTGTGTACACGACCTGACTGACACACCGGACCATCTGCTGCCGCTTTATGCGGAATGCGTCAAAGCCGGCAACGAAGACTTGCCGATCCTGTTTGCTTCCACCTCAAAAATCAGCCTGCCCGGTTCCGGCGTTGCAGCAATGGCCGCTTCTGCAAACAACTTGAAGCAGGATAAGAAGCGAATTTTTACACAGACCGTTGGCCCTGATAAAATGAACATGATTCGCCATCTGGATTATTTCAAAAACATGGACGGAATCCGCGCACAGATGAAACGCCATGCTGAAAAGCTTGCGCCAAAATTCAACATCGTCTGCAGCAAGCTGCAGGAACAGTTCGGCGAAAACAGAATTTTGTTCTGGACCAAGCCGAACGGCGGTTATTTTGTCAGCGTGGATACGTTGGAGGGTTGTGCGAAACGGGTGGTGGAGCTTTGTGCACAGGCTGGCGTCAAACTGACCGGAGCCGGCGCGACTTATCCGTACGGCAAGGATCCGCACGATACCAACATTCGTCTGGCGCCCACGTTTCCAAAGGTGGAGGAGCTTTCTGTCGCAATGGATTTGTTCTGCCTTTGTGTGAAAATTGCCTCGATTGAAAAGATGCTGGCAGAATAATTTTGGCAAGAGTTTTCTTTCCGCACGAAAATTGATTGACTTTTGTCCTATAAAACAATATAATTAACCTGTTACGTCTGCATTGCGGTGCGGCGTGCAGGTTTTTTGTTAGCCGGACAAACAATCTGCTCCAAATGGCAAATTGCAGACATTATATTTTAGGGGGACTTGCGCATGAAGCGAACTGGCAAGCCGGTGTTCTTTATCGTTGCGCTGCTGATACTCTTTGTGAGCTATGCTGCGTTTTTCGGTATTTATACCGAAAGAGGCGATCTTAGTATTCCGGTGATCAAGGGTGCGGGCGACATCCGTTGGGGAATCGATATCCGCGGCGGTGTGGAAGCAACCTTTTACGCGGTCGATGACGACGATAATGCAATGCAGGCGGATTCCGAGCAGCTGGACGCCGCAAAAGGGATTATCAGCATTCGTCTGGTCGACAATCACATCACAGATTATGAACTCTATGTGGATTATGAAAACTCCCGGATTATTCTTCGATTCCCGTGGCGTGAGGATGAAACCGATTTTGACCCGGAAAGCGCGATTCAGGAAATTTCCATGACCGCCATGCTGACATTCCGTGAAGGCAATGAGACGGAAAACGTTACAGATGCCAACGGGAATGTGACGGGCGTGAAACCTACCGGCGTTACGGAATCGAATATCATACTTACAGGCGACGACGTTGAAAAGGCCGAGCCGTATTACGACAGCACAAAGGTCGGTACCAGTACAGCCTACGGCGTTCAGCTGACGCTCAAGGAAAGCGGCAAGACCAAATTTGCCGAAGCCACGCAGAAGCTTTACAGCGATACGGAAAGCGAGCGGGGTACCATCTCAATCTGGCTGGATAACGATGAAATTTCTTATCCGCGCGTTGATGCGGTGATTACGGATGGTGTTGCAACGATCTCCGGCAGCTTTACGGCGGAGACCGCGCAGGATCTTGCCAACAAGATCAATGCCGGTGCGCTGCCGTTCAAACTGGCAACCTCCAACTTCGGCTCCATCAATCCGCAGTTAGGTTCCTCCGCTTTGGACGCGATGCTGCTGGCCGGTGCGATCGCGCTGGTTCTGGTTTGCATTTTCATGATTCTGGTCTACCGTCTTCCCGGCGTGATCGCATCCATTGCGCTGCTTGGTCAGGTTGCGGGCATGATCGCTGCCGTTTCGGGCTTCTTGCCATCCATCAGCAGCTTTACGCTTACGCTGCCGGGTATTGCCGGAATGATTCTGTCAATTGGCATGGGCGTTGATGCCAACGTGATTACGAATGAAAGAATCAAAGAAGAGATTCGCAAGGGTCGCTCTCTGGATGCGGCGATCGATAACGGTTCTTCCGACAGCTTCTCGGCAATTTTTGACGGAAACGTGACAGTGATTATTGTCGCAATTATTTTGATGGGTGTTTTTGGTCCGCCGGATGGGTTCTGGTCCAAGCTGCTGACACCATTCCTGTTCATGTTCGGAACGTCTACCACCGGTTCTGTTTATTCCTTCGGTTATACGCTGCTCATCGGTGTTATTTTCAATTTCATCATGGGTGTCACAGCTTCCCGGTTGATGGTGAAATCCCTGTCGCGGTTCAAGCACTTCCGCAATAAATGGCTGTATGGAGGTGACCGCACATGAGAAAGCAGATGAATTTTGATTTTGTTGGCAAAAAGAAAAAATTTGCTCTTGTTTCCCTGTGCATTTTAGTGGTAGGAATTTTGTGCAATGTTTTTATGGGCGCAAAATTGGATATTCAATTTACCGGCGGCTCCATCATCAAATATTCCTATAACGGAGATATTTCGGAGCAGGCGGTTCAAGATGCGCTCAAGCCGGTAACAGGAGGAAACGAATCGCTGCAGTTTAACTATAACGTGTATGCAGCCAATTCCGATGGAGCGCATAATATGCTTTCTGTCTCCCTTTCGGAAAAGAATCAGCTTTCTTCCGAAGACCAACAGGCCATGCTTGACGCACTGAAGAAAGCTTTTCCGGACGCTGCGGTGACGCAGATCGAATCCAACTCCGTGGAAGCAACGATGGGACAAGAGTTCTTCTGGAAATGTATGGTTGCCGTTGTTTTAGCGTCGTTACTGATGCTTGTTTACGTTGCATTCCGTTTCCGCAAGATCGGCGGCTGGTCGGCCGGTCTGATGGCGTTGCTTGCTTTGTTGAATGACTGTCTGGTTTCTTATTTTGTATTTATTATTTTCCGTATCCCGCTGGACGACAACTTTGTTGCGGTGATTCTCACTATTTTGGGTTATTCGTTGAACGATACCATCGTGGTTTATGACCGTATCCGTGAAAACCGTCGCCTGCTTGGGCCAAAATCTGATCTCGCAACGGTCGTGAACCTCAGTCTGAACCAGTCCTTTGGCCGTACCCTGAACACGTCCGTCGCGACATTTATGGCGGTCAGCTGTGTAACAGTGGTTGCGTTGATTTATAACCTGGATTCTATTTTGAGCTTCTCGGTTCCGATGATGTTCGGTGTGCTTTCCGGTTTTTACACCTCTGTGTTCCTTGCTTCACCGCTGTGGGTTGGTCTTCGTTCTACGATGGCAAAACGAAGAGCTGCCAGAGCAGAAAAGAATCCGGATAAAAAGAAAAAAACAGCGGCAAGATAATTGTGCGTAAGGAGAGAAGCTTTCCTTTTCAACATTACCGCTTGCCCAGTGTTTCAAATACCTGCAGCATTTGCTGCGGGTATTTTTTTGCCTTTTGCAGATCTATGGAATGTGGAAAAGCAAAAGCTTAAGACAATTTCATTTTAACTATAGAAAAATTTATTTTTCTATACTATAATAGTTTTATTCCGCATTTGAGTCGTAATGTCCATTGAATATCATTAAAGGATTTTAAAATTTTTTTGTCAGTTGTTGAGATGTTTTCAGTGAAAGGGATGATTTCATTATGGAAAGTTATGAACACACAACGGCAGCTGCCGAAAAATTATATAAAGAAATGAGCAAGCCGGTCATTGTTTACCGTAATTGCGGAGAATACCCGTATATTCCTGTTCCGCACCTGCATTCGCAATACGAAATTTATTATAATATTCAGGGCGGGCGCAGCTTCTTTGTGAACAAGCTGTTTTATCATTGCGAGCCGCATTCGCTTTTTGTAATCCCAAGTACTCAGATTCACAAAGCATCCATTGAGCCGGATTTGATTTACGACAGATGTATCATCAATATTGACGATACGATTATCAGTACTTTGAATGGACTTTCCAACATGCAGAGCCACCCGTTGACGTGGATGAATGAAATTGGCGTCAACCAGCCGCACAAGGTTATTTTGACAGAGGAAGAACATGAGCGTTTTGTAAAAATGATTGATGACTATCGTTCGCCGAAGGTAGAAAAGGATGAGTTGGCGCTGCTGGTTCGCCTGTTGGACATTCTTGTTTTTGTTCGCAACCGATTTCGCCGTCATGCAGCGGAGAACATGTCGGTGGTCGCGCCGGAAACGTGGTCGGACAAAGCAATTCAATATATTGAGTCAGAGTTCAACAATGATCTTTCCATTCGGGAAATTGCAAACAAGCTTTTTATTAATGAAAATCATCTTTGTACCATTTTTAAGGCTGAAACAGGCTTAACGATTAATAAATATATTATTTTGCGCAAAGTTGCCGAAGCGAAGCGGCTGCTGTATTACGGCTACAGCGTCAAGGAGGCATGTGCCCGCTCCGGATTTAACGATTATTCCAATTTTATCCGTACCTTTAAAAAAACCGAGGGAACATCCCCGTCAAAACTCCATAAACTGACGGATCCCCTCTGATTTTGAGCTGCGTTTTCGCAGCTTTTTTATGCCTGTTTCATTCACTTTTTGCCGCTAAAATTTGCGCAGATTAGGGAAGTTATCCGGGAGCGTTTACAGATTTTTGGTAAGAGGCTATAATAAATATAATTCAAGCTTTGGGAGGCTGATAATATGGCAATGCTAAAAGAGTTTCAGGTTGATCGACTCAAAGTCAACATACTCTCCGACCGTGCAGCAATGGGAACATACGCTGCGGAGCAAATTGCGGCGCAGATGCGCGAGTTGCTTGCAGCAAAAGATGAAATAAACATGATTTTTGCGGCGGCGCCGTCACAGAACGAGACCCTCGAATCTTTGATTGCAGCGCCGGGGATTGACTGGAGCCGCGTCAACGCGTTCCACATGGACGAGTATGTCGGGCTGCCGGCAGATGCGCCGCAGGGCTTCGGCAATTTTCTGAAAGCAGCGATTTTTTCAAAGGTTCCGTTCAAAAGCGTTCACTATCTGGACGGCCAGAATCCAAACGCAGAAGAAGCATGTGCACAGTACAGCGCGATGCTGCAGCAGTACCCGACCGATATTGTCTGCATGGGAATCGGTGAAAACGGACATATTGCCTTTAACGATCCGGATGTCGCCGACTTTAATGATTCAAAGATGGTGAAGGTTGTTGCGCTTGACCAGATCTGCCGCCAGCAGCAGGTAAACGACGGCTGCTTCGCCAGCATCGACCAGGTTCCGACGCACGCCCTTACATTGACGATCCCGACACTGGTCAAAGCGCCGCATCTGTTCTGCATGGTACCGGCCAAAACCAAGGCCGAGGCCGTTTTCCATACTCTTCGCGGAGAAATTAGCGAGGTGTGTCCGGCGTCTATTCTGCGCCGCCAGCCGCATGCCGTTCTTTTCTGCGATGCAGACAGCGGGGCCAAAGTCCTTTTTCGTAAAGCCTTGATCACCGACGAGGCTTCACAGGACTTTGAATCAGCGGCAAAGCTGGCCGCTTATTATGGGCTCGAAGCGCTCGAGATTCGTTCGGTGTGGGACAAAACGCCCCAAGATCTCGAAGATCAGGACATTGAAAAAATCAATGCGATCGCAAAGCAATACGGCCTGAAAATCTGCGCTGTCAGTTCCTCTGTTTTCAAATGCAATTTTGACGACGAGGTAGAAGTGCAGAAGCAGTATGAAAATCTGGAACGCTGCGCAAAGCTGGCGCAAAAAACCGGCGCTGAAAAAATTCGCGCGTTTACGTTTTGGCGCAAAAACGGAATCGAGGCCGATCTTTCGGTAATTGCCGGCCATATTCGCCGTGCGGCAGAGCAAATTGCACCATACGGTCTGGAACTGGTAATTGAGTTTGATCCTTCGGTCAGCGCCTGCGACGCAGACGAACTGGCGGTTCTGGCAAAAGAGCATATTCCGGGTGTTCGTGTTCTGTGGGATCCCGGCAATCAGATTTATAACAAGGAATATAAAATTCCTTATCCGGACGGCTATGAGCTGCTGAAGAACGAAATTGCTCATGTGCATCTGAAGGATGCCGTGCGCGACGAACAGGGAGAAGCCAAGGGTGTTGCACTCGGCGAAGGCCTGCTCAATATCAAAGGTCAGCTTGCCGCGCTTCTGCGGGATGGTTACGACGGCTACATTGTGCTGGAGCCGCATTTCCGTTTGCAGAAGGAACTTTCCGAGGCACAGCTTGCATTGCCGGGCGGAACCGCTTTTTCCGATGGCGGCATGGAGGCTTCTGAACTGAGCATGCAGAACTTAAACCGGCTAATTTCAGAAGTTGTGCGTGATTCATTCTGAATTCTGCAAAGGTAAAAAGTTAAATTCATCAAGTATTTCGTGAAATCTGCAAAGCTTTTCCCCTTGTCATTTAGTAGAATAAATTCATCGTAGTGCGGCAGAACCTGACGCAGTGTTTCGCTGCAGAGCAGGTGCAATTGCAACCGGCTCTGCAGTTGCTGCGGGTTTTGTTGTAAAAGTATGAATTTACAAGGGGGAAACCGAATTGAATTTCGGATTGATCGGATGCGGCGCGATTGCTCGTTTCCATGCGGAGGCGATTGGCCTGACAGAAGGCGCGGTGCTTGCCGGCGTAGCGGATGCCCGTCCGGATGCAGCGAAGTCTTTTGCTGAAACCTATCAGATCCGCGCTTATGAATCGGTGGAGGATTTGCTTTCCTCGCCGGACATTGACGCGGTTTGCATCTGCACACCCAGCGGTTTGCATGCGCCGTTGGCCATTCAGGCGGCAGAACACGGAAAACATATGGTAATTGAAAAACCGATGGCGCTGACGGTTGCTTCCGCGGAGGAAATTACGGCAGCCTGTGAAAAAAAACATGTTACGGCCGCCATCGTTTCTCAGCTTCGTTTTTCGCCGGACGTTCAATGTGTTCGGTCGCTGGTGCAAAGCGGAGAGATGGGACAAATTATTTCCGCCAATCTGGAGATGAAATATTTTCGCTCCGATGAGTATTATGCTGCCAGCAACTGGCGCGGCACATGGAAAATGGACGGCGGCGGTGCGCTGATGAATCAGGGAATTCACGGCGTGGATATTATGTCGTTCATCATGGGCGGCGTTAAATCGGTGAACGGGCAGATTAAGACGCTTGCCAAGAAGATTGAGGTGGAGGACACAGCGGTTGCCGCATTGGAATTCTGCAACGGCGCGCTCGGAACCCTTACCGCCTCGGTTGCGACAGCTCCCGGTTATCCGCGAACCTTGACAATCAGTTCCACCAAGGGCACGCTTGTTTTGGAGGAGCAGCATATTCAGTCCTGTGATATTGCAGGCGTTTCTCTGCCGCAGCAGCGCGCGCAGCAGCACAATTTCGGTTCATCGAATCCAACGGATATTCCGGTGGAAGGCCATGTGCAGCAGATTACCGATTTTATCGCTGCCGTCAGGGAGCAGCGCGATCCGTTTGTCAGTCTGGTGGAGGGCAAAAAGGCGATTGAGATCATTGAAGGAATTTATACTTCGTCCCGCACAGGGAAAAAAGTATTCCTTGGTGAAAAATAAAATCCGTCAAGAATAATCATAAAAAACGAAGAGCCTTTTTTCGTTGCCTGCGCTATCATTCAGGTGTAGGGTGCAGAAAAGTGTAAGTTTCTGCGCCGGAATCTGAAAAGGAGCGATGGTTCATGGAAAAAATAGCGATGCTTGGCGGCACCCCGGTCAAGACGACCCCGTTCGGCACTGGAAAAAGATTTGGCGAAGAAGAACTGCAGCAGCTGAAAGAAGCGTTGGAGCAAAACACGCTGTTTTACTGGTATGGCGAAAAGGTGAAAACTTTTACCAAAAAGTTTGCCGATATGTATGGCGCAAAATATTGTGTCGCCACATCTTCCGGTACAGCGGGTATCCATGTTGCCCTTGGCGCGGTTGGTATTACCTGCGGCGATGAAGTCATTACCTCTCCCATTACGGACATGGGCTCCGTGATCGGTATTCTTTATCAGAACGCTATTCCGGTTTTTGCCGATCTTGATCCGCATACTTACAACATGGATCCGAAGTCCATTGAGAGATGTATCACCCCGAAAACCAAGGCGATCGTCGTGGTTCACCTTGCCGGTAACGCTGCTGACATGGATGAGATTATGGAGATCGCGCGCAAACATCATGTAAAAGTCATTGAGGACTGCGCACAGAGCTATGAATGCTTCTACAAGGGCCGCCGTGTCGGTACGATCGGCGATATCGGTTGCTTCAGCCTGAACGATTTCAAGCATATTTCCGCAGGCGACGGCGGTATGGTTATTATGAACGATCACGATACCTTCATCGAAGCCGCCCGGTTTGCTGATAAGAACTACAACCGTTACAGCACAGATCCGCTGGAGATGAAGAATATCCCGTTTCTTGCTCCGAACTATCGTATGACCGAACTGCAGGGCGCCGTTGCCATTGCACAGCTCGACCGTGTTGGTTGGATCTGCAAACGCCGCAATGCAATCGGCAAGAAGATTACCGAAGCTATTAGGGATATCAAGGGGCTTTATGCGCCGATGGTTCGAGAGGGCAACGAATCTTCCTACTGGTTCTATATGATGCGTTTGAATCCGGAAGAAGCTGGTGTGGACGGTCAGACCTTTGTCGATGCGCTTAATGCGGAATGCCCCGGCATCGGCGCTTCCAAGGGTTACATTCCAACCTGCGTTTATCAGTATCAGATGTTCCAGAACAAAAGTGCATTCCGTGGGACGCATGCTCCGTGGGATTCTCCGTATTACGGAGGCAGCGTCAGCTACGCGAAGGGACTGTGCCCGGTCGCGGAAGAAATTCTGGAAACGGCTGTTAAGTTTGGCGTCAGTGAGTTTTACACCGATCAGGATGTTGATGATATGATTGCCGCTATCCGCAAGGTTGCAGCCTATTATGCAAAATAAAATCACGCCGTAAGGCAAAACAATCAGCGGGGCAAAAGTGCTTCCGCTGATTTTATTTTACTACAGGAATGAAAGGAAGATAGAAAATGATTATTGATGACCATAATCATCCTGACTGGTATGGATATGACCTGCAAAAATATTTAAAAAATATGGATGAAGTTGGAATTGACAAAACCGTGCTTCTCAGCTGGGAGGCGCCTGCCGATGAATACGATCCCGCCTATATCTGCAAGACGCCGTCCATGTTTACCGGGCAGACCTGCCCGATCTCATTTGAACGCTGTGTTTCATATGCCGAACGCTGCCCGGAGCGTTTTATTCTCGGTTATGCCCCAGATCCGCGCCGTCCGCACGGGCTGGATCAATTCAAGGCCGCCGTCGATCTTTATAACGTTAAGGTTTGCGGCGAAGTAAAAATGCGCATGATGTACGACAACTGGGACGCTATTGAAATGTGGCGCTATTGCGGCGAGCATGGGATCCCTGTACTGATGCACTTTGATTATCCGTTTAAAACTGCTAAAAATGTACGTGACAACTGGTGGTATGGCGGTCCGATTGAAACGCTGGAGCGCGTGCTGCAGCTTTGCCCCGAAACCAATTTTATCGGTCATGCGCCCGGCTTCTGGTGCCACATTTCCGGCGACGAACAGGCGGTAACCAATCAATATCCCACAGGCCCCGTTCGGGGAGAGGGCAAGCTCGTCACTTATCTGCGCAAATATCCGAACCTTTATTGTGACATGTCCGCCGGTTCCGGCTGCAGCGCGCTGAAACGTGATATTGAATTTACCAAAAAGTTTCTGGACGAATTTCAGGATCGCGTCTGCTATGGCCGCGATTGGTTTGACAATGCACATCGCGAGCTGCTGGAAAGCGAAGAACTGGCTCTTCCGCAGGCAATCAAGGAAAAGCTGTATCATGAAAATATTGAGCGTCTGATCGGCGAACGCTGAC
The DNA here is from genome assembly GCA_050947015.1 of Acutalibacteraceae bacterium. Lineage (GTDB taxonomy): Bacteria > Bacillota > Clostridia > Oscillospirales > Acutalibacteraceae > CAKXIK01. The sequence goes on from JBMNVT010000005.1 coordinate 123,095, forward strand.
CGGCCGCAGAATAAAAAATTATTCAGGGAGGCTGCACGCAATGCGAGTTAAAATCAAAAACGGCAAACTGATTATGGATCGGATTCACGAAGGAAAAAACCTTTATCTTGCCGAAGGAAAGATTGCGGCGATTACGACAGAAGAACTGCCTTGCGACAAGGAGATTGACGCCGGAGGAAATTTTGTGTCTCCGGGTTTTATTGATATTCATACGCATGGCGGCGGCGGAGCCGATTTTATGGACGGCGGGGTGGAGCCGATTGAACAGGCGGCGCAGATGCATCTTGCGCACGGAACCACCACCATTTTCCCGACAACGCTCGCGAGCAGTTTTCCGGTGCTTAAAAGCTCTGTGCTCGATATCGGTCGTGCCATGCAGAGCAAAAAACGTTTGCCGCACATCGCAGGAACCCATCTGGAAGGCCCCTATTTTTCGCTGAATCAGGCCGGAGCGCAGAACCCCGATTACATTACCGACCCGATCAAGGCCGAGTACGAAGAGCTTCTGGAAGCTGGCAAAGGGATCATCAAACGTTGGAGCTTTGCGCCGGAACGCAAGGGGAGTGTTGAATTTTGTGAAGCGCTGCTGAAAAACGGCGTTGTGCCGTCCATAGCTCACAGCGACGCGGTTTACGAGGATGTCAAGCGCGTTTACGACGCGGGCTGCCGCCTTGTTACGCACCTGTATTCGGGCATGTCCACCATTGTTCGCCGCGGCGGCTTCCGTTTTCTCGGTGTGGTGGAATCGTCCTATCTGCTGGATGAGATGAATGTGGAGACCATTGCCGATGGGCTGCATCTGCCGCCGGAGCTTCTGCGCCTTGTTTATCAGCAGAAAGGGCCGTCAAAAGTGTGCTTGGTCACCGATTCCATGCGCGGCGCGGGAATGCCTGCGGGGCCGTCTCTGCTGGGGCGGAAGGAGGAATGCACGCCGTGCATCATTGAAGACGGCGTTGCCAAGCTGATGGATCGTTCTGCGTTTGCGGGCAGCGTTGCAACCACCGACCGGCTTGTGCGCACCTGTGTCCAAAAGGCCGGCATTTCGATTGTGGACGCCGTTCGTATGATGACGGAAACGCCTGCCAAAAACATGGGGCTTTCTCATGTCGGCAAGCTTGCGGAAGGTTATGACGCAGATATTCTTGTTTTTGATCAGGACATCAATATTCAGCAGGTTATTCTTTCCGGGGATTCGGTTGGTTAATTTTCAGCAATTCAAAAAAGCCCGTTCTGGTAAACAGACCAGAGCGAGGCCACGGTACTGCGTGTAGCGCATGCCATGTTTTTCTTTTGCGTCGGCAAATACACGCTCAATTTTTTCTTTTCTCAGACGGTACAGTTCTCTGTATACCGTCATGTGCCGGACGT
>JBMNVT010000006.1:0-112225 GCA_050947015.1 Acutalibacteraceae bacterium
AAGGTCGTGGATTTAAATACATATACTCTGGATTGTCTTTCGGGAAATATATATCTTCAATGTCAATAAATTGGTAATTCAATTTTTCGGCAAGAGCTTTTCCCAATGTGCTTTTACCTGCACCGTTCAAACCACAAACGATGATAACATTTTTCATATTTTGTCCCCCAAGCCGCTTTGAACTGCTTTTTGAACGATGATTATTGTCGCTTACACTTTCGCTCTTGGCAAACACATATCGCAGTTCTTTCATTCCGTTTTCAACGAGTCCAGTTAATTGAAAGCCCACAGATTTATATAAGCGCTCTGCAACCTCGTTTCCAAGAGATACCCCTGTGTACATTTTCTGAATGTTATGTTCTTCCTTCATTCGTTCAATGCCTAAAAGCAACGCAGTTTTTCCGTAACCTTTGTTCTGGTGACACTTATCTATGAGGAACTTCCATAGTGTATATTGGTTTCTCGATTCGTAAAATCCGAACATAATAAAGCCCACAAGTGTGTCATCGGCATATATTGCAAAAGGATAGGCATTTTCTTGATAAACGTACGCTTGCGCCAAAGAATAAGCTGTAGTTGAAACAAAGTTCTCTTGATTTTTCGACACCTTAAGTTTTAATACATCCTCAAGATTATCCGCTGTTATTTCTTCGAGCTTTATCATCAATAATTCCTCCACTCATCAATCAACTGCCTTATCGATTGTTGTCTCTTGGTTCTATCATGCCTTTCTTCTTTTTCGGCAGGTATTTTTAAACATAAATATAATAATCGCCCTGCAACTCATACCATAGACCGTTTTGCTCATTATAGATGATTTTTCGATTTTATAATCCTCCAAAATCATATATTCGTACATACATCACAGTTCTCCGATTGCCGCACTCTGTTATATCTTGTTATGAGATTTTCTTGCCCTTGTATTTGCCCTTATGGGCAATGAGGGAAAGAGTAAACTTGTGTGTAACCGTATGCAGTAGGAACATAAAGCACTTTTACATTCTCGGGCCGCTTTCCAATAATGTCAAAAAATTTCTTCTTCATATCGCTTGATAATCCACTAGATGTAAGGAACAAATGTCTTCCAATCATGCTTTCTTCTCCTCTACAAATTCAGCTAGATTTATCAGTCTGTTTGTTTACATACTATCACATGAAAGTAAATTATGCAAGAACAGGCGCAACAGATTAAACTGTTGTGCCTGTGAACTATTTTACAAAAACCGCCCATTGCGGCGGGCTTTTTGGTATATTGGTATAATAGAAGAAAAAGAAAAGACAGGCGGTGCGGGGATGGAGAAGTGGAATCAGGATAAACGGCGAGATGTGGTAATGGTGGATATAGACCAGTTGGTGCCGTCAGATCATATCCACGCCCGCCGCAACCGTGGCGAACGGCGCTTCTGCTGAACCGGTGCCGGTCTCGTCGCTGCCGCTGGTAGAAACATAATAGGCCGTTCCGCCCGCAGGTTCGGCAAATGTGACCGCACTGACCGGAATTGCTGAAAACAATAGCATAATTGTCAGCAATACCGCCAGAACCCGTTTGAATTTGTTCTTCATTCGTTTTCCTCCCTTTCAAGTCTTACCGGCTCTTTCGAAATTTTGTCAGTCATTTTGCAGCCACTTCAACTGCATCCGGCCATAACACACAAAATTTTGATGATATTGTCCGGAATAAGGTAATGATAACAGTTTAGTTACCTTATGAACATGATTTTTTTGCATATCCGCTATGCAAAATTATTAGTTTATAAACTTTTTACCCAAAATGCGTTGCAAAATCAAGAAATGTTGAGAATATTTTACCAAGTATGGATGCAAATTAGCAGAATACTGTTGATTGTCTTTTGTGCACTTTTCTGTTTCGTGCCAAGTTTAATAATAAACAGCACAAAAATGTCAGGTATTGATACCGTTGTTTTGTGCAATTATATAATATTGAACTCTTTTTAACAATTCGGAAATATTTTCCTTATATTTTTAAACTTTAATGAACTATGATCCAATCAGTTCCTGACGCGCTCCGGCGAGACTTTGAACAAACGCCTGACCCGCGGCGGAAAGCGTCACGCCTTTGCGAAAAATAACGGAAAGGCGCGTCTTCAAACCGGGATTGTTCAATGGACAAACCCGTATTTTTTCGTCCGAAATGATAGGAAGTATCGAAGCGGGCACGATCCCAACGCCAAGCCCGGCTTCAGCCAGATAAACCGTTGTGCGCGCATCGTCATTAATGCAGATCACTCGCGGACGGCGGTTTACACGTTCAAATTCATCGCGCAGAATCCGCTCCCAGCGACGGTACAAAATCAGCGGGGCATCCGCAACATCAGCAAGACCTGGTTGTGCCGGGGCTCCTTCCGGAAAAAGCTCCAATTTTCCCACCGCGATCATCGTTTCCTCCGCAAGGCTGATGCAGGCCAAATCAGGCGCGTTGAACGGTGTACGCACCAGGGCAAGCTCAATCTGCCCGGAACGAACTTTTTCAATCAGCTCGTAAGTGTTGGCTTCAATCAGCGCATAATTAACCTTAGGATAACATTGATGAAACGACAGCAGCCACGCCGCAAAGACCGTGCTGCCCACAGAAGAAACCGCGCCGATGTGTAGCGTTCCCGCGACACCGCTCTGAAAATCTTGCAGTTCGGTTTCCGCAGACGCGCAAAGCCCTAAAATGGTTACCGCCCGCTGGTACAGGATCTGCCCCGCTTCGGTCAGCCGGACACTTCGGGTAGTACGCTCCAGCAGCGCGCAGCCCAACTCTTCCTCCAACTGGCGAATCTGCATGCTCAGCGGCGGCTGAGAAAGATTGAGTGCTCTCGCCGCTTTTGAAATATTTCCTTCATTGACAATTGCCACAAAATAGCGCAGCTGACGAAGTTCCATCTGTTTCATTCCCCTTATCCGTGCTGCAGCGTTTGAAAAAGCCGCAGGTTCTTAAGCGTTTCTATTTATATTGATATCATATAAATAACACATAAAACAAATATTTGCAATATATTTATGAAACCCTTATACTTATAATTGGAACCGGCATAATGGGACGTTGGAGGGATCATATGAAAAAACTTCTCATCTATTTAAAGGCTTATACAAAGGAGAGCATTTTAGGACCGCTGTTCAAGCTGCTGGAAGCCGCGCTGGATCTGGTCGTTCCGCTGGTAATCGCGGCGATCATCGACCATGGCATTGCCGGTTCCGATCACGGATACATTTCCCGGATGTGTCTGCTGCTCGTCGGGCTTGGCGTTGTGGGGCTTGCTTTTTCCGTTACGGCACAATACTTTGCCGCAAAGGCTGCAGTCGGCTTTGTGACGGATATTCGCTATTCGCTGTTTCGCCATATCCAGTCGCTTTCGTATTCCGAAATGGACCGCCTGGGCACCTCGACAATGATCACCCGCATGACCAGCGATATGAATCAGGTGCAAAACGGCATGAACCTGACGCTTCGGCTGCTGCTTCGTTCCCCGTTCGTGGTGTTCGGCGCAATGGTGATGGCGTTTACCATCGACGTGCCTTCTGCCTGGATTTTCGCAGTCGCGATTCCGGCGCTTTCGGTCGTGGTATTCGGCATCATGCTGTGGTGCATTCCGCTGTACAAAAGGGTTCAGGCAAGACTGGACAGCGTTTTGGGCATTACGCGTGAAAATCTGACCGGCGTGCGCGTAATTCGGGCTTTTTGCAAGGAAGAGAATGAAATCAACGAATTTTCTGCCCGCAATCAGGCGCTTACAAAAACGCAGAAATACGTGGGGAGGATCTCTGCGCTGATGAATCCGCTCACCTATATTATGATCCATCTTGCTATCATCTGGCTGATTCAGACCGGCGCCATCCGTGTGAATGCCGGGCTGCTGACACAGGGAGCCGTTGTAGCGCTTTACAATTATATGTCGCAGATTCTTGTCGAGCTGGTCAAGCTTGCAAATCTGATTATCAATATTACAAAATCGGTCGCATGCGGAAACCGGATCCAATCCGTGTTTGAAATTCATTCCACCCTGTCGGACGGCAGCCGAACAGCAGTCCCCTGCGGCGCAGAAAATGCGGTGGAGTTCAGACATGTGGAACTCTGTTATCAGAACGCGGGCAGCAGTTCCCTTTCGGAGGTCAATTTTTCGGTTCGTCGAGGAGAAACCGTCGGCATTATTGGTGGTACCGGGTCCGGCAAAACCTCTTTAATTAATCTGATTCCGCGATTTTATGAAGTATCCTCCGGCAGCGTTCTGGTAGACGGGGTTGACGTCCGCGAATACCGTCTGGATGCACTGCGCGGCAAAATCGGAATCGTTCCCCAGAAAGCGGTGCTGTTTCAGGGGACGATCCGCGACAACATGCTCTGGGGCAAAAAGGATGCCACCGATGACGAAATTATGGAAGCCGTTACCGTGGCACAGGCCAAGCAGGTCGTGGAAAGCAAGGGCGGTCTGGACGCGGTGATCGAACAGGGCGGAAGGAATCTTTCCGGCGGGCAAAAGCAGCGCTTTACCATCGCGCGCGCGCTGGTGCGCAAGCCCGAGATCCTGATTCTGGACGACAGCGCATCCGCGCTCGATTTTGCAACCGACGCCGCTCTTCGCAAAGCGATCCGCGGCATGAAAAACAGCCCGACAGTCTTTCTGGTCTCGCAGCGCGCCGCTTCCATTCAGCACGCCGACAAAATTGTGGTTCTCGACGACGGCAGAGTCGCCGGCATCGGCAAACACGCCGAACTGTTGGAAAACTGCGAAGTTTACCGCGAAATCTATGAATCGCAGTTTAAAAAGGAGGGGAACTGAGATGACAAACGCCGCAAAGAAAAAAGCGTCGGACGCAACGCTGCGCAAAGTACTGCATTATATCCGCCGTTATCGCGTCTTTTTGGCGTTCTCCATCCTTCTGGCAAGCGCAACCGTTGCGGGAACGCTTTATGTGCCCATCCTCGTCGGGAACGCCATTGACCGAATCGTTGCCGTCGGCGAGGTTGACTTTGGCGTGGTCGCAGCGATCCTGCTGCGGATCGGTATTGTGGTCGGCATCACAGCGCTGCTGCAATGGCTGATGAATACCATCAACAACCGCATCACCTTTCACGTGATCCGCGATGTGCGCGACGAGGCGTTCCGAAAAATTGAGATTCTGCCGCTGGGCTATCTGGATGCTCACTCCAGCGGCGAAATCGTCAGCCGTGTCATTGCAGATGTCGATCAGTTTGCAGACGGATTGCTGATGGGCTTTACCCAACTTTTCACCGGAGTTGTAACCATATTGGGTACGCTGGCGTTTATGCTTTCTATCAATTGGAAAATTGCGCTCGTCGTGGTGATCCTGACCCCGCTTTCGCTGTTTGTTGCCCGGTTTATTGCCCGAAAAACCTACCGGATGTTTCGGCTGCAGTCGGAAACCCGGGGCAGACAAACTGCGCTGATCGACGAAATGATCGGCAACCAGAAGGTGGTTCAGGCTTTTTCACACGAATCCGAAAGTCTGGAGCAATTTGACGCGATCAATCGAGATTTGCAGAAATGCTCGCTGCGTGCTACGTTCTTCTCTTCGCTTACCAATCCCACAACGCGGTTTGTTAACAACATTGTTTATGCTTGTGTTGCGCTCACCGGCGCACTGGCCGTGCTGGGAGGCTGGTTTTCTGTCGGCGCTGCTTTTACCGTCGGCAGTCTGAGCTGTTTTTTAAGCTACGCCAACCAATACACCAAGCCGTTCAATGAGATTTCGGGCGTGATCACCGAGCTGCAGAATGCGTTGGCCTGCGCCGCGCGAATTTTTGAGCTGATTGAGGAAACGCCGCAGATTCCCGACACACCCGACGCTGCCGAGCTGCACCGCACCGAAGGCAGGGTAACACTGGAAAACGTCGCGTTTTCATATTCTCCCGACCGCAAACTGATCGAAAACCTGAATCTTTCGGTCAAGCCGGGGCAGCGGATTGCCATCGTTGGCCCGACTGGTTGCGGCAAAACAACACTGATTAACCTGTTGATGCGGTTTTATGATGTCAACAGCGGCTCCATCCGTGTGGAGGGTCACGACGTCCGCACCCTGACACGAAAAAGCCTGCGTTCCAATTACGGCATGGTTCTGCAGGAAACCTGGCTGAAATCGGGAACTATCCGGGACAACATTGCCATGGGCAAACCGGATGCCACCAAAGAAGAGATCATCGCCGCGGCAAAGGCGTCGCACGCGCACAGCTTCATCCGCCGTCTGCCGGACGGCTACGACACCGTGATTTCGGAAGACGGCGGAGGGCTTTCACAAGGGCAAAAACAGCTGCTCTGCATCGCGCGGGTCATGCTTTGCCTGCCGCCGATGCTGATTCTTGACGAGGCGACTTCCTCCATCGATACGCGCACCGAGCTGAAGATTCAGCAGGCTTTTGCACAGCTGATGCAAGGCCGCACCAGCTTTATTGTGGCGCACCGCCTTTCCACTATCCGGGAAGCAGATGTCATTCTGGTCATGCGGGACGGGCACATCATTGAGCAGGGAAACCACGAAGAACTACTGCGTCAAAACGGCTTTTACGCCGTGCTTTACAACAGCCAGTTTGAAAGCGCTGAAAACAACTGATTTTCCGTTTTGATACGGGCGTTTTTCATGCAGAGACGCCCGTATTTTTGTTTCCCAATTTTCCCAATCTCTTTACAAACAACCGAACTTGGGCTACAATATTCAATAAGCATCATTCAGGAACGGACGGTAAACAATATGGATTACAATTATCACACTCATACGTTCCGCTGCGGCCACGCCGCCGGAACCGAACGCGAATACATTGAGACCGCACTGAAAAACGGGATTCTCCGGATGGGATTTTCCGATCACATCGCGTTTGTTTTTCCCGACGGATATGAATCGGGTTTTCGTGTTCCCACCAGTCAGGTTGGCGATTATTTTTTTGTACTTCGTGCGTTAAAGGAAGAATACCGGGATCGTATTACGATCAAAATCGGTTTTGAAACGGAGTATTATCCGAAGTATTTTGATGCTATGCTCAAAAACGCCGCTGCATGGGGAGCGGATTATCTGATCCTCGGCCAACACTTTATTGCAAACGAGCACCCCGGCGGCAATTATTGCGGCGAACCGAGCAACAGCGTCGACGAACTACGCGAATACGCCGACTGTGTAATTGCAGCTATGGAAACCGGCGCGATTACTTATATTGCACATCCTGATCTCTTCCGTTTTACAGGCAGCGACGAGATTTATGCCGCCGAAATGCGCAGGATCTGCCGCGCCTCCGTTAAAAGCGACACACCGCTGGAAATCAATTTTCTCGGTATCCGCGGCGGCCGCCATTATCCCGACGAACGGTTCTGGCGCATTGCGGGCGTGGAACGCGCTCCCGTTACCTTTGGCCTTGACGCGCACCGCCCCGAAGACGCCTTTGACGGCGCCTCTTTAAAAACCGCACTTGATATGGTTGGGCGGTTCGGTCTCAACTATATCGGCGAGCCGCAGCTGCGCCCATTGAAATAAGAAAAACTGCAAACTTCTCCTCATGACAGTTTTCCGCTGCCCGAACCGGCATTCGGAAAACAGGAGGAACGATGGAAAGGACGTTTCTATGACAGAAAAGGAAGTTTCGGAAATTCGCCGCCGGTTTCGCGCAGACAAGACCAACATCACACGGATTCGCGGCTGTTATGTAAATGAAAAAAAAGAAATTATCTCCCAATTCAGCCAACCGATCTCTCAGCTTTCGCAGGAGGAATCGGAGGAAATTCTGGCTATCCTGAAAAAAACGCTTTCCGGCACGCTGGGCAAAAATTTGATCGACATCGAATTCGCCACCCGGCAGGTGATGGAGGGCGAAGAGCATAAGCTGCTGATGGCGCTGCGCAGTTCCGGGCTGGATGACGAGGATGCTGTCGGAGAATTTTATCGCCGCGTCATTTCCTCGCTCAGTATGGAGGGCAATTACCTGATTCTTTTGTGCAGCGACAAATACGACGTGCCGTCTTACACGAAGGACGGCGAGAAGGACGGGGAATCCTCCGATGTGTTCACGTATATTCTCTGCAGCGTCTGCCCGGTGAAACAGACAAAGCCGCTGCTGAGCTATTACGTTTACGAAAACCGGTTTCGCAACCTGACGCCGGACTGGATCGTTGCCGCACCGCAGCTTGGATTCCTCTTCCCCGCATTTGACGACCGCAGCGCCAACATTTACAACGCCCTGTATTATACGCGCGACTGCGCCGAGATCCACGAAGAATTTACCGATACGGTCTTTCGTGTTCCCGCTCCGATGCCCGCCGCCGAGCAAAAGGAAATGTTTCAATCGATCCTGGCGGAAACGGTTTCCGAAGATTGCAGCTACGACGTAGTGCAGGCGGTGCATGAACAGCTGAACGGTCTGATCGAAGATCACAAAGCAAACAAAGAAGCAGAGCCTCTGGTCGTTTCCAAAAAAATCATGGCCCGCGTTCTGGAATCAAGCGGCGTATCGGAACCGCATGTTGCCGAGTTTGAAGAAAAGTATGACGATCGCTTCGGCGAAGGAACCGAGATCAGCCCGCGCAATCTGGTGGACACCCGCCAGCTTCAGCTCTGCACCCCGGACGTTACCATCAAGGTCAATCCCGACCGGGGCGACCTGGTGGAAACGCGCGTTATCGATGGTATCAAATACATTCTGATCCGCGCCGAAGACGGCGTGGAGGTCAACGGCGTCAATATTCATATCAACTAAGGAGAACCTCATGCTGTTATCTGCTGAGCATATTGACAAAAATTTTGGAACAAAGCAACTTCTGCAGGATGCCTCGCTCTACCTGAATGATCGTGAAAAGGTCGGAGTGATCGGCATTAATGGGACCGGGAAAAGCACGCTGCTGAAAATTCTTGCCGGGCTGGAACCGCCGGACCGCGGAACGATTTCCGTCAACCCTAATGTAAAAACCGTTTACCTGCCGCAGAACCCTCAGATGGACGATGAACTTACCGTGTTGGAAGAGGTGTTTAGCGGTCTTCCGCGTGAATTTGCCGAAGAACGCGGTTATGAAGCAAAAGCGATGCTTAACCGGCTGGGAATTCCCGATTTTGATGCAAGGATCTGGACTCTTTCCGGTGGGCAGCGCAAGCGGGTCGCTCTTGCGGCCGCACTGGCGCAGCCGGCCGATCTTTTGATTCTGGACGAGCCGACCAACCATCTGGACAGCGAAATGGTCTGCTGGCTGGAGCAACATCTTTGCCGGCTGAACAGCGGCTTGATCATGGTAACGCACGACCGGTATTTTTTGGAGCGCGTGGTCGGCCGCATTGTAGAACTGACCGGCGGCAGGCTTTATTCTTTTGAAGCCAATTACTCAAAATATCTGGAGCTGAAGGCACAGCGCGAGGAGATGGCGCAGGCCAGCGAGCGCAAACGCCAGTCGATTCTGCGGCGGGAGTATCAGTGGATTATGCGCGGCGCCCGCGCGCGCGGCACAAAGAGCCGGGAGCGCACGGAGCGTTATGAAGCTCTGAAGAATCAATCCGCACCGGAAACCGCAGAATCCGTTCAGATAACAGCCGCATCCAGTCGGCTGGGACGCAAGACCATTGAACTGAGCAATGTTTCCAAGTCGTTCGGCGGGCATATGGTGATCGATGATTTTTCGTATTTGATTGCGCGAAACGATCGCATTGGCATCGTTGGCCGAAACGGAGCCGGAAAATCAACGCTGCTGAACCTGATCGCCGGGCGCCTTTCTCCCGATTCCGGCACCGTGGAAACAGGTTCCACCGTAAAGATCGGCTACTTTATGCAGGAGTGCGGCGAACTGGACTTTCAGCAGCGCGTTTACGATTTTATCAGCGAAATTGCCGGAGAAGTGAAGACCGACGAAGGAACTTTTTCCGCTTCGCAGATGCTGGAGCGGTTCCTCTTCCCTGCCGACCTGCAGTACACGGCGATCGGCAGGCTGAGCGGTGGAGAACGCAGACGGCTTTACCTGCTGAGTATTTTAATGGCTGCGCCGAACGTGCTGCTGCTGGACGAACCCACCAACGATCTGGATATTGAAACATTGACCATTTTGGAAGATTATCTGGAATCGTTCCCCGGCGCGGTGCTTGCCGTTTCGCATGACCGCTATTTTCTAGACAAAATTTCTGCCTCTATTTTTGATGTGACGGATAACGGCAAGGTGCGCTGCTGTTTGGGCAATTGCAGCGAATACGCCGAAAAACGCGCTATGGAACAGGCCGGTGAAAAGCCGCAGCCTGCGCCCGAAAAGACTGCCGCAGCCCGCCGGAACACTGCGCAGCGACCCCAAAAGCTGAAATTTACTTTTCGGGAAGAACGGGAATTCGAAACCATTGATGACGACATTGCTGCGTTAGAGGCGCAGATTTCCGCCTGCGAAACAGAGCTTGACGCTTCGGCGAGCGATTACGTCCGCCTGCAGGAGCTGACGGCACGGAAAGAAACGCTGGAAGCCCAGCTGGAACAGAAAACCGAGCGTTGGGTTTATCTCAATGAGCTTGCGGAAAAGATCAATGCGCAGGAGCATCCGTAAACACAAAACAGGCCGTCGGCTGCGTGCTTTCCGCTCAGACCGCGCGGCTGTATGATAAACGAACAACAGAAAAGGAGTCGAAAAATCATGAATCAAGAATGGTCGCTCAATGAGTTGTATCAGGGATATGACGACCCGAAATTTGCAGCGGACATGACAAAGCTTGACGGCTGCATTGCCGAGTTTGCCGCTTTTGCTGGTGATCTGACCGGGGATCCGGCGCAGGTGCTGCACCGCGGTGTGGAGCTTTTGAAAAAAATAAGCGAAACAGCCGATCTGTTGGGCGCATACGCTTCTCTTCAGCAGGCCGCCAACACGAGCGACGCCGAATCGGTCGCTGTGCTCGGCAGGCTGCAGCAAAAGCTTACCGCCATGGCCGAGCCACAGACACTGCTGACCCAATATGTGGCGTCCGTCGATCATCTAAATGACGTGATCGCATCGGATCCGCTGCTGACAGAACACGCGTTTTTGCTGGAAAACATCAAAGAAAACGCCCGTTACACGCTTTCTCCCGAGGTGGAAAAGGCAATCAGCCTTTACGAAATCAGCGGCTCCTCCGCCTGGAGCGATCTGCAGGGCTACCTGACCTCCGGCGTGCCGGTGGAATACCGCGGAACTACCACAACACTTTCCGATATTCGCAACAAAGCATATGATCCGGATGAGTCTGTTCGCCGCGACGCTTACGAAGCTGAGTTGAAAGCTTACGATCGCATTCAGGACGGCATCGCCTATTCGCTGAATTCCATCAAGCTGGAAACGCTGAACCGCTGCCGACTGCGCGGATATGATTCTCCGCTGGACGAGGCATTGAAAAAAGCAAACATGAATCGTGAAACGTTGGACGCACTGCTGGGTGCGATGGAGGAATATCTGCCGAAATTCTGGGAATACCTGCGCGCCAAAGCAAAGCTGCTCGGCCATGAAAACGGCCTGCCCTGGTACGATCTGTTTGCACCGCTGAAGGGCAATGACCGCAAATTTACCACCGAAGAATGCCGCGATTATCTGGTGCAGCTGTTTTCCGGGTTTGACGGCGAGGAGACAGAAATGATCCGCCGTTCCTTTGACGAAGCATGGATCGATTTCTACCCGCGCGAAGGCAAGGTCGGCGGAGCATTCTGCGCTGCGATCCACCCGCTTCGGCAGAGCCGCATTCTGACCAACTATGGCGGTGCGCTCGGCGATGTTGTCACGTTGGCGCACGAACTCGGTCATGCGTTCCACAATTACTGCCTTGCAGACAACAGTATTCTGAACATCGACGTTTCCATGCCGGTGGCGGAAACTGCCTCCACGTTCAATGAGGTCGTGGCCATGAACGCCGCCATTGCAGCCGAATCCGATCCGACAGCCCGCCGTGCGCTGATTGAAAATCAGCTGATGGATGCCGCGCAGATTATCTGCGACATTTATTCGCGCTACTTGTTTGAAAGTGCCGTTTTTGCGGCGCGCGATGATGAATTCATGTTCCCGGACAGGCTTTGTGAGATGATGCTGGACGCTCAGAAAAAAGCATACGGAACCGGCCTGGATCAAAACTGCCTGCATCCGTATATGTGGGCATGCAAGTCGCATTATTACAGCGGCAGCCTCAGCTTTTACAACTTTCCTTATGCGTTCGGCGGCCTGTTCGCCCGCGGTCTTTATGCCCAGTACCTCGAAAAGGGCGCAGCATTTGTTCCGCTTTACAAAAAGCTGCTCAAAGCCACCGGAACCACGACGGTTGAAGGCGCCGCGCTCGTTGCCGGAATCGATTTGACCGATCGGCAATTCTGGCGTTCCTCCCTGCAGCTGCTCGCTGACGAGATCGACGAATTTATTGCGCTTTGCTGACCGCTCCGCGGCTTTCACCACCGCACACAGAAAGAACTGCTCTTCCGGCATTCCGGTCGGAAGAGCAGTTTTTTATTCTTTTCAACGGCAAGCTTTGCACTGTGCGAACAGGAGCAGAATTCCGACGACGCTTTTTTCCTCTCCGGTTTCGTTGAATTTATGTCCAATGTGTGGTATACTGATAATATCTTTAATTTTTCTGCATTTTTACCGGAAAGAGGGACTTGGAATGAAGCCCAAACAAACACACCGTCTGCTTGGGGTACTGCTCGCCGTGTTGCTGTTTGCAGGCAGTCTGCTGTTACCATCTGCTGCAGCAGGTACTGTAACCGTAAACGACGCTAATCTAAGGTCTGCTCTGACGGCGGCGCTTGGCACCGGCAGCATCACGACCGACAATATGAAGTCGCTCACAACGCTTGATCTGTCCGGGAAAAAAATATCCGATCTGACCGGATTGGAGGCCGCGGTGAATTTGACACATCTTTCTCTGCGGAACAACTCCATCGCAGACATCTCGGCGCTGGCCGGGCTGACGCAGCTGACAACACTTGATTTATCCGGAAACCGGATTTCCTCGGTTACCCCGCTCGCCTCCATGAGCTCTCTGCGCGTTCTGCATTTAACCGGAAATGAGGTGGACAGCCTGGTCGCTCTGGAAACCCTGCAGAAGCTGCAGTTTTTGTTTTGCGAAAACAACCGGCTGAACCTTTCTGAGGGAAGCCCCGCTTCTGGGAGCATCAAAGCCCTCTCGCTCCGCGGTTGTTATGTTGTGACCGGAACCCAAAAATCCGAACCGGATCCCGGCTCCGGAAGCAGTTCCCCGTCCTCTCTTCCGTCTGCCAGCTCCGATTCCGTTATTACCAACGCAAAGATAACGGTCAAACCCGGTTCATCCGCTAAAATTGACCGGACAACAAATTATCTTTCCGGAATTGCGCAAAACACCCCTGTTACCAAGGTACAGTCCCTGTTGGACGGCAGCGGATGCACGCTCCGTGTTTTGAATTCTTCCGGCACTGCCGCCTCCGGAAATTTTTCTACAGGAATGAAGGTACAGCTCATCAACTCGGTCGGAACTGTGCTCGACGAGCTGACGGTCGTAGTGTATGGGGATATCAACGGAAACGGCAGTATCGATATTGGGGATTTAGTACTTGTCAATCAGCATGTATTAAAGCTGCGTACTTTGGAAGGTGCATATTTTGAAGCCGGAAATGCTGCAAAAAAAGTAAATAACAATTCGTCTGATACAACTGTTGATATCGGCGATTTGGTAATTATTAATCAATGCGTATTGAAGCTGCGTACCTTAGAACAGTAAATCGGAGGTTATCGATGTTTCGGAATAAAAAATTTGTTTGCTCGCTTTTAGCCTGCTTATTCCTTTTGTGCTCTCTGCTGATTCCTGCTATCTCCCTAAAAACTGTGTTGGCTTCTACCGGATCGGTAAGCCTGTCGACAAAGATCACATCCGCTAAACCCGGAGACACAATTACTGTCACTGTTTCTGCCAACTCATCTACTGCTTTTTTGGGTGTATCCGCTACTGTTCAGTTCTCTTCCGCTTTTTTTGAATTCGAGCAGGTTAATGTAGACAACACCTCTGCAGGGCATCCAAGTGCGGATACCGTCACATTTACATATAAATGTGATGATATGACCGGTGTTACATCCCAAGAACTTGGCAATATCATATTAAAGGTAAAAAGCAATGTATCCAGTGGAAGTACTGGAGCTATAAAAGTTACAGAAGCATTCGGATCAGACAGCAATGGACAAACGGGTGCTTTTTCCGGTAATTCCGTCACCATAAAAGCGCCTGCTTCCCCAAGCAGCAAGCCTCCCGCTACAAGCAGCCGGCCCACGGCCGGCTCCAAGGCAAGCCTTGCTTCTCTTTCCTTTGCAGAGACCGACTTAAACAGGGCGTTTTCGGCTACAGTGACGGAATACAGCGCTACCGTGGCAAACACGGTCACTGCGCTGACGGTCAACGCCAAAGCGGCTGACAGCGGCGCAAAGGTTACCATCAGCGGGAACGAAAATCTGAAGGTCGGCATCAATTACGTGATCGTAAAAGTCACCGCGCCCAACGGAGCAACCAAGCAATACAACATTACCGTTACCCGTCAGGCAGCCGGAGCTTCTTCACAGACCGCTGTTTCCTCCGCGCAAAACAGCTCCGCCGGAAGCCGCCCTGTTACATCAACCGGCGGAAGCTCTGTTGATACATCCGACAGTTTCGCTGATGCGCCTGACAGCTCGGTTGATTCCGCAGTGGAAGAGGATTCCTCCGCGGCTTCGGAAGCTGACATTTCCTCCGGGGAAGAAACCGCTTACGATAACGCGCCTGATCTTTCGGGACGGGTGGTTCACGTTGCATACATTGGCGGTATGATTATTTGTCTGCTGCTTGGCTGCATGTTGGGTTATTATATTCGAGGACGAAAGGAATCCTGATACCATGGAATGGACTGAAATTACCGTTAAGGTACCCACAAAAGATTTGGAAAAAACCGAAGCGATTGCGCAGATGGTCGTGTCGTACGGCATTTACATTGAGGATTATTCCAATCTGGAACAGGAGGCAATGGAAATTGCCCATATTGACCTGATTGACGAAGATCTACTGCGGAAGGATCGCACCTGCGGAATTGTGCATGTATATATCAGCCCCGAAGCCGCTCCCGCCGAGGCACTTGTTTTTCTGGAGGAACGCTGCCGCGCTGCGGGGATCTGTGCGGAGATTTCCCGTTCACCGATCAGCGAGGAAGATTGGGCCAACGAATGGAAACAGTATTTCAAACCGTTGGAAACCGGTAAAAAGCTTGCCGTCTGCCCCACTTGGGAGCATTATGAAAACCCGGAACACCGCACTGTACTGAAGATCGATCCCGGTATGGCGTTCGGCACGGGCGGTCATGCCACCACGCGGCTGTGCCTAGAGACGCTGGAGGATTACATTACGCCGCAAACCGAGCTGCTCGACCTTGGCTGCGGCAGCGGAATTCTTTCCATTGCGTCTCTACTGCTCGGCGCAAAGCGCGCCGTCGGCGTGGATATTGACCCGCTTGCCGTGAAAACAGCGCTGGAAAACGGCGCACTAAACGGCTTTACTCCGCCCCGGTATACCATTTTAGAGGGCAATCTGACAGACCGGCTGCACGAAAAATTTGACGTTGTGGCGGCAAACATTGTGGCCGACGTAATTATTATGTTCTGCCCGCAGGTGAAAAACTATATGAAGCCCGGTGCTTCTTTTGTCACCTCCGGCATTATTGACACACGCGAACAGGATGTGCTCCATGCTTTTGCCGCAAATGGCCTGCAGGTTCGCAGCCGCAAGGAAAGCGGCGGCTGGCTGAGTTTTGTCTGCACGACCGACTGATCCAGCAAAAAGCATGGTTCATTCATACTTTGTTTCGGCGAAGTTAAAAATTTATTTACAGCGCCGTTACATATTTTATCGTCCCACAGGCTATAATAAAGGCGTACCAAAGAGATCGGAACCGCACCGATCTGGTACGATAACCCCTCCTCAATATAACCCCTCAAGCTTAGAAAAAACGTCGGACTGCCGCTAAGTCCGACGTTTTTTCCGTTTTTTTGGCAAACATAACCGTCATCCCGTTTCCGGAGAACAAGTTTTACCGTTCTCCACACAGCTTTGCTGCGGCGCAGTTGAGGGGACTGCCGGCGCTCTGGCGGCGACTGCTGCATAGCGCAGCGGCGCGAAAACGCTGATTATTGAGCAGTTTGGTAGTCTCGGCGGTTCCGCAGCCGTCGGTCTTGTTACGCCGCTGATGTCATCACACATTCCGAACGACCGCGGCCACCGCCGCCTGGGGAATGAGATCACCCGGCGGATGCGCGCGCTTGGCGGCATTGAAAACGACGATTACAAGTTTGACCCCGCCTTGCTTCCGTTTGTGTTGGAGGATATGACCGCGGGCTGCGAAATTCTCTATCATTCCATGATCGTCAGCTGTTCGGTTGAAAGCCACCGGATTTCACATGTCGTCGTCAGCAATAAGGACGGCCTTTCGGCATATTCGGCCAAATATTTTATCGATGCCACCGGAGATGCCGATTTGGCGCAGTTTGCAGGCGTTCCATGCGGTGTCGGCGATCAGAACGGCATCAACCAGCCTGTTTCCCTGCGGTTTGAAATGGCCGGGATCGATTTTGACACCTTTCATGCACAGATGAAAGAGCTTGGCTATAATGGCAAAAAATATTTTGCCATGAACTGCCCTTCCGCCGTAGACGAGCTGCTCTTGCAGGCGGAGTGTGACGGCGTGTTAGAGCATCAGGACGCCGTTTATTTTCAGGCCTTTGAGATTCCGGGCAGACCGGATGCCATGAATTTTAACTGCCCCGAACTGACAACATATGATTGCAAAAGGAGCTGATAATCTGCTGGTGACAGGCCGCTGCGCCGGTTTTGATTTTCGGGCGCAATCGGCCGCCAGAATGCAGCTGATCTGTCGTTCCATGGGCGAAGCAGCCAGCATTGGCGCTGCCTATGCGGCCCGGCAGTTTGATCTGCCTGCGTTTTCTTCCCTGAACCTTGACGAAGTTATGCGCCTGTTTCGGGAATTTGAGACTGCCAATGACTGATTTCTGTGTTTTCCGCATTTCACGCATTTTTCTTTTATCAAAGCGTTCTGTTTTTTCATTTTTAATTCTTTTTTGAATCCCCGCTTCATAAAAATTAAATTGCTGCGGCATATTCGCCGAAAAAGGAGGGCATATTAAGGGCGGAGGTGCAGCAGACAATGAACAATCCGAGATACCAGCGCACAAAAGAAAAACGCCCGCTTCAGGGCAAAGGCTTTTATATCGCAATGGCTGCGTGCCTGATCGCGATCGGAACCGCAGCATGGATGACCTTTGACAGCATTCGCAGTCTGACCGACGTGCCGGATGCCTCTTCGGCGACCGCATCTGCTTCGTCCCAGCTGAACATCGGCTCCAGCCAACCGGATGCCAATGCAGTTGACCGGCCAGTCAGCGGCGTTCCGGCCAATCCGACTTCTTCCACAGCTTCCGTCTCCCCGCAGACGGAAAGCAAGGTTCCCGTCAACAACCCCGTAACCGCTTCTTCCGCCCCTACCGTTGAAAGCAAAGCTCCCACCGCATCGTCCGAACCAAAAAACAAAAGCTTTTTGATGCCTGTGGCGGGCAAAGTAACAAAGCCCTTTGGCGATTCGCTTTATTCTCTCACCTTCGGCGACTGGCGGGCCCACCGCGGCGTCGATCTTGCCGCGAGCAAAGGGAGCAATGTGCTTTCCATTGGTGAAGGCACCGTAACAAAAACATTTGCGGATGATATGCTCGGTTATGTAGTCGTTGCATCGTATGATGATCTGGAGGTTTGGTACTGCGGACTTGGCAGCAATCCTTCGGTGAAGGTTGGTGAAAACGTACGCGCCGGCCAGGTGATCGGTGCAATTGCGGACGTCCCCAGTGAAACTGCAGAAGAATCACATCTGCATCTGGAAATTCACAAGGATGGGCAACCGGTTGAACCACTTGCCGCAATTGGTCAGGAAAATAAACTGCCCTCGGCAGAGGAATAACCTTCCTTTCGTTCAGGGGCACAAAAACAGCGGAACCTCCGGAAACGGACGCTCCGCTTTTTTATGTCAATTCCAAATCAGGCGTTCAATCGCGTAGTCTGAAAAAGCATCCCGAAACATGCGCATAATTCACAAATCATTAACGATTCTGAAATGTTTTGTTGTGTTATGATTCAAATTCATCCGGTATAATCAAATTGCAAGCTTAAAAATCGGTTTTGAGCAACTGCCCAAAACCGTGCAATTCAGTTACCGAGTTTCAGAAAGGGAGGTTTTTCACCCATGAATTTCTCGGAGCCTCAAACAGTGATCGTTTGTCTGCGAAACCCTGCCCACGGCGCGGGAATTTTAAAGGAAGCCGCGCGCACAGCCAAAAACTGCGGTGCACAGCTGCAGATTCTTGCCGTTCAGCCAGTGGAACAGAGCGATGAAGAAAAGTCCCGGTTTGTAGAGGATATTTACCGTCTTTCCCGTAAATTTGACGCCGAAATGCACGTCGTTTTCGACGAAGACCCCGTGATTACAGCAGCCCGTTTTATTCGCAGCAACAATCGTTCCGTTGTCTTTACCGGTATGCCATCCGACGACCCAAACAGCTTTGTCGTTATGGTTCGTCAGCTTTTGCCGGATATTATGTTTTCGATGGTTTCTGAAGAGGGTATTACATATCGTCTTTACCCGCATGTAATCCCTTCCATACGCTGAAAATTCAACCGGTGCAGCCCGTTGTAGTGGGTTGCACCGGTTTTTTCCCGGCAAAGCCAAGCCCCCGGCAATGATTATTCCTCTTCCGTCAGCGGGTTCAGTGAATGAGCAAGCGGCTCACGAAGATGGTCCAGATAATGCAAAGCCTGACCGACACCGCGCGCCACACAGGTCAGTGGGTCTTCCGCAACGCGCGCGTGCAGACGGGTCTGCTCCGAAACCAGACGATCTATTCCCGCAAGCAGGGCACCGCCGCCGGTGAGAACGATTCCTTCCTCATACAAATCACCGATCAACTCTGGCGGCGTATTTTCCAGCAGTTCCTGAATTGCTTTAATAATCGCCATCGTCGGCGGCAGCAAAGCCTCCACCATGTCTGCTGATGTGAAATCAACTGCACGCGGCAAACCAATCAGTGCATCCCTCCCCTTGATGCGGAAGGACTTCTCCTCTTCCGGCAGAATAACGCATCCGATTGCAATCTTGGCCTGCTCCGCCATTCGTGACCCGATAATAATATTATATTTACGGCGCACATAGCGCATAATCTCTTCATCAAACGCTTTTCCGGCAGTTTTCAGCGAACGCGACACCGCCACGCCGCCAAGAGTCAGCACCGCCATGTCCGTTGTGCCTCCTCCGATATCCACCACCGCCCTGCCATGAGGTCCGGTAATGTCCAGCCCGGCGCCAATTGCCGCGGCAACCGGTTCTTCCATCAGGCAAATTTTGCGTGCCCCCGCAGCATGGGCCGCATCAAGCAAAGCGCGCTGCTCAACTTCGGTAATCTCTCCCGGTGCGCACAAAACAATCCGCGGATTAAACACCGCATTGTTGGAAACCTTTTTAATATACGAAATCACCATTTGTTCGGTATAGTCGTAATCTGAAATAACACCGCCGCTCAGCGGGCAAAGAACCTCCACCCGGTCGGACGTACGGCCAATCATTCGCTGCGCCTCTTTTCCCATGGCGATAACGCGATCGTCCTCCCGGTTTACCGCCACCACCGACGGCTCATCCAATACCAAGCCCTTGCCCGAAAGATAGATCAATGTGTTTGAAGTTCCGAGGTCAATCCCCATATCTGCACCCGGCATGTCTTTCCAACTCCTTATGATAAAATGGCTTGATCGGGCTTTGCAGCATTGCCGCCCGTTAATTTCCTGTACTATTATTGTAATCTATTTTTTTCCCGATTTCAACACCGGCATAAGCAATTACCGCACAGATTACCGACTTTGCACCAGCCGCCCGCAGCACCCGGACACATTCCCGCAAGGTTTCTCCGGTTGTAACGATGTCGTCACATAAAACAATGTTTTTACCCGCAGCCTCTTTTTCTGCCGCAAAGGCTCCGTGTGCGTTTTCCCGCCGTTTTTCTCGGCTGAGCGTGTGCTGCTGTGCCGTAACCCGTGTTTTTTTCAGCAGCGGAGCACATGGCAGTGAAAGCTGCGACGCCACTTCCTGAGCCAGCAGTTTCGCCTGGTTATATCCCCGCTCCAGTCGGCGGGAGCGATCCATCGGCACAAAAGTGACTACGAAATCCATATCGACGCGACCCTGCACCGCCTGCGCCATTCGTATGCCGAACCCACGTGATGCTCCTCGAAACCCCCGAAATTTAAATGCCAGCACAGCGCTGCGCAGCTCGCCCTCATACGCAAACAGCGCTATACAAGGTGAGTTGAGACCGTCTGTTTTACTCCGAAGCAGAAATTCCCTGGGACAATGGGGAAATTTCTTTTCACAATCCGCGCAAAAAACCTCTGTCCTTGGGATCACGCTGCCGCAAACCGCGCAGCGCGGCGGGAAAATCCATTCCAATCCTCCGAATCGCCAGGCAGCTGCCACTGGGTTCACCTCGTTTTTCTCGTTTTGAGCCGGCATTATTCCCCCCGGATTAAAAACTCCGATAATCCGGAATAACGTTTGGTTCTTCGATTGTTTTCCACCATCCGTGCCACCACATCGGCACGGCCCACCAGAATCAGCAGAGATTTTGCGCGCGTGACCGCCGTATAAAGCAGATTCCGGTAATACAGCTGCGGAGGTCCCGGATACATTGGCATGACGACAGCCTCAAATTCGTTTCCCTGACTTTTGTGTACCGTCGCGGCGTATGCCAGATCAAGGTTTTCCGCCAGATCAAAGGAATAAACCGTCTCGCGGTCGTCAAAACGGATCACCATGGACTGTGTGGCACGGTCAATCTTTTCCAGAATGCCGACATCGCCGTTGAATACGCCGCTGCCGCAAGTTCCGTCCGGCCTTGTCCAGGAAATATCGTAATCATTTTTAATCTGCATCACCTTGTCTCCCTCGCGGAAAAGTATGGAATGCAGCGTCACCTCGCGCTTTTGTTTGGCAGGCGGATTCACCGCCTGCTGCAGCTGCAGATTCATTTCGGAAACGCCCAGTTCTCCCTTGCGCCCCGGGCAGAGTACCTGAATTTCGCCGAAGGGCGAATAACCATACCGCTTTGGCAGGCGCACGGTACAAAGCTCCACAATGGTATGCTGAATGCTTTCGCGGCTGCTGTCCGGCAAAAAGAAAAAATCACTTTTTCGATCCCGCAGATCCGGCATTTCTCCGCGGACAATGCGGTGTGCGTTAGCAATAATCAGGCTCTGCAGCGACTGGCGGAACACCTCCTGCAGCTGCACCACCGGAAGCACCCCCGAAGCAATTAGTTCATGCAGCACGTCTCCCGGCCCGACCGACGGCAGCTGGTCGCTGTCGCCCACCAGCACCAAACGGCAGCCCAGCGGCATTGCGCAAAGAAGACTGGAAAACAGCGCAGAATCGACCATGGAAAGCTCGTCCACAATCAGTGCATCACACTCCAGCAGGTTCTTTTCATTTCGCCCGAAAATCGGGTGATCCTCCTGATCCCAGCCGACCTCCAGCAGGCGGTGAATGGTTTTGGCCTCCTGCCCGGTCAGTTCGCTCATCCGCTTGGCTGCTCGACCGGTGGGCGCTGCTAACGCGACCCTTTGTCCGCGATCCTTCAAAATGCGGATCATCGCATTGAGTGTCGTGGTTTTTCCGGTTCCGGGTCCTCCGGTCAGGATCAGGATTCCCTGGGACAGCGCCCGGGTGATCGCATCCTTTTGGCGCGCCTCATAACGGATCCCCAGCTCATTTTCAATGCGGTCGATATCCTCGTCCACATCGTAAAAACGCTGCGGCGGAAAAGCCAGCATCATTCTCAGCCGCCCGGCCGCATAAAGCTCCGCGCGATGCAGAGACGGCATAAAAATAAAGGGGCGCAGCCCGGCCGGACGCTGCAAAAGCTCTTCTTCCAGCGTGGCGTCCTGCACCATCTCCGTTAACCCGATTTCCACCTGCTCCACCGGCACATTGAGCATCGCCGCCGCAGTCTGCGCCAGCTGATCCCGCGGGAGACAGGTGTGTCCTGCCGCGCAGTTATGCCTCAGCACATGGACGGTACCCGCACGCACACGCATGTGATCGTCTGCAGCAAAGCCCATCGCCTGCGCAATGGCATCCGCCCGCTCAAAGCCAATGCGCAGCCCCTCGGTACAGAGCAGGTAAGGGTTCATTTTGACGCGTTCCACCGTATTGACGCCCCACACCTTCCAGACACGCATCGCTTCCGCCGGGGTAACGCCATATTCGCCGAGAAAAAGCATCACCTCGCGCACACCGAACATTTTTTTAAACTCCGCACAAATCCGCTGCGCGCGCATCGGCGTAATGCCCTTCAGCTCGCACAACCGTTCCGGTTCGTTTTCGATGATTTCCAGCGTTTGATCCCCAAATCGATTCACCAGATTTTTAGCGGTGACGGCGCCGACACCTTTGATTGCCCCGGACGCCAAAAACCGGAAAATGGCCGAAGAGGTCTTCGGCCGAATATGTTCCACCATTTCTGCGCGAAACTGCTGGCCGAACGTTGCATGCACCGTCCAGCCGCCGCTCACCCGCAGCTGTTCGCCCGGCATCACCGCCGCCAGCACCCCGACAACTGTAACCATTTCCCGCCCGGTATTCAATTCAAAAACCGTAAAACCGGATTCCTCGTTTCGGAAGGTTACCGATTCCACCGTTCCGGAAATCTCCAGAATTTCTTTTTCTTCCTGCATGATGATCCATTCCCATAAAGCGCCGCAGCACAGGAGCAGCACGGCGTTTCTTTTTTGCCGCCAGACAGGTTCTCTAAATACAGAAAATTCCGTCTGTCTAAAGTCTTTGTTCTTAGTATAATACATTTTACGCCGAATCTCAACGGTAAACAGTGCGCTCAGCTGAAAAACACAATTTCTCCGCGGTTTATTCCCCCTGCAGACGGAACCTGCTGCCCAATTCCTCCGGCGTTACGATCTCCATGAAACGATATTCCCTGCAGATTGTTTCGCAAATATGGCGTGTTTCTTCATCCATTCCGCAATCAACGCAAAGAACACGCTTTTCGTCCTTGCCGCCCATCCATTTTGCGCGCTGTGCAGCGCTGCGCAGCACAAATTCAGCTTCTTCGTCATGACCGGTGACCGGAACAACAATCAACATTTTTTCTCCCCTCCCCGGCGAAATCATCCAGAAAACGATCAGCCGTACCACTTCTGTAATACCGACCAACCCCAAAAGTACCGCTATGATGTTGCCAAGCCAATCCAGCAGCATGAGAATCCCTCCTTTGCAGTTCGTTCCACAATATGCGTTTTGAAAACATTTGGTGTGCTTTTGTTTTCTTTTGAGTAAATTTTTTGGTAAATCATTCGCTCTCCGGCTTCAAAAGGGTATAAAAAACGGCATGCGCCCATCAGCCGGGCACACGCCGCAAAATTTAACACAGAGAGTCGGTTTCTTTTTTCTGCTCTTTCCGCAGAACGATACGTCACTATTGGATTTCAAACAACGCCAGCTTGTGCAGCGCACGGGTGCAGGCAACATAAAGGCGGCTTCCCGTGAGCTTTTGTCCGGCCACCACGGCTACACGGTCAAATTCCAGACCTTTTGCCAGATAAACCGGCAGCACACAGACGGGTTTGTTCCGTGCGGAAAATTCATGCGTCAGCAGGCAGCAGTCTGTGCGGTTCAGCGCCGCAAAAACGCGAGTGCACTCTTCGGCATCAGCACAGATCACCGCACACAGCTCGTCCGGTTCCCCTTCGTCAAGGAATACCGAGATCTCTTCCGCAAGCGCTTGTGGCGCGACGGTTTTGTGCAAAACCGGGCCGCCGCTGCGGTCAATCGCTCTGCAAAGCTCTTCGCCGGCAAGTGCATTGGTAAATTCTACAATCTCTTTGCTGCTGCGGTAATTCACATTCAGCTCATAGCGCCGGAACGTGCGTCCGCTGAGTTCTGCGGCAACACGCCAGAACTCGCCGCTGCCGGATAGCGCCTGTTTCGGGTCGCCGAGAATCGTAAAGTACGCGTGCGGATACATCTCCAACAGCAGCATGAACTGTAATTCGGAATAATCCTGTGCTTCGTCAATGATAATGTGGCGCATACGCTTTTGCTGCGAAAGCATGCCAAAACGCTTCATCAGGTAAAGCAGCGGCGCGGCATCCTCAAACCAGATCACCCGGTCGGCAAGGCGGGCTTCAAAGGCGGTTCTCTCCTGAACTCCAAATTCTTTTTCGAGCAGGGCTGCATAGATAGCAAAACAATCGGGCCGATATTCTGTATCGAACGACTGCTCCAGTTCCTGCGTGCGGCGGATCGTTTCGGCGCGGGCGGAAACCGCCAGATCTTTTTCGGAAAGAAAACTGCCGATTCCAAACTGCTGCACCAGCTCGTCGGCAACACGCTGCCGAACATTTTCCTTCTCCACTTCCAGATGGTGGAGGATTTCATTGCGCAGGCGGCTGATGCTTTGCATATAGCCCAACGAGCGGCGATTGTGCAGAAAATGCTCGGCAAGCTCCTCTGCGGAGAAAACCGTCTGATGCGCAAAATCCAGATTTGAAAAACGAATTGCGCCCTCAAACGCTTCGCCGGCTTTGCGAACCGCTGCGGCAAATTCTGCGGTTCCCTTCTTTTCCTGCAGAGGGGACACGCCGTCTGCAATGCTCTGCAGATAGGAGTGTACATCATAATCCTTTCCGAAAATCGATGATGCAAAATCCGCAAAGGTGGTCTGCCAGACGCTTTCCTCTCCAAGGTCCGGCAGTACGGAATCAATATATTCCGAAAACAGATTGTTCGGCGAAAAAATCATGCAATCCGACGCTGAAAGCGTACTGCGCGAACGGTAAAGCAGATAAGCCAGCCGGTGCAGCGCGATGGAGGTTTTTCCGCTGCCGGCGCAGCCTAACAGAAGCACAACCGCGCTTTCTGTATCGCGGATGACTTCATCCTGTCCTTTTTGAATCGATTCCACGATCGTCTTCATGGACTCACCGGCTTTTGCGCCGAGAATTCGCTGCAGGAACTGATCCTCAATAGAAATTTCTGTATCAAAACAACCGAGCAGCGTGCCGCGCTCAATTTGAAACTGACGCTTGCGGGTCATCTCGCCCTGAACGGTTCCGTCCGGGCAGGTGTATTCCGCGGCGCCGGGCGCAAAATTGTAATAAAGCGAGGCAATTTCACTGCGCCAGTCACAGACGACCGGTGTAAATGTTGCAAGATCGGTGTAACCGAACTTTCCGATGTAAACCTTTTCCGGAGATGTTTCTCCGTTCTCACGGAAGTCTATGCGGGCAAAATAAGGCACCTGCAGCATACGGCGCAGCTTTACGATCTGCTGCTTGGAACTGTTCTCCGCTTTTTCGCTTTCCTTAATATCCGACATCTGGGACGCTCTTTCATAGTTATCCTGCACGGCGCGATCGTTGCCGACCAGCTCCTGCCAAAGATATCTGCGTTTTTCGTAAAGCTCCTGCTCAATTTCCTCATGTCCTTTGGTGCGGCGGTGAAGCTCTTCCCGCAGCATGGTAAGCGTTTGCTGCAGATATTCCTGTTCCTCGCGCGGAATGTCCATCGGCGGTCAACTCCTTTTTTACAAACGCACCGGTACGGTGCAAATCACGCTTTTGCTTTCGCTTTGAATCCGATCCCTAATAAAAAAGGATCCTTCCAATGCAATGTGATATGAAATTCATTGTATCACAAGTTTTCCCCGAACACAATAAAAAAGCGGCATCGCACAACACGATGCCGCCGTAAAAGATGCAAAAAGAATTACATTTTTGCCAGTCTGGCCTTCAGATCAGCCAGCTGCTGTTTCAGCTCCGCCGGGAGCTTGTCGCCGAATTTCTTATAATGTTCTTCAATTTCGGCAGCTTCTTTCTCCCAAACGTCCTTGTCAACCTGCAGGATGCCCTTAAGCGTATCCAAATCCATATCAAGATCGGTCAGGTCAATATCTTCCGGCTTCGGCACATAGCCGATCGCGGTTTCGGTCGCGTCAGCCTTGCCGTCGCAGCGGTCAATGATCCAGTTCAGGACGCGGGCATTATCGCCGAAGCCCGGCCAGATAAAGTTTCCGTCATCATCGGTACGGAACCAGTTAACGTTGAAAATCTTAGGAGCCTTGTCGCCCAGTTTCTTGCCCATCTCAAGCCAATGTGCGAAGTAATCGCCCATATTGTAGCCACAGAACGGCAGCATGGCCATCGGGTCGCGGCGAACGACGCCAACCGCGCCGGCAGCCGCCGCAGTTGTTTCGGAAGCCATAGTGGAACCGATGAACACACCGTTGACCCAATCGGTGGACTGATAAACCAGCGGCGCGCACTTTGCACGGCGACCGCCGAAGATGATGGCGGAGATCGGAACGCCGGCTCCCTTGTCAAATTCGTCCGAAATGCAGGGGCAGTTTTTTGCCGGAGCGGTAAAGCGGGAATTGGGGTGAGCGGCATAGGTCGACTTATCCGCCTTATTGAACTTAGAGGCATCCCATTTGTTGCCCTTCCAGTCGAGCGCGTTCTGCGGCAGGTTCTTGTTCAGACCTTCCCACCACACCGTGTTGTCGTCCAGATCAAGCGCAACGTTGGTGAAAATTGTATTCTTCTTGGTGCTTTCGAGCGCATTGAAATTAGAATGCTCGTTTGTGCCGGGCGCCACGCCGAAGAAGCCGTTTTCCGGGTTGATGGCGTACAGGCGGCCGTCCTCGCCGATCTTCATCCAAGAAATATCGTCGCCGACAGTCCAAATCTTGTAGCCCTTGTCGCGCAGGTATTTCGGCGGAATGAGCATAGCCAGATTGGTTTTGCCGCAGGCAGACGGGAACGCAGCGGCAACGTATTTGACTTCGCCCTGCGGATTCTGCAGGCCGAGGATCAGCATATGCTCCGCCATCCAACCTTCTTTCCAGCCCTGATAAGAAGCGATGCGCAGCGCAAAGCACTTTTTGCCGAGCAGAACGTTTCCGCCGTAAGCGGAGTTGACGGAGATAATGGTGTTGTCCTCCGGGAAATGGCAGATATAGCGGTTTTCCGGATCAACATTGCACTTGCAGTGCAGACCGCGCACCCAGTCGTTGCTGTCGCCAAGCACTTCCAGCACCTTGCTGCCTACACGGGTCATGATGGCCATGTTAAGAACAACATAGATGGAATCGGTTACCTCTACGCCGATTTTTGCAATCGGAGAACCGATCGGACCCATGGAGAACGGAATGATATACATCGTGCGGCCTTTGTAGCTTCCGCGGGCGATATCATACAGCTTTTTGTACATTTGCTGCGGGTCGTACCAATGATTGGTCGGACCAGCGTTTTCCTGCGTTTTGGAGCAGATGAAAGTGCGGTCTTCCACGCGTGCAACATCGTTGGGCAGCGTTCTGTGCAGATAGCAGCCCGGCAGTTTTTCCTCATTCAACTTGATCATCTCGCCGGTCTTAACGGACTCGGCACGCAGCCCCTCCAATTGCTCTTCGGAACCGTCGATCCAGACGACCTGATCCGGATTGAGAAGCTGTTTCATTTCCTCAAGCCATTTGAGGAGAGTCGGATTCTTTGTCATACTGATTTTGCTCCTTTCGGTATTCACCATTCTTTTCCAGCAGAACTGCAACGCCAAAATTTAATATCTTCAAGCATTTCGCCTTGCTGACAAAAGGATAATACTCTGCTTTATTATACTGAAAAACATTCCGTTTATCAATGAAGAAATTGTGAATATTTTGTCAGGTTTTTCAATTTCTTTTGGTGTTTCTGCACTCCGGGAAACCGAAAACGGTTTGTGCCGACACTTACAGAAGAACGCTGAGCCGGTCATAACATTCCCGCAGATCCCGCAGCGAATGTTTTCTGTCCCACCGCACGCAGATACTCTTTGTCGGGCATCAGTTCCGGACACGGGCGTTCCGCAAAACAGAGTTCTGCTGTCAGCTTACGCCACGAAAGCGACAGTTCCACAGCATGAATATCGTTTTCAGCGCATTCTGTCAGAAAAGCCTTGTCGAATCTTTCATAAAACCCGGAGGATACCGCAATCGGCCAAAATGGCTGCTTCATTAAGAAAACACTCCTTTCCGAAACATCAGAACCATCTAATCTGAAGGAATCCTTTTACTGCCTCAGTTCAATCGGCAGCGAAGCCATCGCATTCAGCCCGGCACCGGCCCGGTTGCCGGCCTGAAATTCATAATACCCCTGCGCACCCACCATAGCTCCGTTATCTCCGCAGAGCGAGAGCGGCGGAACAAAAAACCTGCGTCCGCTTGCGGCACACTCCGCCTCCAGCCGCGCGCGCAGTTCGGAATTTGCCGAAACACCGCCAGCCAACGCCAACGTACGGTAACCGAGATCCTTTGCCGCCAACAGAAAATTTTCCGTCAGCATGTTGACGACCGCGCGGCGAAACGACGCGGCAAGATCGGCGGCTGGCAGTGCCTCTCCCTTTTGCTGTGCGTTATGAATCAGATTGATCACGGCGGTTTTTAAGCCGGAAAAACTGAAATCATAAGGGCTTCCGGCAACGTGCGGGCGCGGCAGAAGAAACGCCTCCGGGTTTCCGCCCTGTGCGGTTTTGTCCAGATGAACGCCGCCCGGATAAGGCATTCCCATGGCGCGTGCAGCCTTATCAAACGCCTCTCCCGCTGCGTCGTCGCGCGTTTTGCCGACCACACGCATCACGGTATAATCCTGCACCTCAACAATATGGCTGTTGCCGCCCGAAACCACAAGACAGAGGAACGGTGGCTTCAGCTCCCGATGCGCCAGATAATTAGCGGCAATGTGCGACCGGAGATGGTGCACGCCCACCAGCGGCAGACCGTTGGCCGCCGCAAAGCCTTTGGCAAAATTGACGCCAACCAGCAGTGAGCCAATCAATCCGGGGGCAAACGTGACTGCAACGCCATCCAATTGTGATGGCGTAAGACCCGCACCGTCAAGCGCGCCGCGCACGACGGTGCAAATATTTTCGGTATGGCGTCGGGATGCGATCTCCGGCACGACGCCGCCGTATTGTTTGTGTTCCTCCACCTGAGAGTTCAGTACATTGGAAAGAATTTTTCTCCCGTCTTCGACAACTGCGGCGCCGGTATCGTCACAGGAGGATTCAATTGCCAGAATTCGCATAATAACCGTCCTTTGCTATTCGGTATGCTGTACCTGCCGTTCAATTTACTGTGCTGTGTTCGTCCAGGTCATCAGCACTGCATCCTCGGTAGGTTTGCGGTAAAAACCGCGCCGCCGACCGACCGGAACAAATCCCTCGCTTTGATACAGCGCCAAAGCGGCACCGTTGGACGCACGCACCTCCAGCGTCAGAAAGGAAAGCCCAAGGGCGCAGGAGCACTGTTTCAGCCGCTGCACCAGCGCGCGGCCGATCCCATGATTCCGGAATTGCGGAAACACGGCGATATCGGTGACCGACCCTTCATCCAGCACAAAGCTCATCCCCGCGTAGCCGACGACCTGCCCCTCCAACAGAGCAACAAAAAGTTCTATTCTGTCGTCTGAAAGCGCATCCTCCAGCTGACTGCGCGACCACGGCTCCGAAAAACATTCCTGTTCCAGCTGCGAAACAGCATCCAGATGCTCCGCCGCAAACGGGAGAATCACGGCTTTACACATGGCTTTTCACCCTCTGCATCAGAATGCCGAGCGCCGCCGAAAGCTCTTCCCGGCAAGCGCGGTAGGCTTCAAGATCCTCGCCAAACGGGTCCCGAATATCGCCAAGGACGTAGATTTTCTCTCTTGGAGCACCCGCCTGCTCCAAAATATACGCGTGCGTGGGGCTGACGGTCACGATTAAATCTGCCGCGGCAATATCAGCGCCGGTGATTCTGTGAGAAGCGTGGCGTTCCAGATCGACGCCGATCTCCCGGCAGGCCTGCACCGCATTGGCGGAAGCAGGCTTGTCCTCCAGCGCGCTGATCCCGGCACTGAACACCTGCAGCGAAAACAGCTTCTCCCGCGCGGCCAGCTGAGAAAATATCCCTGCCGCCATCGGGCTTCGGCAGGTGTTTCCGGTACAGACAAATAAAATCCTCACGTTCTGCAAACGCTCCTTCCCGTTCGGCTTTCAGGCTTCGCGGATAGAATTAAGCAGCCCGCCCTTTTGAATGATATTCTGAATAAACGGCGGAAACGGCTGCGCCTGATACGTTTTTCCGGTCGTACGGTCGGTAATGACGCCGGTATCAAAATCGACGTGCACATCGTCGCCTTCATTGATCCCGTTGGCCGCCTCGTCACATTCCAGGATCGCCAGACCGATATTGATGGCGTTGCGGTAAAAAATACGCGCAAAGGTGGAGGCAATCACGCAGGAGACACCGCTCGCCTTGATCGCGATCGGCGCGTGTTCCCGGGAAGAACCGCATCCGAAATTCTTCTGTGCTACAATAATATCGCCCGGCTGAACCTTTTTGACGAAATCCTTATCAATATCCTCCATGCAGTGGGAGGCCAGTTCCTCGTGCGAGGTGGTATTGAGGTACCGCGCCGGAATGATGACGTCGGTATCGATATTATCTCCGAACTTATGAACTTTTCCCTGTGCAATCATTGCAGAAGCCTGCCTTTCTGATTCAATTCAATCGATCACAGTTTTGCCGGATCGGTCAGATAACCGGTCACGGCGCTCGCCGCGGCCACCGCCGGGCTTGCCAGGTAAACCTCGGATTCGATGTGGCCCATGCGGCCGACAAAGTTGCGGTTGGTCGTCGCCACGGCGCGCTCGCCTTTGCCCAGAATGCCCATGTGGCCGCCAAGGCACGGTCCGCAGGTCGGCGTGGAAACAATGGCTTCCGCCTCAATGAACGTCTGCAGCAGGCCTTCCTTCATCGCATCCAGATAAATCTGCTGTGTGGCAGGAATCACGATGCAGCGCACCCATTTTGCCACTTTGCGCCCTTTGAGCAATGCGGCCGCAGCGCGCAGATCTTCCATGCGGCCGTTGGTGCAGGAGCCGATGACCACCTGATCGATTTTCACTTCGCCCACCTCGTCGATGGTTCGCGTGTTCGACGGCAGATGCGGAAACGAAACCGTCGGCCGCAGCGTGGAAAGGTCAATCGTGTAGGTTGCGGTATATTCGGCGTCCTCATCGGCGCAATATTCCACCGGTTCGCGCTGAAAACGGCTCTTGATGTATTCGCGGGTCACGTCGTCCACCGGGAAAATGCCGTTTTTGGCACCCGCTTCGATCGCCATATTGGCAATGCAGAGCCGGTCATCCATCGAAAGGCTTTTCACGCCGTCGCCGGTGAATTCCATCGACTGATACAGCGCGCCGTCCACGCCGATCATTCCGATAATATGCAGGATCACGTCCTTGCCGCTCACATACTCCGGCAGAGAACCGGTCAGTACAAAACGGATGGCGGACGGCACCTTGAACCACGCCTTGCCGGTGATCATACCGGCGGCCATATCGGTTGAACCGACTCCGGTGGAAAACGCGCCGAGCGCGCCGTAGGTGCAGGTGTGGGAATCCGCGCCGATAATGCAGTCGCCCGGGCCGACAAGCCCCTGCTCCGGCAGCAGCGCATGTTCAATCCCGACGCGGCCGACGTCATAATAGTGCAGAATATCGTACTGGTTGGCAAAATTACGCACCAGCCGACACTGCTCTGCCGCCTTAATATCTTTGTTCGGTGTAAAGTGATCCATCGTCAGCGTAATGCGGCTGCAGTCAAAAACTGCGTTGGCGCCTGCTTTTTCAAACTCCTTTACCGCGACCGAGGCGGTGATATCGTTGCCGTGAACAATGTCCAGCTTTGCCTCGATCAGCTGCCCGGCCTTTACTTCGCTGAGCCCCGCGTGCGCGGCCAGAATTTTTTGCGTCATTGTCATTCCCATACCGATGATCCTTCCTTTCAGCCGGCGGCGCGGCCGCGCGCCGCCGAAACAGGTTACTAAAAGCATTTAAAATTAATTATAATTCAATTCCGGCCTGCTTGCAACCGCCTGAACGGCGCAAAACAAAAAAAGTGTGGCTTTTGTCAATCATCACAAAAAAGTAATACAAATACACCTGTCCACCGGTCAAAGGCATGATTTTGTCGAAATTCCTTGCACTGCCGCAAAGAAAAGTCTATAATAATAGCATCATTTTATGTCCTTCTATGGCGCACATGTGTTGCCGAATGATGTTTTCCGACAGCAAATTCTCTTGTCGGATCGGAAAGGTTTGATTCTCTATGAAATACGCAGTTGTTCTTTGCGACGGAATGGCTGATTATCCCGCGCCCGAATTGCAGGGAAAAACACCGATGATGACAGCGGAAAAACCGAACATGGACAGACTGGCGCAGAACGGAACCGTTGGGCTTGTCAAAACCGTTGACGATTCCATGACGCCCGGAAGCGATGTTGCAAATCTTTCCGCAATGGGCTATGACCCCAAAATTTACTATTCGGGCCGTTCTCCGTTGGAAGCCGTCAGTATGGGCATCGACTTGGCAGACAGCGACGTAACGGTTCGCTGCAATCTTGTCACCCTTTCGGAAGACGAACCGTTCGAACAGAAAAAGCTGATTGATTACTGCGCGGACGATATTTCCACAGACGAAGCAAAGCAGTTGATTCAGGCGGTTCAAAAGGTGCTGGGCAACGAAAGCTTTGCCTTTTACCCCGGCGTCAGCTACCGCCACTGCCTTGTCTGGCATGAGGGCGTGCTGGAGCTGGGCGAGCTAACTCCCCCGCATGACATTCCCGGACGCGTGATTGGCGAATATCTTCCCAAAACCGCTGCGTCACAGCCCCTTTGTGATCTGATGGAACGCGCTTACAAGGTGCTGCGGGATCATCCGGTAAACCAGTCGCGCATTGCCCGCGGCAAACAGCCCGGCAACGGCATCTGGCTTTGGGGGCAGGGATTCCGTCCGCGCCTTGACCTGTTTTCCGAAAAATTCGGTCTGAAGGGTTCGGTAATTTCCGCAGTCGACCTAATCAAAGGGATCGGCGTCTGTGCCGGAATGAACGTCTGCAATGTTCCCGGCGCGACCGGCTACATGGATACCAATTTTGAAGGCAAAACGCAGGCCGCCCTGGACGAATTGGCAGGCGGTCAGGATTTTGTGTATATTCACCTGGAGGCTCCGGATGAGTGCGGCCACCGCCACGAGGTTGCCAACAAGGTAAAATCACTGGAAATGATCGATTCCCGCGTACTTGCCCCGCTGCTGGCCGGGCTTGACGCTTACGATAATTACCGTGTGTTGGTACTTCCAGATCATCCAACACCGCTTGTTACACGCACGCATGCACGCGACGCCGTTCCGTTTGTCATATTTGAGAAAAAAGCGCAAAAGCAAAGCGGAATCAAGCGCTTTGACGAGCAAAGCGCAAGATCCACTGAGCTTTACGTCCCGCGCGGCTGTGAACTAATGGATCTGTTCCTGAAAAAATAAGCTTTCCCGCCTGATTTTCAAAAAGCCATCTGAACCGTGTGTTCCCCCGTTTTAAGGGGATCCCGCTTCAGATGGCTTTTTTGTTGTTTTTGATTTTCTGAAAAACAGTCAGCTTACTGCGCTGCAACCGCCGCCCGGAGTGCATCGGTACGATCTGTTTTTTCCCACGCTACGCCAAGTTCCTCACGCCCCATATGGCCATACGCCGCCAATGGCAGATAACGTGTATGGCGCAGGTTCAAATCGCGGATAATGGCGGCAGGGCGCAGGTCGAACACGCTGCAGACTGCCTTCCGGAGCACGTCGTCGCTGACGGTTCCCGTGCCGAAGGAATCCACAAACACCGAAACCGGACGCGCAACGCCGATGGCATAGGCAAGCTGCACCTCACAGCGGCGAGCCAGACCGGCGGCCACAATGTTCTTTGCCACCCAGCGGGAAGCATAGGCCGCAGAACGATCCACCTTTGTAGGATCCTTGCCGGAAAAACAGCCACCGCCGTGACGGGCATATCCGCCGTAGGTATCGACGATGATCTTTCGGCCGGTCAGCCCGCTGTCCCCTGCCGGGCCTCCGATGACAAAACGGCCGGTTGGATTGATATAGATCTTAATATCGCCCTTGTCCAACTCCTTGGGGATGACCGGCGCAATCACCTCACGCAGCAGATCAGCGCGAATCTGCTCCAGTGTGACCTCCGGCGCATGCTGAGTGGAAATCACGACGGTGTCCAGCCGCAGCGGATGATTCTGTTCGTCAAATTCCACCGTGACCTGTGTTTTTCCATCCGGGCGAAGATAGGGAAGCGTTCCGTCGCGGCGAACCTGCGTCAAACGGCGCGCAAGCCTGTGCGCCAGCGATGCAGTGACCGGCATCAGCTCCGGTGTTTCGTCACAGGCATATCCGAACATCATGCCCTGGTCTCCTGCGCCAATTTTGTCGAGCGCATCGCCGTCGCCCCCGCGCGATTCCAATGAATCGTTGACACCCATCGCGATATCGGGCGATTGACTGTCGATCGATGTCAGAACTGCGCAGCTGTCGCCGTCAAAGCCGCAGCTTGGGTCGTCATAACCGATCGCCTTTACGGTGCGGCGCACAATGGACGGAATATCAACGTAACAGTCGGTTGAAATTTCACCCATGACATGCACCATTCCGGTTGTTGCCGTCGTTTCACACGCCACATGCGCGTTCTCGTCCCGGGAAAGAATTTCATCAAGAATCGCGTCGGAAATTTGGTCGCAAACTTTATCGGGATGTCCCTCCGTTACGGATTCAGACGTAAAAAAATGAGTTGCCATTTTGATTGCTCCTTTCGTTTTGACACACAAAAAACACGCCGGGCAAGCGAGCGTCTGGCGTGTTACCACCTCATCTGCCGGTTCTCACCGCAGGAATTGGCACCTTGCGCAATGCAGGTTGCCGGGCATCATCGGGCCTGTTCCCTCCGCCACTCGTGATAAGGAAATATTCAATTTTTCTAACGGAATCAGTATACCAGATTATTTTTCTCTTGTCAACCGCACCGGTTGCCGCATTGCGAGGCTGCAAAACAGAAAGCCGCGGCGCTTTTAAATCGCGGAAAAACGGAACGGAATGTTCCGCCGTGTGCTGTCAAACCGTTCCCGGCGGATTGACAGTACACGGCTTTCATTATATAATATCATTATATGATA
Organism: Acutalibacteraceae bacterium; assembly: GCA_050947015.1. GTDB lineage: Bacteria > Bacillota > Clostridia > Oscillospirales > Acutalibacteraceae > CAKXIK01. The sequence goes on from JBMNVT010000006.1 coordinate 35,102, forward strand.
TCGTATAACGATATTGAAAGAGGTGGATCTCTTGCCAAGAAAACCGATGGAAGTCCTTACCGAGTCCATGTTTTATGTGCTGATGGCGCTTTACAGCGAAGAGATGTGCGGCATTGACGTGGCGGAATACATCGACAAACGCACCGGCGGCAGGCTCCGGATCGGGCCGGCAACGCTTTATACTATTCTCGCCAAATTCGAAAAGGAAAAATATATTCGTCAAACTGTCATTGAAGGGCGCAAAAGAACATACTCCATTACGGAAAAAGGCGTCAACGCCTACCTCGCGGAAATCAATCGGCTGCGGCAGTGCATTGCTGACGCAGATTCAGCAGACGCACAGCAAAAGGAGAAATGACAGATGAAAAAGGAATATAAAATCGGTCAGCGTGTGTACCGGCTGCCGCCATGCTCTCCTTTTGACGTGAAAGGAATGGAATGCTGGCTTGGCGACATGGCACTGGAAGGTTTTTTCCTTGTAAAAGACGGTTTCTTTGCGGGCATCGCCGCTTTTGAATTCAACGAGCCGCAGACTGCAAAATATCGCCTGCAGGCCGCACAAAAAAGTACGAGCATTTGGGCAGAAAATGAGGATGACCCCGACCCGGAGCAGATTGAGCTCAGCCAAAAGTATTCATGGAACTATATTGCCAAGCGCGGCGATTTTTACATCTACCGCAGTTTTAACCCTGATGCGAGAGAAATGAATACCGATCCTGAAGTGGAGGCACTGGCTCTGAATTCAGTAAAAAAGAAGAGATTTGGCTCGCTGCTCGGATTGCTTTTTTGGATTGTCATATATCCATTCATTTTGACGCGGGGCGGAGTGCTGCTTACCATTATCAGCATCAAAACATGGCTTTTTCTGATTCTGGCAATGCTTGCGCTGTGGGTCGCTGCCGATGAGCTGGCTGCTTTTCTGTCTCTTGGCAAACTGCAGAAAAAATTGTGGCACGGCGAAAACATAGCGGTGAAACGCGACTGGAAAAAGAGCGCTTTTTGGCATAATGGAAAAAAGGCGTTTAAGACCACTCTTGAAATCATTTTAATCTGCTTATTTCTCCACAATTGGAGTGTCGAAACGCTGGACCGCGGCTTTGTACCGATCGACCAATACACCGGTGAGCTACCGTTTGCAACCCTGATCGATTTTGCAGGAGCGCGCAATTCGGATTATTCATTGACACTGACAGATTTGGGAAACCGGTTCAACACAGTCAAAGAGAAGTCAGATTGGCTTGCGCCGCGCTGCATAAAGTACAATGAACACGCACAAATCACCTTATCCGGCGGAAACAGCTGGAGTGGCAGCTTATACGTTGATTATTTTGAGGCATCGAGCAATGGTATCGCCAACCGTCTTGCAAAAGAGCTGCAGCATGATGACCATCGAAAAAAAAGGAATGAACCGATCGAAATACCGGAGCTGAATGTCGACTTTGCTGCTGCGTACTATAATGATATTCATTTCCCTACAATAGTGATTCAAAAAGGCAACATTGCAGTCAGGGCATTTTTCTACCAAACGACCTCGGACGATACTCTGCCGATAGAAGAATGGGCAAGCATCCTGGCGGATAGTCTAGGCTGATGGACCAAGATCGTTTGAACCGCATCATTGGGCTAACCAAAATTTACTAATTTCTGGCGAAAAACCGATTCGGACAGGCTCAAAATTTTAAGGGCGGCCACCTGCTGTGCAGCAGGTGGCCGCCTTTTTTACTGAAAGAGAATTCAGGAATTATTCCCGATATGTTTTGCGTTGAATCATCACAATCACGCCTGCTGCAAACACCGCTGCCGTCGCCAGCACCACCGGTATCCAAATCATCCGGCCGGAAACGCCTCCGGTTGCAGGGTTAACTTCGGAACCCGCCGGGGAAACGGCAGATGTTTCAGATTCCCCCGCTGGAGAAGATACTTCTGTTTCCTCTTCAGAGGAGCTATCCGGTGATCCCGGTATGCTCTCCGGTTGAGAAGAGCTTGCAGGGGGAGTGCTGGAAGAAGAGTTCTCCGGAGCATAGTCAAGAGTCATTCTGCTGAGCCAGCGCGGGCTGGCGTCGGCACTGACCTGCAAGTGCCCATCCTCTGTACGGATAAACTGCATTGCATTCCACACATTGGTAATCAGGCTGCTTGAGCATACAATTTTATCGCTCTTTTCATAATCCCAGCCGCCGTTGTTGTTCTGATCGTCCATAAGCATTGCGCCAATTCCAATCTCGGGGCGATTCATTTCGTTCGACGCTGCAATCCGTTGTTTTAGCGAGTCGCTTAATGCAATTTTCAGTTCTACATGATATCCGGTTTCTGTCGCCACAACAATATAATCTGCTTTTGATTTATCTCCATTGAACGAAGCAAACCCTCCGCCCAGCTTATCATAAATTCTTCCGTCAGACGACTGCTGCAGATTCAGCGCATCAATTAAAAAGATGCCGCTTTCCTCTTCAACGAACCGATATTCATTTACCGCTGTATTTTCATTATCCGTATTCAGGAAATCAAAGAAAAAGGTAATGCCGTCAAAACCGATCAGACTTTTTGCCGATGCGACATCGCCGTTCAGTGCATTTCTGTCGGATTTTGTGGGATCATAGATCGATGCAAAACAGTAGAGATAATTATCGTCATAAGCGGTATTGATTTCTCCAACCGCGCGGCCTTCCCCGGCCTTATACCGCGATGCCGAACTGGTGCTGCGGTTTACTTCGATCGTTCGGGAAAGCGCATAGGTTTCATCCCGGACACCATCCAGAACGACCGTTTGTTTGACTGCATTGGCAATCGGGTGAGCCTCCACCTCCGCGGTAATCACAGCTTCTCCGTCCGGCATAATAAAAGTATTTCCGCTCCAGGGAAGAGAAACGCCGTTGACTTTTAATCTGCGTCCCGTCATGGCCATACCGTAAGGTCCGCTGCTGAAATAGACCCATTTCTGTTGAGAATTCGAGAAGTGTCCGTAATCATACATTCCGTCATCCTGCACAAACTCATACCCGTCTTCCAGTTGGATGTCAAGCGTCACAAGTTCGCCGGGCTTTGCGGTTTGCCGGTCGCTTGTAATGGTCAGTCCCTCAATGTTCGGCAGAATGATTGGGAACTCCTCGGGTTTTTCAACAATTTCAGCCGTCAGCAGAACGTTTTTATTCGGCATCACAAAGGCCGAGCCCAATTCAAACGGTTCTCCGTCCAGCCGAACTGAGCCTTCTACCAGCATCATTTCCTCTGCCACGGACAATTGCGGAACAACAACTTCACCTGCATACGCGGCGCTGGGATTCAGGGTTCCCTGCTCTGCGGTGATACTGGTCTCGATTTGATAATCCGGAATTAGCTTCATCCGTTCGATGCACTGCGGGTTTGCCCATGCGTCGCCCAGCCGGCCATTTGAGAATGCGATTGCGTCACGATCCCCGTCGTTATTGGTATCATCGTTAACCTGGAACCCAACACCGATCTCTGCAGTATTACCAACCGCAATCTGTGTTTTAATCTCCTGAGGCAGCTCAAAACGAATTTCAATGTTATAGCCGTTATCCGTCCGCACCACCGACCAGGAGCATTTTTTCCGGTTGTCCTTATAAACCGATTCAAGCTTGCCGGAATATCCCCATCGTTCAACCGGAGTGCCATTTTGCAGCGTCGTTTCATAGTCGTTGACATCCAGCATCAGGTATCCGCTTTTTCCGGGTGTAAACTCTGCCGAGGAGCCATCCGTAAAATCAAGATAAAACTGCACTCCGTCCAGATCTGAATTGTCATCCTTCGGATGGACATCTCTGCTGTTCAGGCTCGAATCCTGAATCTCGGCAAATAAATACAGATAATCAGAATCATAAATTGCTTTTGCCGCTCCGGACGCGGCGCCGGTTATCACTTTATTGGAATAAAGCTCTTTGTTCAACAGAATTGCCGGGGCTCTGTCATAGGCCGCATCCAGCTTGCCGTCGATTTCCGGCGTGCCGGACACCGCAACATGTGCGCTTCCGTTTTCAGCATAGTAATCCGGCTCAAGAATCATTTCCGTCATAGAATATGGCTGGCTCCATGCCGACAGAATGGCTTCCCTGCTCATCAGATAATTATTCCGGATACCGTCGTCGTTTGTATCATCATTGAGCTGAATCCCAAAGCCTATTGCCGTTTCCAGTTCCTGTGCCAGCTTTGCTTTCAGCGTTGCGCTCAACGGAACTTTTCCTTCCAGCACATAACCGTTCTGCGTATGCTTTGCAACATATTCAATTCCATCGGCAGAACCCTGCTCCAGCCAGATTGGATTCCCGTTGGCAAACATACCGAAATAACCGGCCTCATTCCCATTTGCATTGCAATAGCTCCAGGTATAGCTTCGGTATGCTGATGGATTTTTTGCCGAACCGTAATCGGTATTCAAAAAATCATAATACAACTGAGCGCCGTCAATGCCGTTATGATCGGCTTGCTGGTCGATCGTTTCCGGGCTTGTAACATTCTTGTCGGTGATATCCATATGAAAATACAGATACTCATTATCATGAATAAAGCGATAAACACCATTTGTATCAGAATTTCCGGTACCGTTGAAGCGGAACGTATCCGCAGTGGATTTGAGATATGCGTCATCCAGATTTCCGTCCAATATGGCAGTTCCAAACGCCGCACGCTGTGTCGACCGGTCTATTGCCCCGCCCGCGATGATTTCCTCTGCATTTTTATCCGGAATACAGTACAGCGAAGTGGTTTGATTTGGCTGCCCCCAGGCAGCCAGCACCTTGTCCTCGTTGACAATAAAGTAATCCCGTCCGCCAACGCCATTATTGGCATCGTCATTGATAATAAAACCAACGCCAATTTCAACAGGTGCATCTGCGGCTGCCAGCACCGACTTTACACAGGCATGCAGCGGAATTTTTCCCTCCAGAACATACCCTGTTGCTGTAGGAAGCGCAGTATATTCAAATCCCTTGCTGTTTGCATCACCGTTTGCATAAGAGGTAAAATAACTTGCCTCTCCGCTGAGTCCGTCATATGAGGTTGGGTTTGTCGTCCCCTTGAGGAAATTATAATAAATTTCTATTCCGTCGATTCCTTTTTCGCCATCGCTTTCGCCCACGTGCTTTTCCGAGTTTGTTACATGGCTGTCCGTTACGTCAATAAAATAATACAGGTAATGATTGTCGTATACAAAACGGTAAGTGGCCGCCGTCCTTTCGGTTGTAGGCAGCTCTGTTCCACAGAGAGTTGCGTTTGCAATTGTGCCGACGGCCGATTTCTTATAGACCTCGTCGAGCACGCCATCGAGCGTCGGCGTACCGTAAACGGCGCTGTTGGGCACCGCCGAGCCCTCGTTCGGCTCCATCCACAGCGGCAGCATCATGCTTGGATTTCCCCACGCTTCCAGCACGTTGCCCTCTCCGACGTTGACCATATAATAATCGCGTTCTCCGTTGCCGTCAGCATCGTCCTGCAGCAAGATTCCCATACCGATTTCAATATCTTTGTCGCCGATTAGCTGAGCCTTTACCGAAGTGCTGAGCGGAATTTTTCCCTCGATTACATAACCGGAGCCTGTCGTTTTTACTGCATAACTTCCCAACTCCGCCGCAGTTTCGGAGCTGACCTTATTTGAGTTATAGGTAATTGGGCTTCCATCTGCATAAACAGTAAAATATCCTGCTTCCCCGTCATTTTTTGTTGCCGCAGTATATTCCTTCGGGTTGGTGCTTCCCCTGAGGAAATTATAATAAATTTCAATTTTATCTCCGCCGGCAACCGAAACATGATAATCTGTCACTTTGATATAATAGTACAAATAATCCTCATCATGTGCAAACGAATAGCTTGCCGAGGTCATTTCTTCTTTCGGCAGCGTCACTTTATTGTCGCTGTATACCGAAGTGACACTCCCCACGGTGGACTGCGCATATGCCGCGTCTTTTTCTCCGTCAACCGTGATCTCACCAAAAGACGCCCGTTCACGGATATCCTCCGGGTTACGGCGAATCTCTCCCTCACCGACATTAAGCTCCACATAAATTCCGAAATGGTCGGACGCCGCCAAACGAGGATTGTTCCGGTCCCCCTCACGCATGACCTTATAAGAGCGAACGTCCAATGCGTCGATGGAAACAAACATATGATCGATTGCAAGGCCGCCGTCATAATCACTCAAATCCTCAGAGATCATAAGACTGCCGTCAATCAGCGTTTGACCTTCGTTGACGACCTGATCCTCTGGAGCACAGTACAGTGAATCCTGCATATCAACATTGGGATAATCCGACACCATTAATTGATATGCATCCGTCGCACGATTGCCGTTAAAATCTCCGGTGGCCACAATTCCAAGCTCGCTGTATCCCTTTTCTGTGCGGAAAACTTCAATTTTCTCACGAATCACGCGCATACCGACCGTTCTTGCTTCGTCACTGATATGATCCAGGTGAGTATTAAAATGTGCATACATCACGTCTGTGGCTTTATTCCTGAAAATTGCCCAGGTGCATACGCGTTCTTCCGCTGCGTCCGATTGTTTGGAAGGAACGTCTGGCGTGTCAGAAAGCCAGAACACGCCTGAATCCATCAGTTCCAGCCGATCCTGCCGGTAATAAATCGGGTCGGTAAACGCCTGTGTTGCCGGGACGATGGTGTAATTGGTCAAATTGACATTTAAGAAGTTTTTCCAGTTAAGGTTTCCTTCCTGAAAGCCAATGGAATCCGCATCATAGCGCCCGATGATATCGACAGTTCTTTCTCCGCGTTTATTAACCGTAAAATACTCTTCCCAGTTTTCAATCGTACCGGGCGTGTTCAACAAGTTCCATCCCATTACCCGAATGTCGTTTTCGCCCGCAGCAAGAGGAGCTGCGGCAACCAACGCGGGTGAAAGCGAGGGTACGGTGCCTGTGTGGTCGGTATTCACAATAACTGTTTCTCCAGCGCTGTAAGCGGCGTCCTTTTGCCCATCCAGCAGTGCAGTTCCAAAGCCGGCCATAAAATTCGGAATGCCTTTTTCGTCTTCCTTCGGAATCGTCACTTCGGATTTGTCCACAAAAACAGCAGTTACCACCGCTCCCGCCGCCGGCAGCGCAAAGCTTGTTCCCTTAATGGGGGTACCGTTTACCAGAATCGACTGCAGCCGTTTTCCTTCGTCCGGCGCTGCCGTTATGTTAACGGTCTGTCCAATAATTCCTTCTGCTTCCACGTCCACGCTGAGGATTCCGCCGGTAACGGTCGTCCCTACCGTAACGGGAGCCGTGTTGCGGAGCGTTACATCCGGGAAACCTTTGCTTCCCTGGCAAGCGTCTTCCCAAGAGTACCATTCGCCGTGTACGCCCATGTCGTTGACCAAAACGCCGTCACGTCCGCTGTTGTCGCCCGCATAGCTGTCGTCCTTATCGTCGTTCAGCTGAATTCCAAAGCCGATGGCCGGGTTCTTGACGGTGCTGATTCTCTTTTTCAGGTTGGCGCTCATTTTAACCTTGAGCTCAACATTATAGCCTACGGAGGTCTGCTTCAGCGCCGCTGTAAATTCGCCGGTAAATGGGCGGCCATCCGTCATAACATACGAATTCAGATTGTTGCTTCCGCCGGTGTAAAACGCGTCTCCGCTTTCTTTGGCAATAAAGTTGGTCTGAATTCTGCCCTGTTCGCCCGCAATGGGATCGCGCGTACCGGGAAGATAATCCGTTTCAGCCGTGTTGAGGAGGTCAATGTAAAAATTGACGCCTTCAACGTCTCTCTTAATTTCTTCGTTGCCTCTATTAAACTTCGGGGTCGGGTCGTTAACCTCTACCAGAACATACATGTACTCGTCATCAAACAAGGCATATGCCGAGGCGGTTGCGTAATCGTTTCCTGTAACATATCCTTGTTCAATTCCCTGATCGATCAAAATGGGGGTAGCGGATTTATAGGCATCCTCTTTTTCCCCATCAACGACAGGCGCCGTTTGAGTATAGGAGGCACTTTGAATGGAAACGGGATCCGAGGGGGCTGCTATGGCAACAGAAACCGCTGAGAAGACAATGCTTACAGATAACAGAATTGCCAGTATCTTCTTTTTCATTGTGTCAATCATCCCTTTCACTGCATTCAAAAATTTAAAAAGCTGGAAACCCCTTTGAAGAAAGATAAAAGGCGTCTCCAGCTGCATGTGCCGTCAAATCATGTAATTCGTTTTATTTTCCGTAATTGAAATAGCGATCTGCACGAGCCTGATAAACTTTAAGGAGCTCATCCATGCCGCCGTCTTTCAACGGCTTAATGACCTGCGTATCCCAGTCGGTATCAATGTTAATTTCACCTTTATAAATTTTAACAGCGATTTCACGGGAAAGAGCTTTGTAAGCAGCCTCATACTTGGCGAGAGTTTCGTTCTCTTCCGCAGTGGGAACGGCCATGTACGCTTTCATGTTATCGACCATTGTATCCGGGTAATCGATGACCTCTTTCTGCGCATCTCCTTTTTCCTTGGAAATCGTAGCGATTTCATTTTCCATATCGGAGAAGCGGATGACCGGGAACGCAAAGCCCCAAATGTTGCTGCCGTTGCATTCGCCGGAGATGGATGCGGCCTCCCAGTCGGCGCCCGTCGCATCGCCAATCAGAATTTTAATGCCGTCCCGCACTTCATAGGTTGTGCCTTCGATTCCCCATGCGTTCAGATCTTCAAACTTGTCGCTGTACAGAATATCCAGGAAAATGGACGCCGCTTCTTTATCCTTCAAATTCTTGGTAAACGCAGCGTGACGCCAGTCAGTCAGCTGGGGCGGCTCAATGTTGCTGATCGGTTTTACTCCATCAGTTCCCTGAATCGGCATCAGGCTTACATAGTTTGCAGCCTCGGCGCCTTCCTGAACATTGACTTCCGGCTCAAGCCAGCCCTGCATGCAGTAAGAGCTGAGAGAAGCCGCCTGATTGTTTGCGTTTGCGGCGTCTGTTACAGCAGTTTCGCAGGCAATATAGTCAACGCTGGTCAGTCCGTCCTTTAAAAGGCTCTGAATGTATTTGAAATAGTCCTTGACGCCGGGCTGTTCCCAAGTGGAAACAACAATTCCGTCATTCGTGGAAAGACCGAAACGATCGTTGGGCAGGCCAAACCACTGCGGGATGCCGGAAGAGAAATCTTTCCATCCGGCAACATAATACTCATCCTTCTGTCCGTTCCCGTTCAGATCGTTTTCCTGACAGGCCTTTAGATAGTTTGTGAATTCGTCCAATGTTTTGGGAACTTCAATTCCGAGCTTCTGCACCCAGTCGTAGCGGATCAGAACATTGGTGCAGGTAGAAGCCAGCTTGCCGTCATAATAAGTTTCCTGCAGTGCCGGCATCCAGTACATTTTTCCATCGGTATAGGAAGCCTTCCTGTAAACCTGGCTGTACTTTTCCAGAAAAGCCTTCGAGGTTCCGTCCCCGTTTTCAATAAAATCGTTAATCGGAAGGAAAATGCCGTTTTCAATACCGGAAATCAGCGTCGCATCGTCCGCGCCCTCCAGATTAATGTACTCCGCCAGATCCGCTGTGCTGGCAAGGCTTGTGGCCAGTACTGTTTCATACTGATCCTCCTGAACCACATCAAACACGATTTCAAGTCCCTTGGATTCAAAGATCTTGTTCAGTTCCTGCCAGACCAGGTATTTGTCACGATCCGCAAAACGGCAGTACTGGTTGTCAGATTCCCGAACCATTGCTGTAAATGTATGCTTTTCGGTTGCATTAGAGGTGCCTCCGGATGCTTCCGAACCCTGAGAATTTCCTCCTCCCGAAGAAGCAGGAGTATTTGCGCAGCCTGCGGCCATTGTGGTAAACAATGCAGCGGCCAACGCAATTACCAGCGTTTTTTTCAAACCTTTCATCAATCATTCCTCCAAATTTTAAATTTATTGTAAAGCATCTGCTTTCCAATACCATATTCTGCGGCTGACCCATCAGCCCTTGAGAGAACCAAGCATAACACCCTTAACAAAGTATTTCTGGAAAAACGGATATGTAAAAATTACGGGCAGGGTGGTAAATATAATCATTGCATACTGCAAACTCAGATTTGCCAGCCTTGTTTTTGCCAAAAGTTCCATTTCTTCTTTTGTGCCCGGCTTATCAAGCCTTTGCGTCATTGCAACCAGCACACGGCGCAGATAAAGCTGCAGCGGCTGCAAATCCACATTTTTCAGGTAAATCTGCGCGGTAAACCATCCGTTCCAGACCATCACGATGGTGTAAATTGCAATTACGGCGAGAATCGGTTTAGCTAACGGCAGATAAATTTTGAACAGAATCTGATAGCAATTTGCGCCGTCAATTTTTGCTGCCTCGCGCAGAGTTTCGGGAATAGATAGAAAATATGTTCGTGTCAGTATAATATACCATATGCTGTAAGAATGCGGAATAATCATGGCCCAAATATTATTATACAAACCGAACATTTTCATCACCATGAAGGAAGGAATCAAACCGCCGCTGAAATACATCGGAATCAGCAGAAATATGGTTGCCGCCCTTTTACCGATTAGATTTGGGGAGGCAAGCGGAAACGCCGCCAACACACAGGTTAAAAGCATGAATGTGGTGGACACCAGCACATAGAAAATTGTCATGCCGTAAGCACGCCACATTTCCGGTTTTGCAATGATGACCTTGTAGCCGTTAAACTGCAGACCGATTGGATAAAAATATACCTTCAGTCCGCTGACTGCCGCAGGGCTGCTGACAGACATGCACAGCACATAATACATCGGGTAAATACAGATTAAAGCTGCAAAAATTGCAAGGATGTAAAGAACAACGGTCCAAACGGGATTTCCTTCGCGGATGTGTCCCTTGTGCTTAAGTTCCATCGCTGCTGCCATTCTCTTTTTCCTCCTTTAAAACATACCGTAGCTCGTAAACTTGTTGCTGATCTTATTTGCAAGGAACAGCAGGCAGAAATTGATTGTCGTCGAAAACAGGTTGATGGCTGCACCCAGGCTGTATTGACCGCCTCCAGTACCATCTGCGCCGAGACCCACGCGGTAGACATATGTCCCTATTACGTCGGATTTGGGGTATGTCGCTTCGTTATACAGCAGGAGGATCATGTCCGTATTGGAGGAAACCATGCCTCCGACCGCCATAATGAGCAGGATTGCTATCGTCGGCAAAATGCACGGCAATGTAATATACCACATCTGCTTCAGCCGTGAAGCTCCGTCAAGCCGTGCAGACTCATATAGCTGCGGGTCGATCCCGGAAATAGCAGACAAATAAAGAATACTGTCAAACCCAAAGGCAATCCAAATATTTGTCAGAATGTAAATAGTATCGAAATAATTCGCTTCGTTGATAAAAGCGGTTCTTGTTCCACCGAACACTGTATATATGCTGTTGATTAAGCCGTCGGTGCGCAAAAACGAAAGCACCATGCCGGCAACAACAACAGAAGAAATGAAATGCGGCAGATAGCTCGCCGTCTGCACAAATTTTTTGAACCGCATGTGGCGCAGCTCGTTAAGCAGCAGCGCAAACGCAATCGGTACCCAAAAACCAAACAGCAAATTTTTAAGGCTTAAGCGAATGGTATTCCCGAACAACCTGGGGAACAGGGAGCTTCCGATAAATTCTTTGAAATGCTTCAGTCCTACCCACTGAACATCTCCCCAGAAGAAACCGTTGCCCGGCTGATAATCCTGAAACGCAATCACAATACCAAACAAAGGGAAGTATGAAAAACACAGAATCAACACAATAACTGGGAACATCAAACCGTAAAGCTCTATGCTTTCACGTATTACCGCTTTGGAATGTCTGCGCCTTTTGATCACCGCCGCTGACCTTGCCGTCTTTTCCACGTTTGGACCAACTCCTTTTACAAGAATAAATTAGATTGAGAGAAAAAACCGGCACGATTCCACAGAGAGCTGTATTAGGGTTCGTGCATTCTAAACAAACAAAACTTCTGATCGGTTTTCCCTTTTGTATGGCTTAATTATATAGAAAAAACAACAACAAGTTCAACATACAATTTTATATTTTGAATTCTTTTTTATTGATTATGTCTGCCGTAGCAAAACTATTCTCACAGGAATGGCATTCTGCCGAGTTTTTTTATAAACGGACAGCAAGGAAAAGAGAATAAAAAAAATATATTTTTCGCAAGGATTGTATGCCAAATCAAAAATTGTAACCTTAGAACAAACAATTTTTGCACAAAAAAATCCGATACAACACTATTTTTTAAGCGTTTCAGTACCGGATTTTCAATTTTTACTGATATTTTACTGCAAAAGAAGACGGATCTTGCAAATCCCATTTAAATTCCCTGTCAAAACCCAAACACCACTACCGGTTTGCCGGGTCTGCCAGCCGTCGGCCGCTACACTTGAAAAGTTACCCACAATTCGCACAGCAGCGGAGCCGACTCCTTGAATCCGCAAACAATTTCCGTCACACGACAACACCTCCGTTTCATTATCGGCCGTCCAAACGGCAAAACTTCCGCAAACCGTAAACGTATGAATTACGCCGCGATCAATGCACAACGGATAGCTTTTGCTTCCGAGTAAAAGCTCTGCCTTTGCCGGTTCATCCGCATCCTGCCACCAATTTGTGTTGATTGCATAGATCCGCCTCACCCCCTGACAATCGTCGTAGGCGGAGAATTCCACCGTGTCCTGCGTACGCATCCATCCTTTTTCCCGCTGAGCTGTGGATTCGCGATTTCCCAACTGAGCCAGCAAACCCTCGTACACCGGCCGAATTGCCTCAACAGCGGGATATTCGCGCACGTTGACCAAAATAACAGAGCCTTTTCCCAGAGAATGACGAACGACAAGCGGAAAACCATTCATCTCCTGCAGAACCTCCACTGCCGCGCCAAGACATATATTTCCCGCCGCATACCCGGAACCCGTTTCCACAAAACCGCTTAAACGAACGCCGGTAAGCTCTTCCTGCCTTTCAAGCCATTCGCTTTCGCCGTGAAGAATTTTCTCCCGATTTGTCTGCGTAAATAAATGAGGCCACGCAAATAGCAGCGTACCACCCTGCCGCACAAAATGGATCCACCGGTCCAGATCGCCTTCTTCTGCCGCATGATAGCCCAGAAAAGCCATTGATCCATATCGGTTCATCTGTTCCTGCGGCGCCTCTGCCGGCAAAATATCCACCATTCCGTATGGGGTGCGAGTGTAAAATCCTTGCGGCTCTTCGGGACACGGGTGGCGATATAACGCATCCAAAACCGCATCCGGATAAAAGACCCTGAGTAAGTCCCAGCTTTCCTCTGGTGCTGAAAACCTCCATTCCGGGCCAGTCTTGCCCCATGCGGGACTCCTGCCAAAGCATCTCCAGCCGTCATAACGGCCATGTACCACCGCAATGGGAGCAACCAGCTCCCCGCGGCGGGTATGAGATTCTACGAATTTGACAAATTGACGTTCCACGTCGGCATGAGAACGGCAGCAATGGCTGAAGCGGTCAAACTTTGCAAAGTTCTCTTCCATATGCCAAAGGCCTTCCTCGGTATTGATCTGGCTGACGCCTTGCAGATAGCATACGAACAGAGCAAGCTGGTACCGCCGGCAGTTTGCCGGCGTGTCGTGCGGTGTGGAATACCACTGCAGTGCAAGATGCGAAATAAAATATTTACGCCCGTAAGCTCTTGAAGCGCCCCGCAGAACGGAAAGCAACACTTCATTGGAACCGTACATCGTCTCCGCGCCGCCAATCGGCAGACCTGCCGCAAAAAAATCCCGAAAAAAAACTGCCGGACCCGTATGCCGATCTATCCCATGCAGAGACTCCCTTGCACAGGCCACAAACTGTTCATGAGCTTCTTTCATGTCGGTGCATCCATCCGGGTTGATATAAGTATAAATACTCCTGTCCGTATAAATCAGTCGGTTGGAGTAGCTCCAATCCGGATGCTGCAGAATGCGGTTGCGAAGCTCACGGAAAAATAATTCATTGCAATTGCAGTCCTTTGCAAAATTCTGGTTTCCCCAATAGCAAAACGCTCCGTCCCGTTCATGTCCCTGATTTCCGACGAAATATTCTCCTTCCAGCATTGCTCTGGTAGGATTTGCATTGATTCCGGGCAATTCGCGCCCATCGATCATATGGCAATAGGCAATCTGCATCTCGTTACACAACTGTGCAACTCTGCGCCACATCGTTTCATTGACCACGCGTGTTCCGCACCAGCGATATGTCGGACGAAACGTAATATAATTGCCCAGATGTTCAGAAAGGTACCAAACCAAAAAATCCTCCATGGATTGCGTATCCTGCGGCACATAAATGGAATCTCCGGCACCGACCAAAACGCCGTCCTCTTCCTTTGCGATGATACGTTCAATAACAGCCGAAACCATACTGCCTTCCGCAAATGCCGAAATCGTAATGTCGGTCGCATTTTCCCCGGCGTGAAATTTGATTGTCTGCAGACCGGAGGAACGAAATCTGACCGTCGTCTCCACGGGCCGAATGGCAGAAGAATCCGACTGAAACAAAACCGTTGTGTCCGGCTTCCGAACGGAAATCATAACTGCAAAATCACAATTCCGGCGAACAAAGTGCGGCACAGCCCGAAACTCAACCGCTCTGTTTTCCGTGTATAACAGCTGCATCGCCTGCAGATGATAGGGCAGCGCGCCGCTCCACCGGTTCAAATTGGTCAGCGTAACAATATTTTTGCCTTTTTGTATCAGTTCCGAAGGCAGCTCTATTTCATTTTCAGACCGAAGGTGGCACCTTTGGAATAACGACGCATCCGGCAGACGTATACCGTTGAGCACGACCGAAAGCTCCGTCCATTCTTTGCGCGACAGGTTTTCGCCGAACCAATTCATATTTTCATGATGCCGGTTTGCCGGCATAAACGCCGGAAGCACGTTTTGCCCGCAGGAATTTTGAAAGGAGGGATCTTCCAGAAAAAGTCTGCCGGTCGTTTTACGGACAGTTACCGTAAACAGCAGGCAGGCTGTTTCGTCGCCCACCCGCATGTCGGCTTCTACCTTTTTCCAGTCGAATGTGCCCTGAGGAATTGCCAAACATACCGTTTCGTCCGCCGGATCATTTAAATCCAGCGGATGGCGGCCAGATTTTTTTAGAAAACGTTCAATTCGAATCAACGATAAGCCGTCCTGCGACGCAAAATTTTCCCCCTTCAACCAGAGACCGAAATGCCATTGATCGTTCTCACTCGGCTGAGCCGCAAACTGTTCTGTGCAGCGCGGCGGACACGGAAGCTTGAAATAGACGCTGCGCGGATAGTCTTCGCACTTTTCCTCAAGGCAGAGACTGTATGCACTGTGGTCCGTTGTCTGCGCATTGAGCGCATCGTCAATATCCCGATATAAGAGCGGAAAACCGCCCTCCCACATCCAGGATGGGTGCACTCCGCAATCGCCGCATAACCGAAGGCGAAAACGGAAATTCTCCGGATTGGTTTGCAGAAAGGTATCTGTGGAAAAGCAAAAAGAATGTTTCTTTCCGGGCATCAAAGTCAGCTTTGTTTCCTCCAAAACAGGAAGCATATGAAACATTGTTATATCCCCTTTCTATTCTCGCAGCCGTTCCGTTTTGCCTTTACTCCGGCTGTCGGTTTACTGCCGTATGCTTTATGGCATAGTCACGCGGCGTAATCCCCTCATACCTTAGGAAAGCCCGACGAAAAGAGAGGTCGTTTTCATAACCGACCCTTCTGGCAACTTCAGCGACATTACATTTTTCGTGCCGAAAGATTTCTTTCGCTTTTTCCATGCGGATTCTGCACAGATAATCGTAAAAACAAATTTTTGCCGTGCTTTTGAACGTTCGCGAAACCGCGGAAGCAGAAAGCTCAAATTCCCGGCTCAGATCTTTCAGAGAAAGAGCGCAGTCATGGTAATTCTGTTCCACATACATCAACATTCGGCGTCCAATACTGCCCGCAGAACCGTTTTCGTCAGAGTACGAAGACCTTCGGCAAACCACTTGCGTCAGGGTATGCAGATATTGCCACTGCTTTTTATCTGTATATTGGGTAAGGTTTTCTTCAAATTCACGCTCCGGCTCTATCGTGTCCATCCCAAGTTCATCCATAACACGAACAATCGTTTCAAAAATGAGCGAAGTAACCTTAATCTTAGTTCCCTGAGAGAGGCCCCTTGCAATATTTTCGGCTCGAAGTTCACAAATAATTTTAAGCGCCGTTTCTTCGTTGCCGACTTTTAAGGAGTTAATCAGCTGAATTTCCCAATCCGTAGGGTAATAATAAGCGTTGTTTTTACCCGCAATAAAAACCTTCCGGCTGTCTCCCTCAAAAGATCCGCTGAGCAGGCATTCCTTTGCATTTTGAAACGACTTGCTGATTCCCACAAGGTGATCTTCCGCCGTTCCGCAGCAAATGGTAATCTGTCTTCCGGTCTGTTCCTGAATGCTCCGCTGCATCAGAAGCACCGATTGGTGCATTTCGTCGTCGCTTCTGCCGTCATCACATAGAATAAAGGCATTCTCCGTAGCCGAGAGTTCAATACATTCCACACCGCTATATTGTTTTTCCATATAAGTCTGGAGCGCCAATAACACCTGCAGATTTTCGCTGTTTGCCACGTCGGATTCCCCTGTCAGACCGCAGAGCACCACACGGAATTTCTGCCCGTCTTGATAAGGAATCTTGTAATTTTCCAGCGCCTGCCGCACGTTTTCTTCTATAAAATAACCGCGCAGCAAACCTAAGAGGAAATTGCCTTTTGCCGCACCGTAATATAATTGTTTCTGCCGTTCTATTTCCTTTTTTTCATTTTCCAGTTTTTGAAAGAACCCTTCGATCCCCGCAAACTCGTCCTGCTTGACGGTTTCTGTTTGGCGCATCAGTTTTGCAATGGGCCGGTAACTGATTCGTGTCAGCAGATAGGACGCCACAACCGCCAGCAAAAAAGACAGCACGATCGCCAAAATGAAAAGAAGAGTCAGGCTTTTCAGTTCTGTCCCACTGTCTGACTCCAGATGAATTTCATATTCGCACCGATAACTCTGTGAACGAAGCCGGATAACCACCCCCTGATTCCGAACCGAATTCTGATCGGTACCGGATTCTTCATATGTATACAAAACCGCGCCGTCCTGTAAAATCGAAAAGCTGATGAGCTTTCCCGGTTTAATCTTTCGAATATAATTATCCATCATATTATTATTAATCAAAATCAACAGTGAAGCACGCGAACTGGGAGAGATATAATCTACGCCCTGAACAATCGCCATTGTATACGGGTATTTCTGCGAAACCTTGAACGACTGCAGACTGATAAATTCAAAATATTGGGGTTTCGCCAGTTGCTCCTGCAGCAGCGTTCGATCGGCAGAGTCCTTGATACCGATCAAACTCATGATGTTAGCTGTTTTATTCCAGCCCGGCGAGCTGACCATTTCATCTCTCTGCGGCAACGCAAGAGCAATCGTGTCGGCTACCCCTGCCGTTGCGGAATAGCGCCGCAATTCACGGGCAATCTCCTGTTTTGTGCTGACGGTAAAAAATTCATCGTAATACGGTCCTATTGAAATGGCATGGGAATACCACGTCGTATTGCGAATCTGAATTCCTATTGTTTTGATTTCATCAAACTTTCGGTCAAAGGTTCTCCGCATTACCTCCGCCCATTCTGAGTATTCCTCCTGTCTTTTGTCCTCAACCTTGACGCATATTTGTCGATAAAATATTCCGCCAAAAACAGAAATGATCAACCCAATTACGATAAAATAAGAAAAGAATACTTTCCGAAAAAAAGAACGTTTTAATAGAAACATATGCTTTCTCCTATCTTTAACCAAAACAGCCTCTTTCGATTGCAAAGGTAATTAACAAAGCACTGCAGGCGCCCTCTGTTTTCATTATTTTAGAATATTATACCATTAACTTTGCCGCAAATAAAAGTATTTTATGAAAAGATTTTAGAAAAAAAGACATCGATTTAATATCTTTTGCTTGACAATTAACACATAGAGTGGCAAAATTGTTTCGATCCATAATACCGCCCGGGAGCGAAACTGAGGAGGATGGTTGTGAGCAAAGAAAACTTCAGATTTCAGGCACATCGTGGTGACAGCGCATTCTTTCCGGAAAACACTATTACTGCATATAAAGCCGCTGTAGATCAGGGATATCAGGTCGTTGAGATGGATACAAAATTTACATCCGACAACGTCTGTATCTGCCTGCATGACGACACATACAACCGTACCTGCCGCTTTGACGATGGCTCTGCTTTTGCCGAAAAAATACCGGCCGAGGCACTGACTCTTGAACAAGCCAAAGCACTCGATGCCGGTATGTTCAAGGATGAACGATTCCGCGGCACCAGAATCCCCACACTCGCTGAGGCATTGGCTTTTCTCAAGGATAAGAATGTAACAGTAAAAATGGATAATATTTTTCAGGGATTCACCCAGGAAAGATTTGAGATTTTCTGCGATACCATTGCTTCCGCTGATATGGAAGACCGTATCGCTTTTACCTGCAAAACTTTGCCTTACTTTACCTATCTTACAAAGAGGTTTCCAAAAGCTGAAATGCATTACGACGGAAGCCTCACCCCCGAAGCGCTGAATATTACCTCCGCGCTTGCAGCCCACCGACTCACCCTCTGGGTTCCCTACGATAATCCATCCACCGCGTGGTTTAAGGGACGCAAGGCTGACGCTGAATTCTGCCGTGAACTTCATCGGTACGGCAAGGTGGGCATCTGGCTCATTTCCGAGGTTGAAGAGCTTCGCGTCGCCGTTAACGAATTCTGCGCTGATATCATCGAAACCAACGGTACGCTGAAGCCTGATGCTCTCAAGCTGATCTGAACTCAACAAAATTGTATTATTTGTGGAGAGCATTTTACTCGTCAGGCCCTCTGCTTCTTTACTATATAGAAAATATTTTCAGTATATTTTTTACGATAGACGCTCCGTCAGAAAAGCCTTAATATTTCGCCTCAAAGTATTTCTGCCAGCACTGTTGTAAAAACATTCCGGCCGGATCGTTTCATTTCACAGCCTGACATTCATACGGCTTTTTTTGACAAACTATCTCCTTTCGTTTGCTGTTTTGAAGGCTTTATGATAAAGTAAAAATACGGAACAGCCGCTTTTAACACAGCGGAAAATTCAAGGACAGAGAAGGGATTTTACATGAATGCAGCCGGTAAAATCACAATCCGCTATCTACAGTATTACCTTGCCCAAAAGGATTGCAACCGGGAAGACCCCGACGCTTATTCCTTAAAGTTGGCGGAAGAGATCGGCGAGTTGGCACACGTTTTTGCAAGAGAGGTTCCGCCCGCGACCGAAAGCTCATTCAAGGGTTCCGCCGAAGAGGAATTGTGGGACGTGCTGTACTATACACTTTGTATTGCCAACCTTCACCATATCGATCTGGAGCTGTGGATTTTACGAAAAGATCATTACTATGCCCAGTTGCATTCCGGCTACAGGCTTTTACAGCCGGACGTTCCACCGGAATCAGAGGCTTCGCGCCGGGGCTGTCTGACTGTAAAAGGCTTACAGCTTCATTTTTTACAACGCGCCGCCGACCCGCGCGGCATTCTATTTTATTTCTGCAAGCTTTGCGAAGAAATGGGAGAATTAATTCGAGTTTTGGTTCGCGGCCACGCCCCGGCCTGTGAAGAAAAATTTTTGGGCTCCACTGAGGATGCTCTGAGCGATGTAGTTTCGTATGTTATGATTCTGGCGGATCTGCGGCAAATTGATTTGGAACGCTGGATCCCTTTTAAAGAAGCGTTGAATGCAAAAAAATGGAATCAACCGATTCCGTTTGACCCGGAAGGATGGCGCGGTGAAGAAAAAAACACATACCCGCTCGTTGGATTTGCTGATTAAAAAGGCTTCTTTTTTATCCAGAAAACGGAGGAACTCCATCTTCTGCTCCCGGTTCATTTCCTTCGGCTGACAACCGATTTTATGAACGCCCTCATGAAATAAAAAATCTATAATCTGCGTAACATCATTTACAAAAATCTCTTTGGCCTCTTCACTGGAAGTGTTTCCTGCATCGCCCAGATCGTACTGATTATATCCTTTTAAATATTCTTCAAAGCGGATCGTCTCCGTAATGTCAAGATTCACGCATAATGAACCGATCACTTTTCCTTCATCGTTGTGAAAATAAACGGAAGAAGACCGAAATATTTTCCCATCCCGTGTATGCAGTACATAATTGAATCGGTTCCCGCCCTGATCCGTTCCGTTAAGAACCTCAAGCCCGAGGTTGGTTCCGCTGTCCCCAACCTTTCTGCCTGTAAGATAGCCATTGCGAATATCCACAATCGCCAAGGCTCAGCTGCAGTCGGGCAAGCTCAACGCTGCGGTGTGTTTTGGTATGAGGAAGATGCGCAAAGGGTATTACCTGCGCCAAGCTTGGCGAAGCCGAAATTATGTCAGATGCCGGAATTTCGGATATTTTTATCTGCTATCCGCTGATTGGCCCGGAAAAGCTTGCGCGACTGGGAAAACTGCTGATGAAAGCAGAAATTTCCGCCCTCATTAACAGCTTTGAAGGTGCCAAAGGTCTTTCGGAACTGGGCGTTTCCCTTGGCAGAGTTATCCCCCGTGCGCATTAACTTGGACGGCGGTCTGATTTATCACGAAAAAGACCGCGCAGGCATGGAAGCCGTCGTGCGACAGGAACGAAGAGATCTGTTGGAAACGGCAGCGCTGCTGCGGGCAAACGGGTTTACCATCGACGTTCTTTCCGGCGGCACGTCGTTTTCCGGCAAAATGCCGGAACTGCTGGACGGAATCACCGAGATCCGCTCCGGCCACTACATCTTTAACGACTGCGGTCAGCTCTTTTCCGGATTCGCTATGGAAAACTGGCGCCGCGGGATCCATAAAGCGACCGCTCTGATCGAAAAAGCCAGAGCCGAAGGTCAGGATGTGACCTGCGATTTTTACCCGTATGAAGGCGGCTCCACCGCGCTGACGACTATGCTGTCTCCCAACTTTGCCAAACTGACTGCGCTGGCTTCGGGTCTTGATTCTGTTTTTGTTAACGGAATTCTTGTGCGGCAAAACGACAGGCAGGTCTGCACTTCTGCCGGTCTTCCCCTCGTTTTTTCAGATAATTGAGCTTTTCCTGAATTCAGAAAGGCAGAACGCATATGAAACGATTCGAAGTTTATGGTTCACCTGTCGGTTTTCTCCGCATGGAATATGAAAACGGCAGAATCATCTCCCTGCAAAGGATTTCAGTTCTTCTTTTACCGGCAGAATTCAGCAGGCATCTTCCCGGGATGCAAACCTACAATCTTCCGGGGATGCAAAGCTTGCAATCCGTTGCGAGATGATCTCCGCTGTGATATAATGAAAGCTACCAATTCCGCAGAACGAAATCTTCCGCGAAGAAAGGAAGAATGGCAATGTCGAATCCCGTTGACCCGATGCAATTCGATGAAAAACTTGCAAAGGAATGCGCGGCGGCGTTTTCCGGCGCAACCGGATTGGGATGCACCGTCTGCTCTTGCGGCGGTACCGTTCTGTTCAGCCATGGCTACAGCTGTGCGCAGTGCCGGATGTGTGCCGCAGCAGGGCTTGCTCGCGAGGACTGCGAACAGTCGCAGCTTTACGGCATGGGTGAGGCTGAACGCTTCGGCGGCAAATACATTTACTTCTGCCGCATGGGTCTGACCTGCTTTGTCTCCCCGATTGCCGGGGAAAGCGGCTCCGCCGCGCGGATTACGGTCGGCCCGTTTCTGATGGTTGACCCGCAGGATTTCATCGCCTGCGACCTGTGCGAATGTCTGCATCTGTCCGGCGACACGCTTTTGGCTGCAACAGAAGAGCTGCTCCGAGTTCCCCTTGTTCCCGCCGAAAAGGTCAATTCGCTTTCTACGCTGCTCTTTCTGGCGGTGGGGTTTATGAACCACGTTTCTGCTGCCAACCGTATGATGGAAACACAGGAATCCGGCTCGATTCAAGGGCAGATCAATTCTTATATTCTTCAGCTGAAAAATTCCGGACAGCCCGTTTTGTATCCGTTTGACACGGAACGGGAACTGCTGAATGCTGTAGCTCACGGGGAACGCGCGGAAGCGCAGAGGCTTTTAAACGAGCTGCTTGGGCATATCTTTTTTGCCGCTGGCGGAAGCCTTGAAGAAATCAAAGCCCGTATCTACGAATTGCTGGTGCTGGTTTCCCGCCGCACCATCGACGTTGGCGCCGACCCGGAAAGCACTCTGAAACTGAGCCGCGAATTTCTTCAGACAATTCCTGAGATCCCGGACGCCAACGCGCTTTGCCTCTGGCTCAGCGGTGTTCTGAACCGCCTGATGGATGGCACCTTCCGCTTTGCCGACGCAAAGCACGCCGATTTGATGCACAAAACGCTGCAATATCTGTACGCACATTATGCCGAACGGATTACTATGGAGGAAATGGCGCGCCGGGTTTATCTTTCTCCTGCCTATTTCAGCCGCGTCTTCAAACAGGAGACCGGCGAAACTTTCAACAACTGCCTGAACCGT
Organism: Acutalibacteraceae bacterium; assembly: GCA_050947015.1. GTDB lineage: Bacteria > Bacillota > Clostridia > Oscillospirales > Acutalibacteraceae > CAKXIK01. The sequence goes on from JBMNVT010000006.1 coordinate 57,568, forward strand.
ATCCGAATTGAAAAAAGCAAGGAACTTTTGCTGCACCAGAACCTGCGGCTGACGGATATTGCACAGCTGACCGGATTCGAGGATCAGAGCTATTTTACAAAGGTTTTTCGTCGAATTACCGGCGTTCCCCCGCTAAAATTTCGCGAAAACAAAGGAATTCCGCAAAAAAAAGCGCAGACGGAAGAGATTCATTCCTGACACGCGAACCGGACACAAATTGCCGCATAGTAAAAAGAAGGTTGAAAATCCTGTAACTATTCACAATTGACGCAAAGCTGCCGCTGGTGCTAAAATAAAACATACATAAGAACAGATAGAGGCGCGAAAAGGATGAGTCCCTGCGGCAAAGGACGGCAAGCCGCCGCAGAAAAAGGCCGATTCGCCGAAACCGCTTCCGGTTGCCGCCGGAAATCCGGTTGGGCCGCTGCAGAAGATGCCGCGGACTGTCACGCAAGTGGAGAGCTATCATCCAAACAGATTCAGATGCTTTTCCGTTTGTAAGAGCATCTGTTTTTTATGCAGAAAAAAGAGGATGAAAGCGGTTCCCTGCCAACCGTTTTCGCAAAAGAAAGGATGCTTTGTTGTGGGAGATCTCTCAATGATTAACACGGGCTGGGTTTCCATCCTCCCGCCGTTGATCGCCATTGTTCTGGCGCTGATTTCCAAGGAAGTTTATTCCTCACTGGTGGTCGGCATTTTGTCCGGCATGCTGATTTACAGCTTCTGCGGCGGTGGAAACGTGATTGATGCAATTGCAAACGTGCCGCGTATGATGGCCGCACAGCTTGGCAACAACGGGGGAATGATTCTGTTCCTGGCTCTGCTGGGCGCACTGGTCTCCGTCGTCACCATTGCCGGCGGTTCCCGCGCTTACGGCAACTGGGCGCGCAAAAAAATCAAATCCGTTCATGGCGCCAAGCTGCTCACCTGCCTGCTCGGTATCGTCATTTTTATCGACGATTATTTTAACTGCCTGACCGTCGGAACGGTGATGCGCCCCGTAACAGACAAATTTGGCATTTCGCGTGCAAAACTTTCTTATCTGATCGATGCCACCGCCGCACCGATCTGTATTATTGCGCCGATCTCCAGCTGGGCGGTCGCTGTTGCCGGCAATATCGGTCTGGACAACAGCTTTTCGCTGTTTGTACAGTCCATTCCCTACAATCTTTACGCGCTGCTCACCATCGGGATGGTGCTGGTGATCTGCCTGACCAATTTTGACTTTGGCCCCATGAAAAAAGCAGAAGAAGAAGCCAAGCGTCAACTGGAAGAAAGCTCTGACGACGAGGAAGTGGATTTTGACGGAATCAAACCCTCTAAAAACGGGCGTGTTCTTGATCTTGTAATCCCGATCCTCGTTCTGATCGTCTTCTCCATTCTCGGCATGGCATATGTCGGCGGCTTTTTCAACGGCGGCATTGGCTTTTCCGAAGCGATTGGCGAAGACCCGATCATCGGTCTTTCCATCGGCGCGTTCTGCGCACTGCTGGTGGCCGCACTGCTTTACATTCCGCGCAAAACGATTTTATTCCGCGATTTTATGGACGGCGTTGTCAAAGGCGTAAAGTCCATGGTTCCTGCCATTATGATCCTGACGCTTGCCTGGTCGCTCAGCGGAATATGCCGTGATATGATCGGCACCGGACCGTTTGTGGCTAATCTGGTTTCCCAAATGGCTAACTCTTCCGGAAATCTGGTATTCTGCCTGCTGCCCGCAATCGTCTTTGCGCTGGCAGCGTTCCTCTCCTTTTCTATGGGGACAGCCTGGGGCACCTTCGGCATTTTGCTGCCAATCGTTATCCCGATTTGCACAGCGATTCCTGCCGGGATGTCTGTTCTGCTGCCGACCATCGGCGCAACATTGGCCGGATCTGTTTACGGCGATCACTGCTCTCCGATTTCTGACACGACGATTCTTTCCTCTACCGGCGCCAAATGCAAACATCTGCTGCATGTTTCCACGCAGATCCCATATGCCACCTTTGTCGCTGCAATCTGCTTTGTTGGGTATCTTGTAGCCGGTTTGTGTGAAAACGCCTGGCTGCCGCTTCTGGTCAGCCTCGCGCTTCTCTTCGGCGCCATGTTCCTGATTTCCCGGGTACAGAAAAAGGGCGCAAAAACCGCAGGCTAAACCGGAAAACAAACGGGGAGCACAGCCTTCTCAAAAACAAACAACGGCGGAACTTGCGCCCTGCGTGCGTTTCCGCCGTTTTGCTTTGCTTGACAATCTCTTCCGCTGCCGCTATAATGAAAAATCAGAAGAACCCGGCAACGGGTGCCGCGGCGTTTCGGTATGGACCAGGCTGCGGGCTGATTCCCGCCTGCCGCCAAGAGAAAGGAAGACCGTTATGAAAAAAATTATTCTGACCGGCGACCGCCCTACCGGCAGACTGCACGTCGGTCATTACGTTGGGTCTCTGCGCCGCCGTGTGGAGCTGCAGAACTCCGGCGAATTTGACAAGATTCTCATTATGATCGCTGATGCGCAGGCTTTGACCGACAACGCTGACAACCCCGAAAAAGTTCGGCAGAACATTATTGAAGTTGCTTTGGATTATCTTTCCTGCGGACTGGATCCCACGCGTTCCACGCTGCTGATTCAGTCGCAGATTCCGGAGCTGACCGAGCTTTCGTTTTATTACATGAATCTGGTTACGGTTTCCCGCCTGCAGCGCAACCCAACAGTCAAATCTGAAATTCAGATGCGCAATTTTGAGACCAGCATTCCGGTCGGCTTTTTCACTTACCCGATCAGTCAGGCGGCAGATATTACAGCTTTTCGCGCGACAACCGTTCCCGCCGGAGAAGACCAGGAGCCGATGATTGAGCAGACCAAGGAGATTGTACGCAAATTTAACGCCGTTTACGGTGAAACGCTGGTAGAACCGGAAATTCTGCTGCCGAACAACAAGGCGTGCCTTCGCCTTCCCGGCATTGACGGCAAGGCGAAGATGAGCAAGTCGCTTGGCAACTGCATTTACCTTTCCGACCCGGCCGATGAGGTAAAGAAAAAAGTGATGAGCATGTTCACCGACCCTAACCATCTGCAGGTCTCTGACCCCGGTCAGGTGGAGGGCAACCCTGTGTTCATTTATCTGGACGCATTCTGCCGCGACGAGCATTTTGCGGAATTTTTCCGGGATTATCAGAATCTGGACGAAATGAAGGCGCATTACACCCGCGGCGGGCTTGGCGACGTAAAGGTGAAAAAATTCCTCGTCAACGTGCTGCAGGAATCTTTGGAACCCATCCGCCAGCGCCGCAGAGAATTTGAAAAAGACATTCCGGAAATTTACCGCATTTTGAAAAAAGGCAGCGAGGATGCGCGTGAAATCGCCGCGCAGACGCTTTCCGACGTGAAAGCTGCCATGAAAATCAACTATTTTGATGATGAAGCGCTGATTGCCGAGCAAAGCAAACGTTTTTCCGAACGATAAACGCAAACCGCTCTGCCCGATATTTCGTACAGAAAGAAAATGCGTTCGATAGGAACCGACCGGTTCCCGCCGAACGCATTTTTTGATCCTGCGGCGCGTTTTGTTCTGACGGCGTCAGGGTTCAAATCACCTCACCGGATTGTGCCAGCAGACTGAGGAAATCCTCCCGCCCGGCAAGACCGTCGGAAAAGGCGGTGGCGCCTCCGGCGGCAATTCCGCAGCGGAGCGCATATTCGTAATCGCACGACCGCTGCCAGCCGTACAAAAAGCCCGCCACCATCGAATCCCCGGCGCCGACGGTGTTGCGCATGATCCCTTTCGCAGCTTTTGCCCGGAGCACTGCGCCGTTTTGCGCAGCGAGCAGCGCGCCGTGCTTTCCGCGGGAAACCAGTACATTTTGTGCTCCGAGCTTTTGCAGTTTTCTGGCTGCGGACACGATTTCGTCCTCTGCGGAAAGTTTTTTGCCAAACAGCTCGCCGAGTTCCTGCTGATTGGGTTTAATTAGAAACGGACGATACGACAGCACATTAAGCAGCAGCTCCTTGGTCGCATCCACCACAAAGCAAATGTTTTTTTCAGAAAGCATTGCCATAATTTTTTCGTAGATATCCTGCGGCAGAGAACCCGGAATGCTGCCTGCCAAAACCAACGTATCCCCCGCCTGCAGTGTGCGCAGCCGAACAAAGAGCTCCTCCAGTGCTTCCGGCGGAATCTCCGGTCCCTGTGCGTTGATCTCCGTTTCTTCATCGGTTTTCAGTTTGACGTTAATCCGCGTAAATCCTTTCTGCAGCCGGACAAAGTCAACGGTCACACCCTGTTCGGAAAGCGACTGCTCCAGCGCCGCTCCGGTAAAACCTGCAACAAAACCCAACGCCGTGGAAGGAATCCCGAGGTGCTGCAAAACAACGGAAACATTAATGCCCTTTCCGCCGAAATAAATCTCCTCGCTCCGGGAACGGTTGGTTTCTCCGAATTCTACCTGTTTTGCCCGCATAACGTAATCCACCGCCGGATTAAAGGTTACCGTGTAGATCATGTATTTCAACCGCCCTTTCTCTCAGCGCGCATTCAGCTTTTTTTCACGCCATTCCGACACGATTTCTTCATACCTGCCATAACCGCGCGCCACGGCATCCTCCCAGGAAAGATAAAGGTCTTCTCCGGCACGCACGCCGACCTGACGAAGTTTTTCGCGATCCGAGACCGCAGCCATAAGCTGCGTGCAAAGGCTTTCTGCGTTTTCCTCTGCCAAAAATCCGTTTACGCCGTCCGTGACGTCCTCGGCGGCACAGCTGCCGCGCGTCAGGATCGCGGGACAACGGCACGCGGCCGCTTCTTTGACAACGATTCCTGAGGTATCAAAGGTGGAGGGAAACAAAAACAGGTCGGCGCGGCTGTAATATTTGCGCAGTTCGGCGCGGTCGCTGACCGATCCGGTAAAAACGGTGCAGTCCATAATTCCCGCCTTTTGCGCATACGCCTGAATATCCTGGCGTTCTGCGCCGTCCCCCACAAAAAACATGCGGAACTTCAGGCCCCGCCGTTTTGCCCTGGCGAGCGCATCGATAATCAGCGCAAGATTTTTGTACCACATCATGCGGCCGATATAGGCAAGCACCAGTTCTCCCGGTGAAACCCGATACGTTTGGCCAAACAGCGCCAACTCCTCTGCAGAGGAAACGCCCTGCGGAAAATCGGTGCCGTTTTCCATAACGCGCACATTGCCTTCATAGCCCAGCTCCTGAAGCGATTCTCCTGCTCCGCGGCTGACCGCCCATACTTCGTCCGCCGCACGAATATTCTTCATCACAAAACTCATCGCGACCTTGCGGAACATGGCAACGTCCATCCGCTCTTCAAAATCGACATCAAATTTGGTGTGGTAAGTTAAAACAACCGGAATTTTGTGCTGCGGAGCGATCATTGATGCCATCAGAGAAGAAACAAACGGGCTGTGAATGTGGATCAGATCAAATCTTTGCCGCTGCAGCTTCTGCAGTGTTTTCAGATCATAGGGGTTGCCGACACTGTAAGAAGTCTCTTTTTTTGGCATTACCGCGTCATAGCGGATCACACGAAACGGATAATCATCCACGGCATTCCGGTATTTCGGCGTTACTACAACGCTCTCTCCGTGATTCTGTTCGATATATCGTGCGTAATTGTAAGCAACATTGGACACGCCGTCGATCACCGGCGGAAAGGATTCTGAAAAAAGGCCGATCCGAAGCCACATGCAATAACCTCCCACCAATAAAATCCTTCATTTTTCTGTTTTTCAAAATGATGTTTTCTGTTTTTGATTATTTTAGCATATTCCTGTTGCGACTGCAACCCGAAAATTGTAAATGCAAAATGAACGATGCACAAAAGCCCTGCCGCGCAGCTTGCGGCAGGGCTTTTGCAACAGTAACATTACGTTTCAAACTCCGTAAGAATGGGCGCCGACCGGATTCCGAGGCTCGTTAGGCGGTAGGAATCCGTCCAGGCGGCTCCCTGTGTTCGCCAGGCGTCCGGCCCGGTCCAGGATTGCTTGACATCTGCACGGTGCAGCGGGCCAAAGCAATTTTCACGGTTGCCAAGCAGCGTCAGCTGAACAAGGTGTTTCCCGGCATCGGGTTTTCCCAGAGAAAGGCGATACGGCGGGTACACAATATAACCGACATCTCTGCCATCCAGCGCCACCCGCACTGCCGTGCCGTCATAATGGGGAACCGTCAGTTCCAGCTGCCCTCCGGAGGTTTCTGCCGAAATGACATAAGTAATATTCGAACCGTAGTATGGAAGCCTTTGCAAAACTACATTATCAAAGCCAAGCTTTTCCGGTAGCGCAACAAGCTCACGGTATTCGCCAGCAAGAGAAACGCCGAAATCTCCGAGCAGATAGCACCATTCGATATTGGTGCGGCGACCAAACGGCAGCACGATTTCGATCTCATTGCTGCCCTTGTGCAGCCCCGGCAGCAAAATAGTTTCAATGGATTTATCCGTAAACCAGCCGTCCGGTTCTGCCGCAACCGGTTCACCGTTGCAGGTGATTGCGGCAAGGCGGGCATCCTCCAGCGCCAACCTGGCTTCGCTGACCTCTATTGTACTGTTCACCGTAAAACGAAGCCTGACCGAATGCTCAATCTTTTCTTCCGAAACGGTCCAGGGCTGCGCGGAAGCGCCGATACGGCTGTGCCAACCGAGCCGGCTACGGAGCACATTGTCCGCACGCAAAAGCTCCGTTTCCGGCTGATACGGCTCGCTGTCCAATGCAAATTCCGCACAATCCATCAAGTAGACGTTGGGTTCCTCCAGTGTGTAGTCCACAAGCTTTTGCACCGGGAGCCGACGCGCCGAACCCGCCGCAGTTTCAACCGGAGCATTTTCACCCAAGGCTGCCGGCTTTTCATAACGGAGCAGCAGGCTGTCAAGGTCATAAAGCACCGTGCGAAAAACGGTTTTTCCGTTGATATACTGACTTTGTACCGGCCGAATCTCACCAGTTTGGGTGTTGTAAAGACGGACGCTGTATTCGCCTTCCATCGAAATTCTGATTTCCTGCTCCACCGGAATGTCTTTATGGTACGGCGCACGGCTATGGGCGATAAACATCCACCTGCCGTCGCCGTCCTCGCGCAGCTGATGCAGCAGGTTGTCTGTGCGGCTTCCGTCGGCATTCTGAATATTGACCGTCCGAACATCCCGAAGCGCGTTCAGAACAGCCTCCTGTGTAAAGTCCACCTTTTCGGAAATCTCCCACAACTGTTTTCCTCGTTTGCTCGGAGCCGCATCCTCCAACGTGGGAGCGTCGCCCAAAAAGATCAGTTTCCCGCCGGCGCGGCGGAAGTCTTCCAATCTTTCCAACGTCGAGCTGCGCAATGTTTCACAGCCCGGCACAATAATCGTGTCATAGCTCATTTTTCCTACGCACAGCGGCGCGGAACCCTTTTCGCATTGTGAGGGAAGCAAAGACTCGCTGATAAAGTCAAAATCGATACATCCGTTCAGCAGCCACTTTGTTAAATTCTGAAAGTTCTGATCGAGCTGCTCTCTTGCTCCAAAGGTCTGCTCGGCAGGCCCCCAATGCAGCCAATAGCTTTCTACCGGATGGATTACGCCGACGCGCACCAGTGGTCTGCCGCGGGTCAGCGCCGTATTGACGCGCGCAAAATGATTTTCCACAAAAGAATAATCCTTCCACCATGGAGACTGGTAATTAATGGATGCCGGATAATCGCGCTTTGCCTCGCCCTTCATGGAAACCCACGCCAAATGCTGCACGCGAACCGTCACGCCCAATGCCGCCTGCCAATCGCCCTGCAGCTTATGGCCACGAAAATCGTAATCCCATCCCGTAACGCCGTACAGCTCGCTCAGAACCCCGGGGCGGCCATACTGATGTGCCGCGGACTGCGCCTGTTTTGCCGTGGTAAATTCAAATGCGCCGCAAAGCATATCGATCCCCGGAAGCTGAAAGCTTCTGTAAGACCGCATCGCTTCGCCCAGTGCCGCCGTCTGGCTTTTCAGTGTCGGCTCCTCCATCATGTGTCCCGTCAGCATCAGGTTATGCTCGCCGCACCATTTGCCGCACTGATCGGCAAAGGCTTCGGCAAAGCGTTCGGCAATATGATCGTGATAATGATAACGGATCAGGGAAACGCGGTCATCCGGCAAATCCCAAATCAGCTCCGGAAGTGCCGAGAGAATATCTTCTCCATACGCCTCACGGAAGGTTTCCGGCACATCGTCGCTCCAGGGCAGGATGACATCCTTCTTCTCTGCAGCAAAACCGAGCGTACCCTTGTGGGAAAACTGCGGCTCGTCCGTAAAAATCGCCGGAACAACGCCGCCAAAATCGTCCCCGACCGTATCAAGGTATTTTTCATACGTCAGCTCAATAAACCGCCGGATCGTTTTTTTGTCGAGCGTATTGGCATAGGTCTGATTGTTAAACCATGGATTTGCGCGCGGCGTTTCTACGTAGGCATACCATTTAGTTCCCTGAACAGCGGCGTCACTGTCCACTCGCTCTGCCGAGAGAAGACACCCGTTTTGGTCGAGCACAACGTCGTAACAAGCCAGAAGATAGCCGTTCCCCGAACGCTCGCTCTTTCCGCTCATATCCAGCGTTTCGCCGCATTCGGCTTGGCCGGAATACGGGTATGCCGTAAACAGCAGGTGCCTCGCACGGTACTGCAGCTCTTTTGTCAGCAGCCCACCCGCCGCGCCGGAGGGCCACCGGTCCTCGTCATACAACCATGCAAGCATTTTGTTTTCCCTGCATTTTTCCACACAAGCTTTCACAAGGGACATATGTTCGTCGCTCAGGTACGGCGTGGCCATCCCCGTCCGGACGTGCATATGAGCGCCGCCCAGCCCCATCTGCCGGAGCACATCCAGCTGACAAAGCAGTTCGTCTTTTTTCAGCTCACAGTTCCATGCCCAAAAAGGTGTTCCGCGATATTCGCTGCCCGGGCTTTGAAAAAGCTCTTCACTCAAAAACGGTTCTGTGCTTTTGGGATACAACATGCTGTCCGCCCTCCTGTTTTGTATTTCGTCTTGACAACATTGTACCTGAAACGGTATGATAAAAAAACCCCCTGTTTTGTTTCTTTTCTCTGATTTCCCGGGAGGATTTTAAAGTTATGAAAAATACTTTTTTAACCACGCTCAACCAATCGACGCTTGGCGCCGGGCAAGTTCGTGTCATGCGGATTGCACCCCACGCCGACAAAATGCACCGTCATTCTTTTTTTGAACTGGTATATGTGATGCACGGCAGTGCGGTGCACCGTTTGGGATCCGATGCTACAAGGCTTGCGGCCGGGGATTATTTTATTGTGGATATGGGAAGCTTTCACTGCTATCAGGAAATTGAGGAATTTGAAATTGTCAACTGCCTTTTTCTTCCCGAATATGTGGATCGTGCGCTGATTAACTGCCCGTCGCTGTCGGCGCTGCTTTCCAATCAGATTATGCGCTTCGGCGTTCCGATTGATATACAACCCGCAGACAGAACCTATCACGATTCGGACGGAACCATTCGCCGGTTGATTTGCGCAATGGAGACGGAATTTTGCAACCGACAAGCCGGATCTATTGAAATGGTGCGGTGCTGCCTGACGGCGGTTCTGGTGTATGCCGCTCGGTTGGCCGATTACGGGGAAAAGACACAGGAGCACCATCCAGCCGTGGCTGCAATGGCAGAATATTTATCTGAACATTATGCGGAGCCGCTTTCTTTGAAAATACTCAGCAGCAATCTGGGGTATACGCCGCAATATCTGAGCAACCTGTTTCATAAGGAATCCGGCATGAGTCTGAGCACTTATCTGCAACGGCTTCGGGTGGAAAAAGCATGCACTCTGCTGCCGGACGACCGGCTGCGCATCTCACAGATTGCTCAGAAAGTGGGTTACGGCGATTTAAAGCATTTTAATTCCGTCTTCCGCTATTACAAAAATATGTCTCCGCGGGAATTCCGCTCGTTAATTCGGGAAAAAACACACTGAAAACCGCCGCAGCCGCTGAAAAAGCCTTTATTTTTCCGGTATGATGTGATATACTACAAAAATAATCCATCCATTGCGGCTGCACACAAACCATGTATGAATCTGCAGGGGATCGGTCTCCGGCAGAATTACGATAAATGATAGATCATCACCGACGGCTCCGGCCGCGGTTCCGCTTGAAGGGAGAGCATTTTTAATGGCAACAGAGGTTCGTTCCAGATTCGCCCCCAGCCCGACCGGCTTTATGCATGTGGGCAACCTGCGCACCGCGCTTTACGAGTACCTCATCGCGCGTTCGCAGGGCGGCAAGTTTATTCTCCGGTTGGAGGACACTGACCGCGAACGGCTGGTGGAAGGCGCGGAACAGGTAATTTACAATACCCTGCAGACTGTCGGCCTGCAGCACGACGAAGGCCCCGATATCGGCGGCCCGGTGGGACCGTATATTCAAAGCGAGCGGCTCGCCATGTACCGTCCCTATGCGGAACAGCTGGTGCGTGAGGGAAAAGCCTATTATTGCTTCTGTACCAAGGAGCGGCTGGAATCCCTGCATGAAGGCAGCGAAGAGTTCGGCGGCGGTTACGACCGCCATTGCCGCGACCTGCCCGCAGAGGAGGTTCAGCGCCTTCTGGATGCCGGAACGCCCTATGTGATCCGGCAGAAGATGCCGCTGGACGGTTCCACGACCTTCCATGATGCCGTTTTCGGCGACATCACGGTGGAAAACAGCGAGCTGGACGACCAGATCCTGCTGAAAACCGACGGTTACCCCACTTATAATTTTGCAAACGTGATCGATGACCACACCATGCAGATCACCCATGTGGTGCGCGGCTGCGAATATCTTTCCTCCGCACCGAAGTATAATCTGCTTTACGAAGCGTTCGGCTGGCAGGTTCCGACTTATGTTCACCTGCCGCTGATCATGGGCAAAAACGCGGACGGATCGGTCTCAAAGCTTTCCAAACGCCACGGCGCGACCAGCTTTGAAGGGCTTGTGCAGGAAGGTTATCTTCCCGCGGCGATCACCAACTATATCGCTCTGCTCGGCTGGTGCCCGAAGGAGAACCGGGAGATTTTTTCGCTGGAGGAGCTTTGCCAATCCTTCTCCATCGACGGGATCAGCAAATCGCCGGCGATCTTTGACTATGAAAAACTGACATGGTTCAACGGGGAATATATCCGCGCGCTGGCTCCGGAGGAGTTCCTGAAGCTCGCCATGCCGTACTTTAAAAAGGTTTTTCCCGACCGGGAGCTGAACTGGGCGCTTCTGGCCTCGATCCTGCAGCCCCGGGTCACCAAGCTGACGCAGATCTCGGAAATGATCGAATTTTTCCGTGCGCTGCCGGAGTACGACACCGCGCTGTTTGTCAACAAGAAAAGCAAAACAACGCTGGAAAATTCGCTGCCGATGCTGCAGACCGTGACCGGCACGCTGGCCGCACTGACCGCATGGGAGCAGCAGCCGATCCACGACGCGCTGATCGCCATTGCGGAACAGCAGGGCGTAAAAAACGGCATGGTCATGTGGCCGGCGCGCATCGCCGCTTCCGGCATGGCGGTAACGCCCGGCGGCGCTGTGGAGATTCTGGCGATCCTCGGCCGCGAGGAAAGCCTTGCCCGTCTGAACATCGGTCTGCAGAAGCTTCAGGCTGCACAAGGCTGAACACACGATAATCCCTGCAAAAAAAGAAAAAAGGACTGAGAAAAATGGCAGAAGAAAAATTCGCGGAGACCCCTGAAACCGCCGAAGAGCGCGGAAGCTTTATTGACGAATTCATCAAAGAAGATATTGCGGAAAACGGGCGCTTCGCCGGTCAGCGGGTCCACACGCGTTTCCCGCCGGAACCGAACGGCTATCTTCATATCGGCCATCTGAAGGCGATCAATATCGATTTCGGTACGGCAGAACGCTTCGGCGGGATCTGCAATCTGCGCATGGACGACACCAATCCTTCCAAAGAGGATGTGGAATACGTCGATGCCATCAAAGACGACATCAAATGGCTTGGCTTTACCTGGGACGACCGTTTTTATTACGCTTCGTCCTATTTTCCGCAGATGTATGAATTTGCTCGCGAGCTGATTTCCAAAGGACTGGCATATGTGTGCGAGCTTTCCGCCGACGAAATGCGGGAAATGCGCGGCGATCTGACGACGCCGGCACGCAGCCCGTACCGTGACCGTCCGGTCGCGGAAAGCCTTGAGCTGTTTGAACGGATGAAAAACGGGGAATTCCCCGACGGAAAAATGACGCTCCGCGCGAAGATCGACCTTGCTTCCGGCAACTTCAATATGCGCGATCCCGTCATTTACCGCATCAATCATGCGCATCACCACAACACGGGCGATGAATGGTGCATTTATCCCATGTATGATTTTGCACATCCGATTGAAGATGCGCTGGAAAACATCACTCATTCGCTCTGCACGCTGGAATTTGAAGCACACCGTCCACTTTACGATTGGGTAATCAACAACATCAGCATCGCCGCCAAACCGCGTCAGATCGAGTTTGCCCGGCTGAACATCACCAATACCGTGATGAGCAAACGGAAGCTGCGTCAGCTGGTAGAGGAAAACTATGTGCGCGGCTGGGACGATCCCCGGATGCCGACCATCTGCGGGCTGCGCCGCCGCGGCTATACGCCCCGCTCCATCCGCAATTTCTGCGACCGCATCGGTGTTTCCAAGGCCGCCAGTGTGGTGGAATACTCGTTTTTGGAGCATTGCCTGCGCGAGGACCTCAACGAAACGGCGCTCCGCGTGATGGGCGTGTTGCATCCGGTCAAGCTGGTGATCGAAAATTACCCGGCGGATAAGACCGAGATCTTTGACGTTGAAAACAATCCTGCCGATCCGGCTGCCGGAACGAGAAAAGTCAGCTTTTCCCGCGAGCTTTGGGTGGAAGCGGAAGACTTTATGGAAGAACCGGTCAAAGGCTTTTTCCGGATGTTCCCGGGCAACGAAGTACGCCTGAAAACCGCTTTCGTTGTACGCTGCACCGGCTGCAAAAAAGACGCAAACGGCAATGTGACCGAAATTACCGCTTCGTATGATCCGGAGACCCGCGGCGGAAACACGCCAGACGGGCGCAAGGTGAAAGCCACCATCCATTGGGTAGACGCCGCCACGGCGGTTGACGCAGAAGTTCGGCTATACGACAACCTGTTCTCGGTCGCGGACCCCGATTCCGGCGAAAAGAATTTTCTGGATTATCTGAATCCCGATTCGCTGACCGTGCTGACCGGCTGCAAGGTGGAAGCTTCGCTGGCGGAAGCAAAGGCTCCTGCCGCATTTCAGTTTCTGCGGCTCGGTTACTTCTGTCTGGATCCCGACAGCACCGAAGGGCACCCTGTGTTTAACCGCAGTGTTTCTTTGAAAGACAGCAAACAGAAAAAATAAGGCTTTTTTTCGCACCCTGCAAAAACAGGGTGCGGTTTTTTATGCCGCGTTCCCCATACGGTTCCGACAGAGAAAAAGCATTTGAAAACGCTCCGAAAAAACCAGCCATGCAGCGGTTTTTCGGAGCGCTTCTTTATTGGCGGCAATCCTCATCGTATGGCTGACACATCCCCAGCAGACAATCGATCGCGGGCTGCATTTCTTGTTTTTCCCGATATCTTTGAATCAAAATCCGCTCACGGGCTGTAATCGATTGAGATGTTTCGGCACCAAACAGGTCCATGACGGAGATATGAAGCATTTCGCAGATTTTCGCCACCATTTCAATATCCGGAGAATTTTTTCCTTTAATCCAGTTTGTCACCGCCGCCTGTGAAACCTCGAGCATCGAAGCCAAATCCTTCTGGCTCATCCCATTCAAAGACAGATAATATCCCAAGTTTCGCTTAACATTTTCTCTGATTTCTCCCATAAACACATCCCTCACCTTTTTTGCTTTCACTGATTCTATTATTATATCATATCCTTTTTTATCGGAGCAATTTGAAAGATTTAATTTTCTTAAATCAATAGAAGAAGTCGACTTTTGTTTGACAATTAAGTTTAGGTTAATTATAATAATAATATAATTAATAATTTCTTAATTCGGAGGTGCCGAATGATTGCGGAATCCATTGCAACTTATTTCAAAGAGCATGGCATCAAACAGGCTGCTCTGGGTCGGCAAACCGGACTTTCCAGAAGATGCCTGAGCCTTTCTCTTCGCGGCATGCGAAAAATCAGCGTGGAAGAATACGGCATGATCTGCGACGCGCTGAAGGTTCCTTATGATTTCTTTTTTCGTGAAGTGAACGACCAAAAGCCGGAACGCGGGGGCTGCCAGCGAACCGACCGATAAACAGAGAGGCAGGGCATCCGTTTTGGGATGCCCTGCCTCTTTTATTCTCTGTCTTTTATGCTTGTTTGGATTCTGCGGCGCCGACCGCCTCTTCCTGTGAAGAATCGGCGGATTGGGGCTGCTCTGTTCCCGTCAGAAAATCGGGCAGCCTGACACCGGCCATTTTAAAAGTATCGCTCAGTGGAGGAATCGATTTCATCATTCCCGCCAGAAAATTTGCTGTGGTCGGCGAGCCGTCCTTACCGTTCATGGAATCCCAGACTGTGACCTTGTCGATATTGAGGTTCTTAACCGCTTCCACTTGAATCTTCATCAGCTCCTCTATCTTATCGACCAGCATGAGCTGAATGGCGGCGTCAACACTGCCCCTGGCAGACTGAACCACCTTGGCAAAGCCTTCGGCCTGTTTGGCGAGAATCTCCTGCATACCGCGAGCCTCGGCTTCTTTGGTGGCAAAAATTGCATCCGCTTCACCTTTTGCCTTGCGGCGAATCTGTTCGGCGATCGCTTCGGCCTCCAGTTCCTTTTGTTCTTTGTCAATTTTCGCCTTAGTAATGATATCGGCCTGCTGGGTCGCCATTTCCTTCTGCGCACGGGCAAGCTCCGCCGCCTGTTCGGCGGCATACGCCTCCTGCATGGCCTGAGCCTGAGCAACCTTTTCGGCTGCGACAGCGCGGCGCTGCGCCTCGGCTTCTTTTTCACGGCGAACTGCGTCTGAAAGCGCAACCGCCGCCTTGGACTCGTTTTCGCCGCTGATGGCCGCAGCGTTTGCCTGCGCAACATAAATACGCTGATCCTTCATTGCCTGCGCCTCTCCAACGGAGCCGTCGCGGTTCTTTTCGGCAACCGTTTTCTTGGCGTCGTTAATTGCCTTTGCGGCGGCCTCTTTACCAAGCGCTTCGATGTAGCCGGATTCATCGGTGATATCGGTTACATTGACGTTAATCAGCCGCAAGCCAATCTTTTTCAGCTCAGTTTCCACATTGTGTGAAACGGCCTCGAGGAATTTATCACGGTCGGTGTTGATTTCTTCAATATCCATTGTCGCGATAACCAGACGCAGCTGACCAAAGATAATATCCTTGGCAAGTTCCTGAATTTCGTTGAGCTTCATCCCGAGCAGCCGTTCCGCAGCATTTTGCATAATGCCCGGCTCGGTGGAAATTCCCACGGTAAAACGGGACGGAACATCGACACGGATATTCTGATGAGAAAGCGCGTTGGCCAGATCGACGTTGATAGACATTGGCGTCAGGTCGAGGTACTGGTAATCCTGAATCAGCGGCCACACAAAGGCCGCGCCGCCGTGAATACAGCGTGAGGAACGGTTGCTGCCGTCCTTGTTGGTTCCAACTTTACCGTAGATAACCATCACTTTGTCGGAAGGGCAGCGGCGATAGCGGCGAAGTACCATCACCAGCAACGAAAAAACCAGAACAACAACGACCGCAATAAGAATTACCGCCGTAACCGGAAGACCGCTGTTTGCCACCAGGGGAATGATGTTTTTCATGAAAAATTCCTCCTTCAATTTGCTTTTTGCCTGATTGTATGTCGACCGTTATCGGATGACATCATGGAAAGGGAGCGAACCAGCAGTGTGTTTTCCCCCGCCAGGCCGATTACCTGAACGTTCGCCCCAACCGGGATGGCAGTCTCATTGTCCGTTACTGCTTCCAGCTCCCGCAGCTGTTCCTGCACCAATAGATTAACCTTTCCCGCGCCGGTACGGCGCGGCGGAATTTTAAGGTAAACGGTGCCAGTCTGTGCGATCGCATTGCGCAGAGAGAGCGTTCCGCTTTCTTGCATAGAGGAAAACCAACGGATAACAAGCGCCACCAGAAAGAGCGCAGCCGCGCCGCCTGTCAGCGCAATCAGCACGCTGCTCCAGCCGGGGGCGCCGGCGTCCTGCAGAACAATGCCAAGCCAACCGCCCACCGCAAAAAATGCAACTAGCCCCTGCAGCGTAAACAGCCGAAGCCCCGTTCCGTGCGCCGCACCATTTTGAGCATCCGCCTGTGCGGCATCATGCGGCAGATCCGGCACTCCATCCCCATTGAGATCGGCTGAAAAATCGGTTTCCAGCGAATCGGGAATTCCGTCTCCGTCAAAATCTCCGGAAACAGCGTCGCCGTGTCCCCCAAGCCCAACCAGCATCAAAATCAGCTGGATGACCAGCAGCAGCGTCGCTGGAATTGCCACACAGGCAAACGCCTGCTGCAGCACAGTCATCGACTGCCACCAAGTTGTAAACCATGCCATGACAAAAACCCTCCCTTTGAATTGACTGAATCAGAAAACACCGGGAAACAGCGCTCTGCAGTTTTCTTCCGCCTTGTGCTGCAAAACCGCCGCAAAATAAGCCACGACCATCACAGCCAGAACACGCGCCACCCACTCTTCGGAACCCGGTGCAAAGCCCCGGAAGCCATGAAGCGCCGCCTGCACCGCCTGCGCGATTTTCTGCTCCGTCAGCCCTTTTTCCACCGAAAGTCGGCAAACCGTCCGCGCAAAGCAATCATACAGCAGCGGCTCATTCTCCTGTTCCGGGCAGCCGTGGCCCGCCGCAACATTGACGCTGTCCGCCAATGCGGCAATCCGCTCAATCTGCAGGCCGTCGCGCAGAGCGCAGATCAGCAGAATACGCGCCGTTTGCCGTTCGGCATACCTTTTGTCTCTGCGCGGTTTCGGCACCCATCCGCGCTTAACCCAATTCTGAATGGTAGTCCCCTCCAGCCCGGTAAGCGAACAAAGCTGCGAAAGTGAAAACCCACCTGCCTGCAAAATCATCTTCCGAATCGGCTGAAAGGCGCTGCCTTCTTCCTCATCATACGGCAGAGTCGTACCCGGCAGAACCTGTTTTTCCATACCGCTCCCCCTTTCCCCATACGCCGGGAATCGGTTTGATTTGTCTACATTTTAACAGAAGTTCATATGAACCGCAAGCGGCGAAAAAAGCTAAAAACAGCTGATTTTTGAAACCTACTGTCCCGGGGTTCATCGGGCGAATCCGAGCGAACCCGGGCTTCGCCACGCTCGTTTTTGCATAAAAAAGCACCCTCAGGAAGTATTTCCCTGAGGGTGTCGAGAATCATATGTTCCATGTTCAGCGATCTGCAAGCCGACGGTATTCGCGGCGCTCCGCAACGCTTTTGTACGACGGGCGAATAATTTTGCCGGCATTGACAATTTCCTCAATGCGATGCGCACTCCAGCCTGCAATGCGCGAAATGGCAAATATGGGCGTATAGAGCTCCTGCGGCAGGTCAAGCATGCTGTAAACAAAGCCGCTGTAAAAATCAATATTGGCCGAAACACCCTTGTAAATTTTCCGTTCGTCGGAAATGACCTTCGGCGCAAGGCGTTCCACCAGTGAATAAAGCCGGTATTCTTCGGTGCGTCCTTTTTCCCGGGAAAGCTGTTCCACAAAGCCCTTGAACACATTTGCGCGCGGATCCGAAAGCGAATAGACCGCATGCCCCATTCCATAAATCAGGCCGGAACGGTCAAAGGCCTCCTTGTGCAGCAGCCGGCGCAGATAATCCGCCACGGCCTCTTCGTCCGTCCAGTCGGAAAGCGACTGCTTCATATCCTCAAACATGCGCACCACCTTGATGTTCGCACCGCCGTGACGCGGACCTTTGAGCGACGCAAGCGATGCGGCCACCGCAGAATAGGTATCGGTTCCCGAAGAGGTGACAACGTGCATGGTAAAAGTAGAATTATTGCCACCGCCATGCTCTGCATGGAGCACCAGCGCAAGGTCCAGCACGCGAGCCTCGGTTTCGGTAAAAGCGCAGTCCGCACGAAGCATATGCAGGATATTTTCCGCTGTGGAAAGCTCCGGCTGCGGGCTGTGAATAAACAAGCTGTTGCCGCAGGCGTAGTGGCTATAGGCCTGATAACCGTAAACCGCCAGCTGTGGGAACAATGCAATCAGCTGCAGGCATTGGCGCAGAACGTTCTCCACACTAGTATCCAGCGCGTTTGTGTCGTATGAATACAGCGTCAGAACACTGCGGGCAAGGGTATTCATCATGTCGGCGCTCGGCGCCTTCATCACAACGTCACGCACAAAATTGGTTGGCAGCGTCCGGTAGCCGGAAAGCAGCTTTTGAAACGCGCCGAGCTCTTCGGCGTCCGGCAGACGGCCGAACAACAGCAGGTAAACGGTTTCTTCAAAGCCGAAGCGATGTTCTTCAATAAAACCCGCCACAATCTGTTCTACATCTACGCCGCGATAAAAGAGTTTTCCCTCGCAGGGAACCTTTTCTCCGTTGACTGTCTTGCTCGACTGGATTTCGGAAATTTCTGTCAGACCGGTCAACACGCCGTTTCCGTTCAGATCTCTCAGGCCGCGGTTGACCTTAAGTTCCGAAAACAGCGCCGACGGGATGGCACTGTTCTGGATTGCCTGTTGTGCAAGCTTCTCAATCTCCGGTGTAATGTCAGAGTAGCTGATGTTCGTGTTTGCCATCTCGAACGACTCCTTTTCTCTTTTTTTGTAATTTATACTGTTTATTATATCACAACCGTCAACGAGAAAAATGAATAAATTATGAGCAAGCCGCAAATTTATTAATTAACACTGTTAACATCTGGCAGTTTTCGGCACCATTCGCTGTAAATTCCACCGCGGGCAAGCAGCTCCCGGTGGGTTCCCTGCTCGGCAATCGTACCGCCGCGAAGCACATAAATACAGTTGCAGTCGCGCACTGTGGAAAGGCGATGCGCGATAAACAGTGCTGTGCGCCCGCGGGAAATGGATGCAATCGACTGCTGTATCACCTGCTCGGTATTGGAATCGATATTTGCGGTTGCTTCATCAAGCACCAGAACAGCCGGATTGTGTGCAATGGCGCGCGCAAAGGAGATTAGCTGTCGCTCCCCTGCCGAAAATGTACTGCCGCGTTCGGCCACTCTGGTCTGCAGACCGTCCGGCTGTTTGGCAACGAACGCATCCGCAGCGGCAAGGTGAACCGCCCGGCTAATCTCCTCCTCTGTCATCGGGTCGGACAGCGAAATATTCTCGGCAATCGTTCCGGAAAAGAGAAAAACCTCCTGCAACACCGTGCAGACTCCGCGGCGCAGAGCCCCAAGCTCCCATTCCTCTACCGGAACGTCGTCTACCAGGACCTGCCCCCTCTGGGCGTGATACAGCCCCGAGATGAGGCTGATAATCGTGGTTTTTCCCGCGCCGGTCGGGCCGACAAAGGCAGCTTTTTGCCCTTTTTCCACCCGGAAGCTGACGCCGCGCAGCACCCAGTTTTCTCCTTCGTAAGCAAACCAGACATCCCGAAACTCCACCGCTCCTAAAACCGGCCCGGCAAAGCTTCCGCCATGCTCCTGAGCCGCGGTGTCGTCCAGCACTTCGAACACACGATCGGCAGA
This sequence comes from Acutalibacteraceae bacterium, assembly GCA_050947015.1. Taxonomy (GTDB): domain Bacteria; phylum Bacillota; class Clostridia; order Oscillospirales; family Acutalibacteraceae; genus CAKXIK01. Next base: position 77,202 of record JBMNVT010000006.1, read on the forward strand.
AACAGCCGCTGACTGAATCGTATTGTATTTTTCGGCAAGGTCGTTGATCGGCTCAAAAAACTTTTTGATGTAGGTGGTAAACGCATAAACGACGCCAAGTTCCAGTACACCGCCTGTAATTCCCCGCCAGCCGTAAACAATCAGCGCGGCGACTGCCAGCGCGTTTACAACCTCCATCAGCGGGCGAAGCAGGCTGTTAAACCGGATCTGCAGCAGTGTTGTGGAATAGTATTCGCTGTCCAGCGCGGCGAATTCTTCATATTTTTCTTTTTCGCGCCCAAACGTCTGCACGGTTTTCATGCCGTCGATGTTTTCGGAAAAAAAGCCGTTGATTCGCCCAATCAGCTTTTTCATTCGTTTAAAGTTTTTTCTTAAGGCCCTGCGCATGGAAAACGTAATCAGCGCAATCACCGGAACGGCGGCAAACCCCACCAGCGCCAGCCGCCAGTTCATGGCGAGCATTACCCCGACGATGCCGGCTAACAGCACGATATCCCGAAACAGATTGACAATAATATCGGTATAAAATTCATCCAGCGTTTCGATATCGTTGGTCGCGCGCGTAATCAGCCGGCCGCTGGTGTAGCGGTCGAAAGCAGGCAGAGACATTCTTTCGATCGCCGAAAAAACTTCGATGCGCAGCCGGTTCAAAATTTTCTGCCCAATGCGGTTAATCAGCCGCGTATGCAGAAGAGTACAAACCGCACCGGACGCAATCAGCAGAAAATAGGTCGTTCCCATTCCGACAACGGAATACCACCCGTGTTGCTGCGCCCCGCCGCGCAAAAAGTCGTCAATAATAATAGCCATCACATACGGTTTCAGCAGTTCCGCTCCGTTCGCCGCCACCGTCAGTACCATGCACAGCGCAAAGCCCCATTTAAAGGGCGCCATTCTGCCGGCCAGCTTAAACAAGCTGTGTCTGCCGGACAGACGCTGTTCATTTCGTAAATGCACTGCCTCTTCCCCCTGTCGCATGGAATACTACTATTCTACACGCCCAGTCGGCAGTTGTCCATGCTTTTGGATTCGTTTTTTCCCGGAAAGCGTTCCTGCATGAGACCAGAAAAAGCAGCCCTTGCCGGAAAATCCGGCGGAGGCTGCTTCTTCGTTTACGGCGCCGCAACACAAATCGCCGCAGCCGTAATGTCGTCATCGTGTCCGTCCTGCCGTCTGGCTTCCGCATCTGCCACCACGCGGTCGCAAAGCTCCTGGGGTGTTCCCTTCCAACCGCGCACCAACTCTTCCAGCCAGCTGTCTCCGCCGGAAACAGCTCCGTCGGAAACCATCAGCACCAGATCGCCCTGCGAAAGCTGCGCGGTTCCGCGCGCAAATTTTACATCCTGCAGAATTCCGGCCGGCAGCGACGCCAAATCGACACGCGTTACCCTGCTGCCCCGGCGAAGAAACGCGGCCGGAGCCCCTGCCTTCATAAATTCGGCGCGACCGGAATAAAGATCAAGGCGAAACACATCCAGCGTAGCAAGGCTTTCGTCTCCCGACTTGATATACAGCGAGGAGTTGATGATTCGAAGCGCCGCGTCGTAACCGATTCCCGCGGAAACCAGACGTGAAAGAATTCCACAGGCCATGGTAGAATCCACCGCAGCACGGCCGCCGCTCCCCATTCCGTCGCTGAGCGCCGCAACTGCTCCGCCTGCACCGTCGGAAAAAAATTCATAATGATCGCCGCAGAGCGACGCGCCGGCACACACGTGCTGCGCACAACCAGTTACAACGCTAAAGGACGGCTGCTCGTTCAGGACGATACGCAGCGTGCCTCCGGCAGAGGAGAGCACAGCCGGCCCAAAACGACGCCCGCAAAGCCGGCCAAGCTCACGCTGCAGGGCTGTTTTGTCGGGCAGACCCTTTCCTGTTCCGGTTACGATTTCAACGGTCATGCGCCCGCTTTGCTCCTGACGGCAGGAAACGTCCGCAGTTTCAAAGCCATGCCTGCAAAGGAACTGCTCAATCTGCTGCGCCGTTTCACGGTCAAAAAGTGATTTATCCCGATAATCCGCAGCCAGATCCCGCAGCATTTCGCTGACGCCGAGGAACTGCGAACCGACTACAGAACGAATTTCGCTGACTCTTCGCTCTGCCGCCTCTCCCGCGTGAAAATCTTCATATGCCGCTGTAATTGTAGCAGCAAGCTGATTAATTCGCGCGCAGTTGGAGCGGAACGGCTCCGGGAAATCGTTCCGGCAGACATAACCGCGTGACTGCAGCGGAGCGGTTAACCCATTGAGCACCGTCATGGTGTCGGAATAATTTTTTTCCCAACACATCAGCCGAAAGCCACAGGTGCGGCAGGTTTCTTCGACGGCGCTGTCGTAAACGCCGGAAACCGTTGATTTTCCTTTTTTCAACAGCTTGCGGGAAAGTTCTTCCACTGACTGCGACACCTGCGCAATTGCACGGGACGCAAAATCCAGCCTCATTACCACGCTGCGGCGCAGTACATCGGCAGAAGGGTCAGCGGGGGGCGCGGCAAAGAACGGCTTGGCTGCGTTTTCCAGCCATCGCTGCGGAATCAGCAAAAACAACGCCGTGGCAAGCAGTGTTTCATAAAGCACGGTAATCGGCGCGGTCGTAACGGTAAGCACCGCCACACCATTTGCCAACACAAAAATTGCCGTGCTGCCAAACCGACCAAGCGGCGAAAAGCAGCCCGCCACCAGCCCCGAAAACGCATAGGAAATCGGAAAATATCCCGCTGCCCCGCCGGCGAGACTCATCATCATGCCGCAGGCGGTTCCGCTGACGCAACCACCGCCCACCGCACCATAAGACGCACAGAACAACACGACCATCATAGCTAGAATATTTCCGAGCGAAATTCCCTCAACAGAAACAGACGAAAAGGAAAGCAGAAAAATCCCACCGGTTACTGCCAACCCTGCCATGGACTGCAAATCCAGTCCATAAAGACTGCGGTGCTCTTGCCAAACCTTCAGCGTCCGCCCAAAGAACCATGACGCTCCGCCTGCCAGCATCCCTTCCGCCAAAATCATCAACGGGGGAACCGAGGCGAGAATCCGTCCGTTGTTGACAAGAAAACCCGTTCCCGCAACGGCTCCAAACGCCAGCACTGCTCCGAACAGCGGATGCGCGATCAACTTTTTCCACTCGCTAAGAGTCCAGCGCACGGCCGCCACAATAGCAAGCGCCGCCAGGCTTTGCAGCCGACCGGCAGAGACCGGAAACAACACCAGCCCCAGTACCGAACCAAGCAAAACCGGCAACAGCGAACCTTTGGGAGAAACGGCAGCCAGCGCCGCGGAAAACGGCGTGCATGCTCCGAAAATTTCGGCTCGGGAAAGCAGTACTCCTGCGCCGAACCATCCCAGCTGCCGCAGCAGCTTTTTTGTCACCTCGGCAGGCGGCAGCACATGCTCGGCCCTGCGCAATACTTTTTCAGCTCTGCCTCTCATTTGAATCATCCTTTCCCAATGGGGCGCCCCCTTAAATCGGAAGTATTTTCCTTCCTTTCAGTATGGACGGCCGGTTCTTTCAGTATACAAAGGAGGCACGGGAAAGATTGTCATATATTGGTATCTTTGCAAAGAACTTTTTTACCCGCTCTTCGTACAGCCGAACAGGAGATTTCACATTCCTGACGGCTTTCTGCCACGACACGAGATGTTTGCATTCTCTTCTGACCCTGCTGTACTAAAAAAAGAACCGGCATCCGGCTGACCCTCAGAGCATTGAACCCGACGGGGCTCAGACCGGACATCGCTTCTTTTTTCATAATTTTGTCTGGATTTTTCAGAAACTTATGATATAATTAAAAATTATAATTATCATAATCAATCATTCTGGTTGATCTACGGCTTTCTCTGTGTTAAAAACAACGGAAATTTCAGCTCTGATATTTCGGCCGCGGAAAAGACCTCTCTGACAAAATGTTATGACCGGAAAGGCAGGAATCTCAATGAAAAACGATCATCTTCCGGAGCTGGTACTCAAAAATGCACAGTTCTGCAATGTTTTTAATGAAACGCTCGAACAGGGCGATTTAGCGATTGACGGCGGCTGCTTTTGCGGCATTGGTTTATACCGCGGGCAGCGGGAAATCGACTGCAGCGGAAAAATCGTGGTGCCTGCTTTCATTGACGGTCACATCCACCTTGAATCTTCGATGGCCTCCCCAGCGGAATTTGCCCGCATGGCGGCATCGCACGGAACCGCCGCGGCAATCTGCGACCCTCACGAGCTTGCCAATGTCTGCGGAACAGCGGGAATCGATTATCTTCTGGAAAGCTCGGAAAATCTGCCGGTCGATTGTTTTTTTATGCTGCCAAGCTGCGTTCCTGCCGCGGCAGGTGAAGAAAACGGCGCGGTTCTGTCAGCGGCAGCACTCAGACCTTATTATGAACATCCGCGTGTGCTTGGTCTTGGCGAGGTAATGAATCTGCCCGGCGTTCTGAACGGGGACGAAGATCTGCTTGAGAAGCTTCGGGACGCCAAAAACGCCGGAAAACGCATCGACGGTCACGCGCCGGGGCTTTGCGGCAAAGAGCTGGATACATATCTCGCCGCTGGGATCGCAACCGATCACGAATGCTCCTGCGCGGGGGAAGCACGGGAAAAGTTGCGCCGGGGCATGTGGATTCTTCTGCGGGAAGGCACCGCCGCGCGCAACCTGAATGCGCTTTTGCCGCTGCTGACAGAGCCCAGCGCGGACCGGTGCCTGTTCGCCACGGACGACAAGCATCCCGACGAACTTCTGTCGGAAGGACATATTGACCTGAGCGTCCGCCGGGCGATTGCAAACGGTGTCGCACCTTTGCGTGCCATTCGTACTGCCAGCCGGAACGCCGCTGAATGCTACAGTCTGCACTGTTACGGCGCAATTGCACCCGGGTATTTTGCAAATTTTATCATCACCAACGATCTCAGGCAGCTGCCGATTGAATCCGTTTGGCACAACGGAAAACAGGTTTTTCCGGCAAGCGAACCGGCAGCGCCCACGGCCGGAGCTGCCCTTCGGCGCGTGACGGACACCTTTCACTGCAAGCCGTTTACAGAAGCCGATTTTTCAGACTATCCTGCCCTGCCTTGCCAGGCAATCGGCCTGATTCCGGGCGAAATTCTGACAAAAAATTGTATTGCACAGCCGGAAAACTGCGTTCGCCTTGCGGTTGCTGAGCGCCACAAAAACACCGGTCATATTGGAAAATCTTACCTTTGCGGATACGGCCTCCGGCGCGGCGCGGTAGCCTCCAGCATTGCACATGACAGCCACAACCTGATTGTGGCCGGAACAAACGCTCGCGATATGGCTGCCGCTGCCGAAGCTGTACGCAAAGCCGGCGGTGGATTGGCCGCCGCCGCGGATGGCCGGGTGCTTTCGCTGTTGGAACTGCCGATTGGCGGACTGATGAGCCAGTTACCCGCCAAAAGGCTTTGCGAGCAGTTGGAAGCGCTGCGCCATGCCGCTGAAACGCTCGGCGACTTTTCGGGCATCGACCCTTTTATGACGCTTGCCTTTGTCAGCCTGCCGGTCATCCCGGAGATCCGACTGACCTCGCGCGGAATCGTTTCGCTTGGCTGACCTCGCCCGAAATTTTCAGATTACGATTCCACCGTTGGGGCTGAGAACTTGTCCGGTGATAAAATCCGCGGCGGGAGATGCCAGAAAGAAGATCGCCTGTGCAGCTTCTTTCGTCGTTCCTATGCGCCCCAACGGTGTTTCTTCGCAAAGCTCCTTGCGGATTTCGTCAGTCAACGCACCGTTCATTTCGGTATCAATTACGCCGGGGGCAACGCAGTTGACCTGTATGTTGGACGGTCCCAGCTCCTTGGCGAGCGCTTTGGTCAAACCGATCACCGCAGCCTTGCTGGCGGAATAATGCACTTCGCACGAGCCGCCGCAGATTCCCCACATGGACGACACGTTGACGATTTTACCGTGCTTTTGATGAATCAGATCGGGCAAAACTGCTTGTGTGCAATAAAACGCGCCATCCAGATTCACGCCCATCATCCGGCGCCAGTCCTGCTCGGTAATGTCGGAAAACAGCTTCTGCTGCGCGATTCCGGCGTTATTCACCAGCACATCAATTTTTCCGAAACGCGCGCGGATCCTGTTCGCAGCATCAAACACCTGCGAACGGTCGGCAACATCTGCGCCAAACGCTTCCGCATCCGCGCCGAGCGCCCGGCATTTTTCCACCACTGCGGCCGCCTGTTCCCGCTCCTTGTGGTATAAAACCGCAATTCGGTCGCCGTCATCTGCAAACAGCTCCGCACACGCACGTCCAATCCCGCGCGAGGCGCCGGTAATCCACACCGTCCGATTCATAAAATCTTCCTTTCGCCATGTATTTGAAAAAGAGCCCGGAACCGATAATCTGCCGGTTCCGGGCTTTGCCGTGTTACGAAAAACAGCGCAGCGTCACCTGAATAATCAAAAACCATAAAAAGATACAGCCGGTCAGCTTGAGCGCATAAATGGAATGGCTGGCATTCCTGCTGCGGCCTGCAAAGGTACGCCGAGTTGCCGCTGCCGCAAAACAGCCGCAGCCAAGCAAAACGGTAAGCGCTTCCCAGATGCGGCGAAACCGGTCGGCAACCGGCACATTGCCAAGCGTCACAACCGCCGCGCACGCAAGCGAAAGTGCAATCAGCGCTCCCCCCGCCCAAAACAGGACACGGTCGGAAACATGTTTCATACCAGAAATATCCTTTCCGTGATGCAGACGACGCAACCCAACCGGAAAGCACGCCTGTATTTACCGTTCCACCTTGAGCGTAATAATTTCAAACGGCTTGACCGGCAGCGAAAATGAAGCGCCGTCCACCGCAAGCGGAGAACATTCGTTTTCCATTAAGTCACAGAGCGCAACGCGCTTTGGTGCAAACCCAAGTGAAACGGTAACATCCGTTTGTTTATTATACGCTTCATACATACGGAAAATCAAGTCCCCGGAATCCTCCGCCTGTTTTACGGTTTCCAGAATAAGATTCGGTTCAGAAACCGAAACGAGCGAATACCGTTCCGGCAGGCTGCCCTGTTGTTTAACAACCGGTACCGCAGTCATCGGCTGATTGAGGTCATATGCCAGCTGAACCACACCTGCCGCGCGGTAATCTCCGGCGTGCGGCACGATGGAATACGTAAACTCATGACGACAGCGGTCAGCATCCGGGTTCGGATAGGTCGCGCATTTCAGCAGCGTCAGGCGCATAACGCCGTCGTGAATATCGTGGCCGTATTTGCAGTCGTTGAGCATGGCAACGCCATAGTCATATTCCGCAAAATCACAGTATTTATGCGCACAGACCTCAAATTTTGCCGCATCCCAGCTGGTATTGCTGTGTGTCGGCCGTTCCAGCGCACCGAACTGCACTTCATAGGTTGCGCGGCCGGAGTTGATTTTGACCGGAAATGCAGCTTTAACAAGCAGGTGCTCCTGTTTCCAGTCGATCACAGTTTCAAAATCAATTTTTTTCAGATCCTCATACAGCCAGATATGCTGTTCGACCGTGGATTCCAGAAAGCGGCGGCGAACAGCAAAGCCCGCGCGCGCTCCATCCCGAACCGGCTTAACAGATTGCACGTCATCCAGCAGGTATCTCTTTTCCCTGTAATAATCTGTAATCTCCCATGCGTCATAATCGCGCGGAAAGTCCTCGTAAACTTCAATTCTGTTGCCAGCGCCCTTTGCTGCGTCAATCACCTCGCGTTTGACTTCTTTGTCATAGACCGAAACCAGGTTAAATTGCTCGTCAAACACAATGCGCAGGAATTTGTTTTCCATGGTGCGGTCGCCCAGAATAACGCTGTTTTCCGGTGTTCTGGGCGTTACTACCGCATACCCTTTTGCGGGGATATTTTCCACAAAGCGGGATTCTCCGTTCACTTTTACAACGGCGCTGTTGATAAATGACTGTGGATTGAACACCAGCAGCCCGCCCTCCGTGGCAAGGTTCTCCGCAACCGAGTTCTTGACTGCTTCGGAAATTTCCGCCGCGCTTTGCAGCAGCTCCGGATATACGCGGTCGCACTCGTCATAAACTTCTTTGATAGACGAGCCTGGAATAATATCATGAAACTGAAACAGCAAAATCTTCTCCCATCCGTCGTTCAAGCGCTGCTGCGGATACGGCAGGCCAAGCAGCACGCTGCCAAGCGAGGAAAGCAGCTCCGCGTTCTGGTATGCAAATTCGCTCCTGCGGTTATTTTTCTTGTTGCGGGCAATGGAGGTGTATGTCCCGCGGTGCATTTCGAGGTAAAGTTCGCCGCTCCACACCGGCAGATGCGGGTCGTGCTCCGCCGCAGCAGCATGGTTCAGAAATTCCGTCGCCGTTCCGATTCGTGCGTTTGGGCATTCGCCGAAGCCGTTTTCCATTCTGCGGCGCAATTCAAGCATCTCCATGGTCGGGCCACCGCCGCCGTCTCCAAAGCCGAAGGTATTCATCACCTGATCAGAAAATTCCTTCTGCTGAAAGCGATCCCATGTACCCGCTATCATATCCGGATTGTTGTTGGAAACATAAGTTGTAAAATTCGTTGGTTTTTCGCCGCGCTTTTTCGGCTGTGCGGTAAGAAAATAGCTGAAAATTTCAGTGCCGTCAATTCCGCGCCAGTTGAACATGTCATACGGCATCTGATTGGTTTCGTTCCAGCTAATTTTGGAGGTGACAAAACGGTCGACACCGCTTTTTTTCAGAATCTGGGGCAATGCAGCAGAATAGCCGAATACATCCGGCAGCCAGAGCACACGGCTCTCCACCCCGAACTCCTTTTTAAAAAACCGTTTGCCAAACAACACCTGCCGCACAAGGCTCTCGCCGGAAGGCAAGTTACAGTCGGCCTCCACCCACATGGCGCCTTCCACCTCCCACCGGCCGGCGGCGACCATTTTTTTGACTTCCTCATAGGTTTCGGGGCTTTCCTGTTTCAGATAATCATAAAGCTGCGCCTGTGACGACATAAACTTATACTCAGGGTATTTTTTCATCAAATTCAGCACAGTGGAAAACGAACGCTGCGTTTTTTCGCGCGTTTGTGCCAAAGTCCAAAGCCACGCCACATCAATATGAGTGTGACCAATGCAGATGACGGTCTCGGGCTGGTCGGCACAATATTTTTCGTAAAGCTCTGTTTTTAAAAAATCGCTCGCTGTGCGCACAGAAGCATTGAACGCTGCGCTGCCCGGAACGCGGCAGTCCATCCGGTTAATCGCTTCGTTCAGGATCCGCAGCACGTCGGCATACGTTTTGGAAACCGGATCGGAAAACTGAAGAATCTCCATCGGTACGCGCAGGTCGTAATAAAGCCTTTCGCAGTCGGTGTTCACCCATTGCAGCTCGGCGTTGAACTCAGAAAGCGTACCCTCCATCCCGGCGTAAGCGTAAAGGTCAAGGTCAAATTCGGCAAGTTCCGGCAGCAGCAGCTCGGTGTGGTTTACGTCCAGTCCCTGCGTCAGCACGCCGTTGAGATAAGCGATAAACTGCGGATTTCGCGCATCCCACTGACCCTCTTTGCCGGTGCGCAGGGCAAAGCGAACCTCGCCCTTCCAATCGGAGGGAACGACGATATGCCGGCAGAACCAAGCGTGGCTGTCCGCTTTTTTTCCCCAGCGCTCATCTTCACCGAAATCGCGGAATTCCGGTGCATTTTTATCTGGAATCATGTTGTTGGTCTTATAGCCGCATTCGCAGAAGCGCCATCCGTTAAGCGGAAGACGAGCGTAATACCGGTTGCCCTGCAAAAGAATCAGCATCTGTTTAACGCGCTCAATCGTAAAATCCATTTGTTACATCCTTTCATATTGCATTGTTTCAAATTGACCTTCTGGTAGCTGATTTTAGTTTAACGGTACATTTCGCCTGCGTCAAGTGTCAAAAAGGAATTTTGCATTAGTCCGCTTGTTTTCGCACTTTACACCATTGAAAAGCCGACCGCATTGTGCTATAATAAAAGCGTTTTTCACAGACGGATTCTGTGCAACAGAAAGGAATGGTTTTCATGATGGAATATCAGTTTTCGGACCGCGTTCAGAATTTAAAGCCGTCGGCGATCCGCGAAATTTTTAAATATGCCGCTGACCCGGAGGTTGTTTCCCTTTCCGCCGGCAATCCGGCACCGGAGGCTTTCCCCTCGGAGCAGATTGCGGAGATTTCCTCCCGGATTCTGAGAGAACACCCGGTGGATGCGCTACAGTACAGCCTGACGGAGGGCTACCCCGCACTGCGGCAGACGATCCGCGATTATATGAAACGCACGCACAAAATCGGCCGTGAATTTGACGATGTCCTCATCACCTCTGGAGCGCAGCAGGTGATGGATCTGCTGACCAAATCCATGTGCAATGCGGGCGATGTCGTTCTTTGCGAAGCGCCAAGCTTTGTCGGCTCGCTGAACACGTTCCGTTCTTATCAGGTCAAGCTGCACGGCGTTCCGATGGACAGCGACGGCATGAACATGGAAGCGCTGGAAAAAGCCCTGCAGGAAGAACGGCACGTCAAGTTTATTTACACCATTCCCAATTTTCAAAACCCGACCGGCCGCACCATGAGTCTTGCCAAACGCCGCCGGATGTATGAACTGGCAAAGCAGTACAACGTCATGATTCTGGAGGATAACCCCTACGGTGACCTGCGTTTTGCCGGCGAAGATCTTCCAAGCATCAAATCCTTTGACGAAGACGGAATCGTCGTTTATGCCGGCACATTTTCCAAGGTCATTGCGCCCGGCATCCGCGTCGGTTTTGCGCTGCTGCCCACGCCTGTCATGAACAAAATGGTCGTCTGCAAGCAGGGCGAGGATGTTCATACCAATATCTGGGCGCAGATGATCGTCAACGAATTTATGACCAAATATGATTATGGTGCGCATCTACTTTCGCTGAAGCAGATTTACAGAAAAAAAGCCGAATTTACGATGGATCTGTTCGAGCGTTACATTCTGCCCAAGGTACAATACGAACCGATTCAGGGCGGCCTGTTCATCTGGTGTACCCTTCCCGCAGGCGCCGATATGCCGAAGTTCTGCAAGGAGGCCGTTCTGCGCAAGGTCGCGGTGGTTCCCGGCAACGCCTTCCTGACCGACGAAAGCCTGCCCTGCCTTTCTTTCCGCACCAATTACACCACCCCGACCGATGAACAGCTGGAAAAAGGAATCCGGATTCTTGGTCAACTGATCGACGAATGGTATTAAGCAAATTCGGATAAAACGCCGTGTTTCTCTGTCTCCGCAGTAACAGACGGCTTTTCTGTATTTATTTTTGAGCACCAATGCTTTTCCGCAGGAATTGCTTTCTCAAACATCCGAACTGCAGCACAGCAAAACGCAGCCATCCTTTGTTGGTGGCTGCGTTTTTACCGTGCCGCACCCTCGCGTGATTCAGAAAGGAAGCGCACAAAATGCTGAAAAAATTTTTAAAGCAGTACGGCTGGAGATATTTGCCCGGCGCATTTTTTCTGCTGCTCAATTCCTATTTTGCCGCATGGTCTCCGATGTTTCTTGGAAATGCAGTCAACGGGCTGAACGCCGGAGTCGGGCAGATTGACCGGGATTATGTGCTGACACAAACCGCTTATCTGATTGGCGCCGCAGTCCTGATCTTTGCAACGAGATATTGCTGGCGTTATTTTATCAACGGCAATGCGCGGAATCTGGAAATTTTTCTTCGCGAGGGGCTTTTTTGCAAACTGCAGCGGCTTCCGGCTTCTTTCTATGATTCCGCCCAGACGGGCGATTTGATGGCCCTGGCAATTAACGATATCGGCGCAGTGCGCAAAACCGCCGGAATGGTGGTGGCAAACATTCTCACCGGCGTTACCTCCGTGCTGTTTTCTCTGCAGAAAATGTTTGTCAGCATCCACCCGGTGCTTGCGTTCTGGGCGTTGCTGCCGGTGCCGTTCGCCGTGCTTTCCGTTGTTATCATCGGCGGCAGGGTTCGAAAAAAATATGCCGGTGTACAGCGCCAGTTCGCCCGCCTTTCCGGCGTCATTCAGGAAGATATTATGGGAATGCGCGTGATCAAGGCCTTTCACCGCGAAGAGCCCGCCGCAAAGGCATTCATTCAGCAAAGCGATGAAATGTGCGGCGCGAATATCGACCTTGCCAACACCTCCGCCTGGCTGAATCCATTGATTCAGATCTGTTTCGGCGTGAGCTTTCTCATCAGCTTGACCTACGGCGCAAACCTGGTACTGCGCGGCGAGCTGACTGTCGGGGAACTGGTGGCATTCAATGACTACATCCTGATGATGATGGCTCCGGTGGTCTCCCTTGGCCGCGTGATCAATTCCGCTGCACGGGGACGCGCTTCCATGAAACGGCTGAACGATATCTTTTCCGCGCCGGAAATCCCCGCCGAAGAGCAGCAGGAATATCCGCATGAGATTCACGGCGCAATTTCCATCCGCCATCTTTCTTATGCTTATGAAGCGGACGGGCGGGAGGTTCTGCACGACCTCTGCGCCGAAATCCCCGTCGGGCATACGCTGGGGATCATCGGCGAAACCGGAAGCGGCAAATCCACGCTGGTCGACCTGCTGCTCAAATTCCGCACCGCGCCGCACGGATGCATTTGGATCGATGGCGTTGACCTTTGTGATATTCCCGCGCAGGCGATCCGAAAGGCCATCGGTTGTGTACCACAGGAGGAGTTTCTGTTTGACACCTCCATTGCCGAGAACATTCGTTTTTACGAGCCGGATACCGACGAGGATGAAATTGACCGAGCCGCGGACGCCGGGGACCTGAAAAAGGATCTCGGCCGTTTTGCAGAAGGTTACCTGACGCCGGTGGGCGAGCGGGGCAGACATCTTTCGGGCGGACAGAAAAAACGCGTTGTGATTGCACGGGCGCTCGTTCGCAAACCGAAAATCCTGATTTTCGACGATGTGCTCAGCTCCGTCGACGTCAACACCGAACAGCGGATTCTGCAAAACCTGCATGCTGCCATGCAGGGTAAAACCTGCATTCTGATTTCCCAGCGGGTTTCCGCCCTGCGGGATGCCGACGAAATTCTTTATCTGGAAAACGGCCGCGTTGCGGAACGGGGCACGCACCGCGGACTGATGACGCTCGGCGGCAAATACGCCCATATGGCTGAAGAACAAAATGCTTCCGGCTGACCGTTCATTCAAAACGGCTTCAGCGTTGAGATGCAGTCGATGGATGCGGAACCGTCTGTGAATTATCGGCAACAGATTCCTTCTGCACCGCACCAAGACATTGTTTTATCTCCTGCATCTCAGCGCTGGTTTGCTGCGCAAACAGATAGTCATAGGAATACAGCGCAAAGCCTTCATACCCCTGCTGCTCCAGCGTTTCCAGCTGCTGGCGGATGATATTTCCCTGCCCTGCCCAAACACCGTTATCTGCCTCCGGGTCATTCGCCTTATACAGCGCAAGCCCAGCGTAAACCTTTACCTGCGGACAGGTGACCAAGGTTTTCCATTCCTGTGCAGTACGCGTAAACGGCTTGACGGGGTTGTCAAAATGAAAATAGAGCTGCGGACAGATGTAATCGATATAACCCTGCTGCGAACACCAGGTTTCAATGTCGGCGTACATGTTCTGACAATTTTCCAAATTGCCCTGTGGAGAAATGCCGAACAAAGCGCTGCTTTTTGTTTCTTTGACCGCGCTGTAAAGCCCGCTCACCAACAGATTGATCTGCTCCATCCGCCAGTTGGAAAGCGAAAGCGGTTCACCCTCCTTTACAGACGCGCGGTAAGCATCGTACTCCTGCTGATCGAAACTCTCTTCCTGCGTGGGGTAAAAATAGTCATCCATATGTACTGCGTCCACATCGTATTTTGCCACCATTTCCTTGACGCTGTCAATAATCAGCGTACGCACCTGCTCATAGCAAGGGTTAAAATAGATACCGTTTTCCAACTCCACTGTCCAGCGGTCGTTGGCGGTGTCCCCATCGCTGCGCCAGATACTGTGCGGATTTGAGGACGCGAGCGTCCGCGGCGTACTGCTGGAACGGATGCGCAGCGGGTTGATCCATGCGTGAAAGGAAAGCCCTGCATTGTGCGCGGCCTGCACCATGTACGCCATTGCGTCATAACCGGGATCCTGCCCCTGTGCGCCGGTGAGCAGATGGCTCCAGGGCAAATACTGCGAACGGTAAAACGAATCCGCAAACGGCCGGATATGAACAATGACAGTGTTCATACCGGCTTCCTTTGCGTTTTTAATGACAGAATCGAACTTTTCTTTGAATATGCCAAAATGCTGCTCGTCCCCACCGCTCTGATCGAGATCCATATACGGCACCCAGACTGCCTTGAATTCTGACGATTCAAAAATATTCTCCACACGATACGGCTCCGGCTGAGCACTGGAGGCCGAAGAGGGGTTCTGCGCTTTTTTTCCGACCGTCGCCGCCAGTATTATGGCTGCAAGCAGCGCGATCACCGGCAGAGCGCGAATCGTCTTTTTCATTTTGCATCATCCTTTCCCGAGCAGAAACACAGCCTTACAGGCAAAATTCGGCCGCCGCGCGCCGCAGTTGTTGACAGCGCCATAGAATTTTAGTATGATAAAGAGCAGAAATCCGTTGTGCTGCTGCGCTGGGCACGGCTTTTCAATCTATATGCCGGAGGGGGACTTTTCTTGCAGCATTGGCAAATCATTCTCATTGTCTATCTGCTTGTGATTAACCTGATTGGAGCTATACTGGTTGTTTCCGACAAAAAACGTGCGCGGCAAAACAGCTGGCGCATCCGGGAGCGATCGCTTTTTCTGGCCGCAGCGCTGGGCGGTTGCCCCGGCGTTTATCTCACGATGAAAAAAATCCGTCATAAAACACAGCACAAACGGTTTATGATCGGACTTCCGGTCATTTTTGCAGTTCAGCTGCTCGGAACCGCCGCCATATGCTATTTTTGTTTTCGCTGAATTATTTCAACGCTTTGAACGCATTCGTTTTCTTTTGAAATGCGCCGTCAGGGCAGAAAGGATTTACTATGAAAAAAACATTTGTCACACTCGACAAACTGCGCGAAATTAACGCTCAGTTTCCCACGCCGTTTTATCTTTATGATGAAGCGGGAATTCGTCGCACGGCACGCAGCCTGAACAAGGCATTTGCCTGGAACAAGGGTTTCCGGGAGTATTTTGCTGTGAAAGCAACGCCCAATCCAACAATCCTGCAGATTCTGAAGGAAGAAAACTGCGGCTGCGACTGCTCCTCGCTCACCGAGTTGATGATGAGCGATGCGGTGGGCATCAACGGCGAAAACATCATGTTTTCCTCCAATGATACGCCTGCCGAGGATTTTCAGCTTGCCCGCAAGCTCGGCGCAATTATCAACCTTGACGACTTTACACATATTGATTTTCTTGAAAAGGTGACGGGCAGCATTCCGAAAACGATCTGCTGCCGTTACAACCCCGGCGGAGATTTTGCCATCAATAACGCTATTATGGACACTCCCGGCGATGCCAAATATGGTTTCACCTACGACCAGCTGGTCGAGGGCTTTCGTATCCTGAAAAAAAAGGGAGCGGAATCCTTTGGTTTGCACGCTTTTCTGGCCAGCAATACCGTCGCAAACGAATATTATCCCAAGCTGGCGCGCATCCTGTTTGAAACCGCCGTCAAGCTGCACGAGCTGACCGGCGCGCGGATTGATTTTATTGACCTTTCCGGCGGAGTCGGCGTCGCTTACCGGCCGGAGCAGCAGGAAAACGATATTTTTGCCATCGGAGAGGGCGTTCGGGAAGCATTTGAGCAGGTTTTGGCGCCCGCCGGAATGGGGCATATCAAAATCTTTACCGAGCTTGGCCGCTGGATGCTCGCGCCGAACGGTGTTCTGGTTGCCAAAGCGATTCATGAAAAACACATCTACAAGGAGTACATCGGTCTGGACGCCTGCGCGGCCAACCTGATGCGCCCTGCAATTTACGGCGCGTATCATCACATCACGGTGATGGGGAAGGAAAACGCCCCCTGCGACCACAAATACGATGTCACCGGCGGGCTTTGTGAAAACAACGATAAATTTGCTATTGACCGCAAACTCCCCAAAATTGATATCGGCGATCTTCTTGTTCTACACGACGCCGGCGCGCACGGTTTTTCGATGGGTTACAATTACAACGGCAAGCTGCGTTCTGCGGAAATTTTGCTCCAAAAGGACGGCTCCTTCCGGATGATCCGCCGCGCGGAAACTCCCGCCGATTATTTTGCGACCTTTGATTTTACACATCTGTTTGACGGAATCCAGAAATAAGCAATTTTTGCAGGCGGTTTTGCAAATGCCGTGCTGGCGGCGACGGTCAGCGCAAAAAATGAAAACTGCGCAGAAGGCCGAAGCATAACACCGGCGCCCGCATCGCGGCTTTTTGCAATCTTTTAGCACCCCAGCCAGGCGTTTATGCTTGCTGCAGAAAGGAACGGTTGTCTATGCCGATCAAAATTCCGGACAAATTGCCGGCGCAGGCAATTTTGGAAGCCGAAAACATTTTTATTATGTCGGAAGAGCGCGCGGTGACACAGGACATTCGGCCGCTGCGCATCCTTTTGCTCAACCTGATGCCCACCAAGGTGGAAACCGAAACGCAGCTGCTGCGAATTTTGGGCAATACGCCGCTGCAGGTGGAAATTCAGCTGCTGCAGACCGCAACGCATGTCGCAAAAAATATCTCCGCCGCGCACCTGACCTCATTTTATTACACGCTTGATCAGGTTAGGGATCAGAAATTTGACGGAATGATCGTCACTGGCGCTCCGGTGGAACTGATGGAATTTGAAGAAGTTGATTACTGGGACGAGCTTTGCGAAATTTTTGAATGGTCGCGCACCAACGTTTACTCCTCTCTTTTTATTTGTTGGGGCGCTCAGGCAGCCCTGCACTATTTTTATGGCATTCAAAAGCACCTGCTGCCCGAAAAACTGGTCGGCGTTTTTCCGCATCACACAGCCAACGTTTACCACCCTCTTATGCGCGGGCTGGATGATATTTTTCTGATGCCGCATTCCCGTCACACAACCGTTCTGCGGGAAGATATTGACAACACAGAAAGCCTTGTGATTCTTGCCAATTCACGTCTTGCCGGTGTCAGCGTTATCGCCAGCAAAAGCGGCCGGCGTTTCTTTCTTTCCGGCCATCCGGAATATGACCGCATGACGCTGGCAAACGAATATTACCGCGACGTCAACAAGGGGCTTAACCCAAAAGTGCCATATCACTATTTTCCCGAAAACAACCCGGCGCTTTCCCCGGAACTGAGCTGGCGCAGCACCGCTACCATCCTGTTCGCAAACTGGCTTAATTACTACGTTTATCAGCAAACACCGTATGACCTGCACGATCTGGAACAACGCACTTTGCAGGAGGGACGTTTCCCGCTGCATAAATAACGCCGCAAAACATGCAAAACGCCGTCCGATTTGGAATCGGGCGGCGTTTTTATACATTTTGTAATGTTTTTTGCAGATTTTTCGGGTAATCAGTCTGATTCCGCAGGAACATAATAGGCAAGCAACAAATCAACAAAGCGACCGTAACTTTTTACCCCGTCCACCTGACCATTTGCCTGCAGGTAAGAATGATTCACCTGCGTGCTGACCTCGGCAACCGGCGTTTCGAATTCCTTCCAATATGTACTGTCTGCCTGCAGATCAGTTTTGCAGATTTCCGGCAGCTTTGCGGTAATCTGTTGGTAAGCATCCTGTTCACCTGCTGCCCAGAGCGCATTGCTGGCGTAAACGTAGGCAAGCATTTCCCCACTGTATGCAAACAATGCATTGCCCGATTTGACGCAGGCAAGGTACCCCACAAAATTTGCCTCGTCCTCGCGCATAAAACCGCGCAGGTGAGAAAGTTCGTGGCAAACCGTAACCGGAATCGTGTACGCAACCGTATCGCGGTTGTAATTTGCCTCAATGGTAAACGGAGAGTAAACCCCCGTAATATTCAAATAAGACATGCCGCGCGACGCTGCAACGGGCTTGGGCTGCGGGTAATATCCGCGCAAAACGGAATATTCTTCTCCCAACCCGTTCATGGCGGCAACGGCGTCCTGCCGCAGATTTTCATCGGCGGCGCTTAATCCGTTCTCCCCTGTTGCAATCTGCGGCGCAAGCTCGTTGAGGCGCTCCGTCAACAGGCCGCAAAGTTGTACGAGACGCGCCGTATCGGATTTTTTTACTGTCAGACCGCTGAAAGCAGAAAATTCTGTGCGATAATAATTGACACCGCAATTCGCCATAAAAACCGCCGCCAAACAAAGGACAAGAGCCAACACACGGGAAAACGCTCCAAACAGAATTCTGCCGCGACGGCCCCGACCGCGAATGAATCTCACAACCAGCCGCACCAGCAGCCCAAACAATAGCAGGATCAGCAAACCGCCGCCGAATTCCAGCACCGAAAAGGGAAAAAGACCGAAAAACCATCCGATGGTGCTGACCAGAAACGGATAAACCGTTACGGAATACCATTCGGCAAAGCCTCTCCAGCACCGCGACGCAATCGCAAGAAAGACTGTAAGCAGCAGCGCGCAGGCTGCAAGGAGCAACGCCGCCCTATGTTCGGCGAAGAACGAGCGTTCCTTATGATTCCTGAACCGGAAATTTTGCGAATCCCGCATCACTTTCATCAAAATCACTCCCGCAAAAAATTTCAGTTCTGCAAAACGGGCTTATCGTTCTTTTTTTGCAAGTTCGGCCATAGAGCACATGGTATCGTGCAGATAATTGACGATACGTTTTTTCTCCTCCGGTTTCGGGTTGGAGGGATTAAAGGTAACACCTTTTGCGGCACGGATCTTCTTGTTCTTTTTATCCGCAAAAAGCGGATAAAAGGTGATACATTGTCCCGTTTTCTCGTAAACCGAAGCGGCAATGTTGGAAAATCCCGAGAAGAACGCCGAAACCTCTCCGATTTTATAGGCGCCGGTTTCCCCTGCTGCAGACGTATTTTCCGGAAACAGGAGGATATTGTCTCCGCATTGAATCGCATCCACCGTATCACGGATGGTGCGGATGACATCGCGCGAATTGCCGCGGTACACTGTTACGTGATCGATGCTGTTCATTGCCCAGCAAACCGGCCGCGCCAACACATGACAAAGCCAATGCCGCACCTTTGGCGAAAAAATTTTGAAAATCTTATCAATCGCACCCGAAAGGTTTTTTTCCGTCAGCTGTAGATCGACCATGTTGTTGATGATCCAGGTGCGCACCGGATACGGCAGATGCAACTGAGTAATAATCGGTCCGTAAATTTCCAAGTGGTTGCAAACAAAAACCTTCGGCGTTTCAGACGCTTCGTCAATATTGTCCGCTCCAAGAAAGCGCGACGGAAAAAACGGACGAAACAGCGTTTTTACAACCCAAAAGCCTGCGCTTTTGGTATACGGCGCAACAAATGTCTTTTGCACGCGTTCCACCAGAAGTTGGTTTTCGGCGGGAGAACTCAGCGCAAACCGATGACGAATTTTTTCACAGCCCGCGCGATCTACCGGCTGCCGTGTGGCCAGCAGCCAACTGCGCACCAGAAACACAGCGCCGATGGCAAGCGAAAACAGCGCCAGCGCCGGAGTGACAATTTTACTGCTGCGCGGCAAAAAACAAACCGCCACCGCCAGTACAGCCAGCAGCATCAGCCCGGCCGGCAGCAACGCGCCCTGAACCGCAGCGCTGAGGTAATCCTCGGTTTCCGTTTCATCCGGTGAAGCCGAACAGTCGGTCAACAACAGCGCAAACGGCTCCCGCATGGCGAGCAGCCCGCAAAGAATCCATGCGCACCCCAACCCAAACAACGGCAGCACAAAAAACGCCGGAACGGGAGAGCTTTTCCAAACAAGGCAAAGCAAAACCGCAGCAAGCCAACAGGCAATTCCGCGCCGCTGCAGCACGGCATATTCCGTTTTTGTATGAGCAATCCACGTGGCGGCAAGCGCGCCGGTCAGAGCCGCCACCACCAGCAAAAACACTGTCAACGGCGTGCCCACCCGAAGCGATACCTGCGCAGTGAAAGCAATGCCGCAAAAAACAGCGGCCATCACATCGGTTGACACGGTTTGCAGCCAAAGTGCAAATGAAGCGGGAAGCTGTTCTTCAGCCGCCAGAGGGTGCTCTTCCGACGAGGGAAGATTCCGGCATCCAACCAGTGCGGCGCCGCACAGCACATATGCGGCAAAACACCACCCGGCGTCCTTCCGCTGGGAAATTCCCTCTGTCAGCAGAAACATCACCGTATCCAGCGCAACATGGAGCACTGCCAACAACACGGCGCGTGTTTTTCGGGAAAGACTCGCCGCACGCTCCGTCAACTGCAGACTGAACAACTGCACCGCCACCAGCAGTGTCAACAGAACAAGACGCAGCGCTTCCGCCGAAGCGATTGCGCAAAGTGCCAGCGCCCCTGCACCAAAAAGCAAAATCAGCGTCAGAGAAAGTATCTTCGCACCGGAACGCTGCGCAAAAAAGCTTTCGAAGGCGCGGTTGCAAAACAAACGGTTCCAAAGAATTCCCAGCGCGCACGCGCCGAACAACAGCGCTCCCAAAGCCCATGTGCTTTCGGTCAAAGCTGAGACGCGCAGCAGGATAATAAAATCAATCAGCGCCGCCGCTCCCCAAACCCCATGCCCCAGCCGCACGGCATAGTCTCTCGAACGGGTTTCACTGTCACTACGCATTTTATTCCTTCCTTTCCTTAAAAAATATCGGACACCGTAAAACGATCCGGATTTTTAATCTTGCAATGAATGGAGTTATTTTATTCAGACGCCGGGCGGCGTCGCAAAATGGTTCTGGCTGCAGAAAGCAGTGGTTTCAGATTCAGCGCAAACAGCACGATAAACATTACTGGCACCCACAGCTGCCACAGATTCACCTCTGCAATCATCATATAACACTGAACGCCGGAAACAGCCAGATTCAGCCCCATGCGAACCGGCTGAAATCCAATTTTGATATATTTGCGCGACGTGATGGCCCGCATGATAAAGACCACCAAATAGCTGACAAAGGTGGCCAGCGCCGCACCGTTAACCCCCATCGGGGGAATCAGCAGAACGTTCAGCACCACATTAATCACCGCGCCGGACATAACAGTCAACAGGGAAAGCACGCTTTTTCGTTCCACCATATAAACGCTGTTAAGAAAATTGGCAAAGCAGGAAAACGACGTTGCGACTACAAGAATGGGAATATACCTCCAGGAATCGTAAAAAGAGGGCCCAACCAGCACTTTTGTAATCAGCTTGCTGCAAACAATCAACGCGCTGCTTGTCAGAAACAACAGGGACGAAAGTGCGGAAAAAACTTTTGTAAAAAACTGATCGCGATTTGCAGAATCCTTTTCCATTACGGCAGACATCTGCCATGCTTCCGTAAACACAGAAGAAACGAGCGAAACGATAGTGGGAACCTTGTAAGCGGCGGCATAGATTCCCGCATCTGCACTGCTGATCATCCAAGTGACCGCATACCGGTCCGAAACGTTAATAATCCACCAGAACAGCGCCGTTGGAATCATCGGTACCGAAAAACGAATCATGGTGCGAAACACTTCACGATCCATTTTAGAGAAGCGGACATACCAATGCAGGTCGGCCATCAAAAACAAGAAGATCGCCGAAATAAAATCGGACACCACCGTCGCCAGAATATAGCCGGTAACGCCCATCCGAAACACCACAAGAAACAGGACATTAAAAATAATTGTCAGCACAGTGCTCTGCACGCCGTCGTAGGAAAACAGCTTGACATATCCCAGAGAACGCACGAACTGCGAGCACAGCGAACGCAGTGCCGACATGATGACAAACAAAACAAGCAAAACGATGTGCTCGGAAATATCCGGCACGAGCAGAATCAGAGGCGAAAGCAGCAAAAAAATTGCAAAACCGCAGCCGGAGGTCATCAGCGCTGTGGAAAAAACAGAGGTTTTGTCGTAACTTTTATCCAGACCGAAGCGAATCAGCGCACTGGCCATACCGACGGAAACCAGCGGCATCAACAGGTTGCCGGTCTGCTGAATCAGGTCGCTGGCGTTGAATTCCGCCGTGGTGAGAACACGCGTATAAAGCGGCACCAGCAGAAACGTCAGCAGCTTTGCACTGAAGGTACCGATCCCGAAGGTGATGGTATTGGAAAGTAATTTTTTATATTTGTTTACTGCCATCCGCAACAGGTTCCTTTCTTAAAATCCAATCTGGTCAATCCTTTGCTGTCCGCGAGAAAAGGTAAGCAGCGGCCGCCCCCGCAATCAACAGCAAAATGGCGATGATTCCCTCTGCGTTAAAAATGAATGAATGAGGAATCAGCGCGGCAAAGCTGCCGAGAATCAGCCCAAGAATGGCAGAATAGGCCATCTGCGGATACCGCTTGATAATAAAATCAATCAGGCGGGAACCGAAAACAAGCCCAAGCAGAATGCCGGCGAGCGCAGGTAAAAGGACAAGTATGCTCTGCATCAGCGCGGCAAAGCTGCCGGTGCCACCCAGCCATGCCAGCAGGCCGGACATGATATTGCTGATGGAACCGATTACCGTGTAATACGTTCCGAAAATAACCATAATTAAGGAACCGCTGATACCCGGTAGAATCATTGCAATGCTGGCAAGCGCCCCGACAAAAAACAGGCGAACTGCAAGCGGAAAGGTCAGCACCGTTTCGGCCGAGGCAGAAAACGCGCTCTCGTTCACAAAGGCAAGCGCCAGCATGATGCCAAGCCCAATCAGAAACGCGGCCGCACTCCCGACCGTCACCCGTTTCCCACCGCGTACTGCCCTGTGGAAAATCATTGGCACACTGCCGAGAATCAGCCCGATAAACGCAAAATTTGTCGCAACAGGATAATGCTGCAAAAGCCATTTGATTGCACTGCTGAAGGCTGCAATTCCAACGACTGCGCCAAGGCCGAACGTGATGAGAAAAGCCAGATTTTTCTTAAACCTTTTCAGCCCAAGCGCTTCCATCATCTGATCGAAAACATTGAGCACCACCGCCATGGTTCCTCCGCTGACGCCAGGAATCACATTGGCAACACCGACAACCGCCCCGCTGAACACATTTTTGACCACCTGCGCCGGAGTTATCTTCATCTTAAGAACAATCCTTTCCTTTGCCGCAAAGCGCTGTTTGCGCCCGGCTTGCTCAATCAATTGGAAAAATGTACAGAACTATGATTATTTTACTCCTTTTTTGCCGATTCGCATAGTCTGAAACGCACAAAAAAACAAAAACTTTTTGTGAACGAATAAAAATGAAAGAAAAACGGCATTTTCCTGCACGCAATCCTTCTCGCCGGATCTCCGGCCAAAAGCACACGCACCGCAAAACGCCGCCTAGTTTTTGTTTAACAGCCCAACTCAATCCGCCGGAACTGCGGGAGGGGCCTCTTCCTTTTTGAGAAGAATAATCACCTGTGTACCGCGGCCTTCTGCCGAGCGAACCTCCAGTCCGTGGCCAAGTAGTTCAAGATAAGAGCGCACGGTAAAAAGCCCCATTCCGGGGCTTCCCGGCTGTTCTCGTTTGCCAATATAGCCACGTTCAAAAATTTTGGGTAGTTCCTCGGCCGGGATTCCGCATCCTACATCCTCTACCGAAAGGCGGATAGTATCGCCGGCGTCACGGCAGGAGATTCCGATTACGCCGTTCTCCGCAGTATAACGCACGGCATTGTCCAACAGCTGGTCGAGCACCACCGCAAGCACGGTAGCGTCTGTTACACTGTAAAGGTGGGCAACCGAACGGCGCAGCCCGATCCTTTTGGTGTTGAACAAAGCCGCGTTGCGCACCACCGCATCGCTGACCACACGAAACAAGTCGGTCTTTTTTCGGTTGCAGGCAATGTTACCCTCGGCACAGTCAAAATACTGCAGCAGCTGCTCCGCCAGGCTGCCCGCGGCAATACAGTCACGGCTCAGACGGGTTGCCGCAGCCTCATCGCCCGGGCGAAGCTGCTGCGCCGTGCTTTCAATATCGGCGCGCAGCTTTTGCAGCTTGTGCACCCACTGCACCACAAAGCCGCGGTCGGCGCGTTCCTCGGCGAGAACACGGCTGCGAACGGCTTCTCCTGCACGTTCAAGCACATCCAGCCATTCCTCAGGCGTCTGCGGTTCTTCCACAGGCAAAGCCGGATTTCCGTACTGTGCAAGCGGCTCATAAATGGCCCGGCAGCGCGCTCCCAAAGCTTCTTCTCGCTTTTTTTCACGCCGGACATACAAGAACAGCACCACAATCGTGGCCAACACCGCAAGAAACGAACACCCGCCGGCCAGAACCGCAGAGCGGGTCGTAATCCCCTCCGCTGCAGGAATCGCCCATGGAGCCGCCGCCAACAGCAAACCGGCGAGAATGGTCGGAAGATTTTTTCTGACCTGTTTTTTTTTCATAGCAGATTCTTTCCTTTCCCCCGGCAGCTGCCTAAAACGACTCGGCCGTAGTTACGCTTCTCCTGTAAAGCTTGTGTCAACGGTCATTACCGCATAATAGCGTTCGTCTTCCGCTTTGACTTTCCGTTCAATCTCTTCCTCAAGACCTTCGCGCTTTTCGTAAAGACCGTAGGGCACCAAGAGGTCAAAAATCAGATTGGTATGGCTCGGTCCGTCCACGATCCGAAAATCATGAAAAGAAAGGCGCGGGTCGATTCCAGCGATGATCCCCCGAACCATTTCACGAAGTTCTGTCACTCTCTCGTTATCCGTTTCCACCGGATCCATATGAATGACAGTATGAACATTCAGCTCACATTCCAGATCTCGTTCAATGGTATCGATCAGATCATGGCTTTTCAGAATATCCTCGCCCGCAGAAACCTCAGCGTGCAACGAGGCCAGCCAGCGATTGGGGCCGTAATTGTGAACGAGCATGTCATGCACACCGATCACACCTTCATAAGAAAGCACCTTCTCACGGATGCTGCGCACAAGATCGGCGTCCGGCGCCTGCCCCAGCAGCGGGCCGAGCGTGTCCTTCAGGGTTTTGATACCCGCAATAAAAACGAATACCGCCACCGCCGCGCCCATGTAACCATCCACATTGAGGTGAAACAGTTGAAAAACGATAACGGAAAGCAGAACGCCTCCGGTCGCGGCAACGTCCGAAATGCTGTCGGTCATAGCGGCCATCAGCGACGTGGAGCCAATCTGTTTGCCGACCGAACGATAAAAAAGCCCCATCAGCAGCTTAACCGTCATGGACAGCACCAGAACAACAATGGCAGCCGTTCCACTCTGCATTTCCTCCGGAGCAAATATTTTGGATATAGAGCTGGTAAACAACTCGAAGCCTACCATCAGGATGACAAACGCAATTACAACACCGGCAATATACTCGATTCGTCCATGCCCGAACGGGTGCTCCTTATCGGCAGGCTTGCCTGACATTTTAAAGCCGACAACTGTTACCACAGAGGAGCCTGCGTCCGAGAGGTTGTTAAACGCATCCGCCGTAATGGCGATGGATTTCGCAAGCGTGCCCACAATCAGCTTTGCCGCAAAGAGCAGCAGATTGCAGAAGATACCAACCACGCCGGCAAACGCGCCGCAGCGTTCCCTCACACGGAGGCTTTCGGGATGATCCGCGCCGGGAATCAGTCGACACAGCCAATTTTTGTTCATTCAGAGATCTTTCCTTTCACAGAACCGCTGGAAAATACCCTTGATTCTGCCTGTTATCAGTATATCATATTCCGCAGAGCGTGTAAAATGAGAATTCTTCCGGAAAACAAATTTTTTACCGGAATGCTGCGGTGCACAACAGCTGATGCGACAAAAACTGCCCCGCCGAACGGCAGGGCAGTCAACACGGCAGACGGCAACAAGATCAAAACGCCAGCTTCTGCTCCAGCCAGGCTGCCAGATCTTTGATTTTTACCCGCTCCTGCGCCATGGTGTCGCGGTCGCGGATAGTAACGCAGCCATCGGTTTCGCTTTCAAAATCATAGGTCAGGCAGAACGGCGTACCGATCTCATCCTGACGGCGGTACCGCTTGCCAATGGAGCCTGCATCGTCATAATCGATCATAAAACGCTTCGCCAGCTGGTCATAAACCTTGCGCGCACCTTCGTTCAGCTTTTTGGAAAGCGGAAGAACTGCGGCCTTGAACGGCGCCAGCGCCGGGTGCAGGTGCATGACAACGCGAATATCCTCTTTGCCGTCGGCTCCGACATTCTCTTCGTCGTAGGCATCGCAGAGGAACGCAAGCACAACGCGATCGCAGCCGAGCGACGGCTCGATGACATACGGAATATAGCGCTCGTTCGTTTCGGGATCGAAATACTCCAGTGATTTGCCGGAAGCCTCCTGATGGCGGCCAAGGTCATAGTTGGTGCGGTCGGCAATTCCCCACAACTCGCCCCAATCGGTAAAGGGGAAAGCAAATTCAATGTCGGTGGTTGCGCGGCTGTAAAACGCCAGTTCTGCCGGTTCATGGTCGCGCAGGCGCAGATGCTCTTTCTGAATGCCCAGCGAATAGAGCCAGTTGGCACAGAAATCCTTCCAGAAGGCAAACCATTCCAGATCGGTGCCGGGCTTGCAGAAAAATTCGCATTCCATCTGCTCAAATTCACGCGTGCGGAACGTAAAGTTGCCGGGGGTAATCTCGTTGCGGAACGCCTTGCCCACCTGACAAACGCCGAACGGCAGCTTTTTGCGAGTGGTGCGCTGAATGTTCGCAAAATTCACAAAGATGCCCTGCGCTGTTTCCGGCCGCAGATAACAAACAGAAGAGGAATCCTCGGTTACGCCGATGGATGTTTTGAACATCAGATTAAACTTGCGGATCGGGGTAAAGTCGTGCTTGCCGCAAACCGGACAGACCACCTCGCTGTGCCCCGCAATGTATTTGTCCATTTGATCAAAATCCATGCCTTCCACATCAACCTCGGTGCCGCCGGGCGCTGCTTCAATCAGCTTATCGGCGCGGTTGCGGGAATGACAGGCGCGGCAATCCACAAGCGGGTCACTGAAATTGCCGACATGCCCGGTGGTGACCCAGGTCTGCGGGTTCATCAGAATCGCGGCGTCAAGCCCAACGTTATAGGGGCTTTCCTGCACAAACTTCTGCCACCATGCGCGCTTGACGTTGTTTTTCAGTTCCACGCCAAGCGGGCCGTAATCCCATGTATTGGAAAGCCCTCCGTAAATGTCGGAACCTGCATAAACAAATCCCCGGTTTTTGCAAAGGGCAACGATTTTTTCCATAGTTTTCTCTTCTTTTTTCACGGGATAACCCATCCTTTCAAGTCCCTGTGCGGTCATCGACCGGCATGCCGCGTTTTTTCCGCACCGGGTTTATCTGTATCAGTTTAATCCATGCCGGGTATGATGTCAAGGCTAACTGCGTTTTTTACAGGATTGCGCACCAAATCAGCTCCGTCCGCCCCTTTTATAATGGCTTTGCGGCGCTGCAAATGGTTCCTCCCCCAATGACAAGGTCATCCTGATACAGCACGACCGCCTGACCCGGTGTAACGGAACGCTGCGGTTCGGCAAATTCGATGCGCACCGTACCGTCCGCCGCGGGAAACACCGTGGCATTGGCCGGCCGCGCCTGATACCGCACCTTTACCTGCGCGGCAAACGGCTCGCATGGCGCGTCGAATGCAATCCAGTTGAATTGCTCCGCAATCAGCGCCGGCGCATACTGGCTTCCCTCTTGCCCAAGGGTGACCGTGTTTTGCTGCGGATCGATCGCGGTGACGAACATCGGTTTGCCGAACGCAAGACCAAGCCCTTTGCGCTGACCGATGGTGTAATGCGTCACACCGCGATGCTTGCCAAGCAGATTACCCTGTGCATCGATAAAATTGCCCGGAACGGATGGTTTGCCGGTGTATCTCTCAATAAAACCGGCATAATCGTTGTCCTGCACAAAGCAGATTTCCTGACTGTCTGCTTTGTGCGCCACCGGAAGCTGATGTTCTTCGGCAAGCGCACGGACGGCCGGTTTTTCCATATCGCCCAACGGAAACAGCGTATGCGCCAGTTGATCCTGCGTGAGCGAATAGAGCACATAGCTCTGATCCTTTGCCGCGGGCGAACGGTGCAGCAGCCAGCGCCCGCCCGGTTCATAGGTAATGCGGGCGTAATGACCAGTAGCAACGTAATCCATTCCCATGGCAAGCGCCTTTTGCAGCATGGCTTCAAATTTAATTCTGCGGTTGCATTCGATGCAGGGATTCGGTGTGCGGCCGCGCTGGTACTCTTCCGCAAAGGAATCGATCACATCATGCGTAAAAGCATCCGTAAAATTCATCACATAATGCGGAATCCCCAGCCTGCGGCACACACGCCGTGCGTCCTCCACATCGTCCAGCGAGCAGCATCCTCCGGAGGCACATTCCTGCATCCATTCGTCGGGACGCAGCTTCATGGTGACGCCGATCACCTCATAACCCTGCTGCTGCAGCAACAGGGCCGCAACGGAGCTGTCCACTCCGCCGCTCATGCCCACCATTACTTTTTCAGACATTCTGATTGTTCAACCTTTCAGACAAACGGCATTATTCTTCCACAGACCACTTGACGCCCTGCGGAGTATCCGTCAGTACAATTTTCTTTTCCTTCAATTCATCCCGGATTCGGTCGGCCTCCGCCCAATTCTTTGCTTTCTTTGCTTCGGCTCTGGCGGCGATCATCCGTTCCACATAAGCCTCCAGCTCGCTGTCAGCCGCCGGCGCGGCGTTCTCTTTTGCACGCAAGGCTTTTACGCCTTTTTCCAGTTCGAGAGAAAGCACGCGGTCAAAGTCCATGATGACCGCGTATTTTGTTGCGTCATTTGCATCGGCTTTCAGCACATCATACAATGCCGTGACGGCAAGCGAGGTGTTCAGGTCGTTGTCAAGCGCTTCGGCAAATCCTTTTTTCAATTCAGCGGCTACCGCCTCGTCCACGGTAAATTCTTCGTTCTTCAGCGCAGCAATGCGAGCCAGGAGCTTTTGGTATGCCTGCGCGGCATTGTCGAGCGCTTCGTAGGAAAACATGAGCGATTTGCGATAGTGCGATTGCAGGCAGAAGAAACGGTAAACCAGCGGGTTGTAACCCCTTGACTCCAGCAGCGAGACCGTAAGGAACTCGCCAGTGGATTTGCTCATTTTGCCGCTGTCGGTGTTCAGATGGTGCACATGGAACCAGAAATTGCACCATTTGTGGCCGAGAAATGCTTCGGATTGCGCAATTTCGTTGGTATGGTGCGGAAAAGCGTTGTCGATGCCGCCACAGTGAATGTCAAGCCGCTCGCCGAGGTGCTTGAGGCTGATACACGAGCATTCAATATGCCAGCCCGGATAGCCGACGCCCCACGGGGAATGCCATTTCAGCTCCTGATCTTCAAACTTTGACTTGGTAAACCACAGCACAAAATCGCATTTGTTGCGCTTGTTTGCGTCCTCTTCCACGCCGTCGCGTACGCCGACCGCCAGATCCTCCTGTTCCTGCTTGTTAAAAACGTAGTACTCCGTTAATTTGGAGGTATCGAAATAGATATTGCCTCCCGCTTCGTAAGCATAACCCTTTTTCAGCAGAACTTCGATCATGTTGATGAATTCACTGATGCAGTTGGTCGCCGGTTCAACCACGTCCGGCGTTTTGATGTTCAGCTTTGCACAATCGGCAAAGAATGCGTCTGTATAGAACTTTGCAATTTCCATAACGGTTTTGTGCTCGCGGCGCGCGCCTTTGAGCATCTTATCCTCGCCGGTGTCGGCGTCGCTGGTTAAGTGGCCGACGTCGGTAATATTCATAACGCGCGTCACATCATAACCGGCATAGCGGAGGTATTTTTCCAGCACGTCTTCCATGATATAGCTGCGCAGGTTGCCAATATGCGCATAATGATAGACCGTCGGGCCGCAGGTATACATTTTGATTTTTCCCGGCTCGTTCGGGACCAGTTCGTCTTTTGTTCTTGTTGCGCTGTTATAGAGTTTCATTCTTTTATTTCTTCCTTTCCTTCCGTTTGTTCCTGATTCTTTGACTTTTCTTTTATTTCCTTCAGTTCATTCTTGAGCGTAAACAATTCGTAATCCAGACGGCAGATCTCCTGCGAAACAGGATCCGCCACATGAATTTGATCCAGACTGCCGACGCGTACGCCGTTGACACGAACGATACGAGCGGGCACACCGACCGCCGTGGAATTGGGCGGAACCTCGCTGAGCACTACGGCGCCGGCTGCCACGCGGGCGTTGTCTCCTACCTTGAACGGGCCGAGCACCTTGGCGCCGGAACCCACCATGACATTGTTGCCGAGCGTTGGATGGCGTTTCCCCACATCCTTCCCTGTTCCACCGAGCGTAACATTCTGATAAAGCGTGCAGTTGTCGCCGATTTCAGTTGTTTCACCGATAACGACGCCCATGCCGTGATCGATAAACAGCCCTTTGCCAATAGTTGCACCCGGATGAATTTCGATCCCGGTTTTGTGCCGGCATCGTTGGGAAATCCACCTCGCAATAAATTTCATATCATGCCGGTAAAACCAGTTTGCTTTTCGGTGCGAACGCACCGCCCGAAAGCCGGAATACAAAAAATAAACCTCCAGTCGCGAACGCGCAGCCGGGTCGCGTTCCATAATGGAATCAAGCTCTTCTTTCAGTTTTGCAAACACAGAAATCCTCCCTTCAGCGGGCAAAACCAAAAACGCCGCCTCCGTCCCCAGCAGGGGACGGAGGCGGCGTTCCGCGGTTCCACTCCGATTTCTAACTTAAAAGGCGATAACGGCGCCCCGCCGTGCCGGGATACTGAAACGTGCAAAGCGCAAACGCTCCGCAGAATTTTCCCCCCGCCTGCTCCCGGGCGCACATTCACTGTTCCGCGCACAAAACCGGCTTTCAGCCAATGACCGGTCCTCTCTGCCGCCGCAGAACAGGTACTTTTCCCGTTCAATGCATTCTCTTCCGTAACATTTCTATCATATTGCAAAACACAATAATTTGCAACTGTTATTTTGAAGGATTCACAAATTTTTTATTGTCCCGCAAATAAAGCACACCGGAAACAACCGTTAGAACGACACTGATCCAGATTGCTGCGCTCTGCACGGCCGCCGCAGGAAACCAGCCCGGAAGCCATGTCAGCAGCAAAAGCTCCTGAACAAGCAGTACAATCCCGACGGCAACCATCTGGCTGACAGTTTTTGCCTTACCCCAAAGATTGGCCGCAACCACCTTGCCGCTGCCAGCCGCCACCAGCCGCATGGAGGTAACGGCAAATTCCCGCGCAAGGATCAGAATGAGGACCCACGAGCTGCAATAGCCAAGCTGAACAAAAGCGATATAGGCAGCGCACACCAGCAATTTATCCGCAATCGGGTCCATAAATTTTCCAAAATCAGTAACCAGATTGTGTTTACGGGCAATTTTCCCGTCGAACAGATCCGTCAACGCCGCGATTCCAAACACAATGCCGGAGATCAAAAATCGGTGGGGGCAACCCTCCCATAGCAGGATTGCGACAAAAACAGGCACCAAAACCATGCGCAGCATGGTGAGCTTGTTGGGGGTATTCATGCCAAAAACCAGATCCTTTCCAAAACGTTACGATTCGCGGGAAACCAGCTCGCCGAGAAGATCGCAGTCCAGATGATCTGTAACGCGAACCGTGACAAATTCGCCCGCATTCAGTGAATGTGTTTTTGCTGTAAAAAATACGGTAGAATCCACTTCCGGCGCATCCGCAGCCGAACGGCCGAAAAAGCTGCCCGCGTAACGGTCATACCCCTCCACCATTACAGGGATCTCGCGGCCTTCTGACTGAATGCAATTTTCCTCCATGATACGCGCCTGCAGCTCCATGATATTTTCCTGCCTTTTGATGCGGATGTCCTCCGGCACCTGATCGGGATATTCTGCCGCGGGTGTTCCCTCCTCCGCAGAATAAGCAAAACAGCCCAGCCGGTCAAAACGGATCTCCTTCACAAACTCCGCCAGCTCTGTAAAATCCTCATCGCTTTCGCCCGGAAAGCCGGTCATCACGGTGGTGCGCAGCGTCACACCGGGAATCTTTTCCCGAATCTTTTTCAGCAGCGCCGTCAGCTCTTCCCGGCTGCCGCGGCGATTCATCCGCCGCAGAACGGATTGACTGCAGTGCTGTAGCGGCAGATCGATGTATTTTACCATTTTCTCTTCGTTCGCAATAACATCGAGCAGCTCATCGGTGATTCGTTCCGGATAACAATACAGCACGCGGATCCAGCGCAGGCCGTCAATTCTGCAAAGTCGGCGCAGAAGATCAGCCAGCTTTTTTTCACCGTAAAGGTCTTCGCCGTAACGCGTTGTGTCCTGTGCAATCACAATCAGCTCGCGCACGCCGTTTTTGGCAAGGTGCTTCGCTTCGGCTGTGATCTCTTCCATCGGGCGGCTGCGGAAATGCCCGCGGATCATCGGAATGGCACAGTAAGTACAGTAGTTGTCACAGCCCTCGGCAATTTTCAGGTAAGAAGTGTAATACGGCGTGGTCTGAACGCGTTCCCCACAGAGCGGCAGCAGGCTCTTTTCCGGAAACGAAAGCAAGCGTTTGCCTGCCAGAACAGCGTCCACCGCCTGAACAATATCTCTGTTCGCGCCGATTCCCAGAACGGCATCCACTTCCGGCAATTCCTTTTCCACTTCCTCGCGGTACCGTTCCGCAAGACATCCGGTCACGATGATAGCTTTGATACGTTTCTCTTTTTTCAGCTGCACCAGTTCCAGAATTTCTTCAATGGCCTCTTTTTTTGCATCCTCAATAAAACCGCAGGTGTTTACAATGGCGACGTCCGCCATTCCCGCTTCAGGCACCAGGGTATACCCTGCGTTTTTCAGCATTCCCATCATAATTTCGGCGTCAACACGGTTTTTCGCACAGCCGAGGCTGACCATTCCAACTTTCATTCCCATTGATTCGGCAATTCCTTTCCTGGCTCGTTTATTCATCCGTTTTTTCCGTCAGCTCGCGCAGAACCGGACGGATCTTATCCCAGTGATAGCCCATTCGCTGCAGGGCGGCCACTGCGCGGCGCCGGCCTTTTTCATCATCAAGGCACCGACTGTATTTGCTCATCAGCAGCCCGCGCACGGTCTCTTTGGGTTCGGGCGCATATTCCCCGCCGACCTCCTCGGCAATTTGCCGGGCCAGTTCCCGCTCCACCCCGCGGCGCACCAGCTCGGCAGCCACCCGTGAAACAGAGAATTTCCTGAATCGGAAAAGATCAGACGCGCAGCGCCGCGCATAGTCGGCGTCATCGATCAGTCCAAGCTCTTCGGCACGGACCACAGCCGCCTCGGAAGCCTCCGGAGAATATTGCGTGCGAAGCTTGTCGAGCAGACCGCGGCGCGTCATCGCCCGGCGGGAAAGCAGCCAGAGCGCATAGGAACGCGCGCGGGTTTTGTCGGACTCCGCGCAGTAATAGCTCCAGTCGCTGTCCGTCAGCTCCTGCCCCATTTTTACATGCAGCCGCTCCAGCGTTTCCAAATCCAGCAGCCCGGCGGATTCCCCGTCGAGATAGACCTCGCAAAGCGAACGGCGGCGCGGTTCAATGGCGGTAATCAGCATCAGTCATCCACCGCGATATCAATATTCGTTTTGGCGGCAGCCGGTTTTGCACGGGCAGCCGGTTTAGCCGGCCTGACAAATTCCTCTGCGGCGCTTTCCGGCGATTCCGCATCGGCAGAAGGAATGGTTTTTGCCGCAGGCTTTTTCGTTGGCGCTTTTTCGTCGTTTTCCTTCTGAATCGCCGCCAGAACCTTTTTTTCCACCTCGGCGGCAATATCGTCATGCGCCTTAAGGAATTCCCGGGCATTGTCACGCCCCTGACCGAGCCTGGTTTCCCCATAGGAGAACCACGCGCCGCCTTTATTCACAATGTTATAGTTCACCGCAAGGTCGAGCAGTTCGCCCATGCGGCTGATCCCACTGCCGTAAAGAATATCAAATTCTGCAATACGGTATGGCGGTGCGACTTTATTTTTAATCACCTTGGCGCGCGTGCGCGAACCGATCATTTCGGTGCCGTTTTTCAGCGTTTCCGTGCGGCGGATGTCGATGCGCACGGAGGCGTAATACTTCAGCGCGTTGCCGCCGGTGGTGACCTCCGGATTGCCGTAAACCACGCCGACCTTCAACCGCAGCTGATTGATAAAAATAACAACGCAATTCGATTTTGAGATCGCGCCGGCCAGCTTGCGCATTGCCTGAGACATCAGTCGTGCCTGCAGCCCAACGTGCGAATCGCCCATATCGCCCTCTATTTCGGCGCGGGGAACCAGCGCTGCGACCGAGTCGACAACAATGACGTCGAGCGCACTGGAATTCACAAGCGCCTCGGTGATCTCCAGTGCCTGCTCACCGGTATCCGGTTGAGAGACCAGCAGCGAATCCACGTCCACGCCGAGCGCGCGGGCATAGATTGGGTCAAGCGCATGTTCAACATCGATAAACGCCGCCTGACCGCCATTTTTTTGCCCTTCGGCAATGCAGTGCAGCGCAAGCGTCGTTTTACCGGAGGATTCCGGCCCAAAAATCTCGACGATGCGGCCGCGCGGCAAACCGCCGATCCCGAGCGCAATATCGAGCGAAAGCGAACCGGTCGGAATGGCCGCCACCTCCATTGTGCGGTTATCGCCAAGCTTCATTACCGCATCCTTGCCGAATTTTTTCTCTATTGCTGCCAGCGCATTTGCAAGCGCTTTCTGTTTGCTGTCTTCTGCCATTTCCCTTCATCCTTTCGCTTTTGAATTCTTTTTCTGCGCGGTATCTCCGCCCAGAAAAAAGATAACACATAAATTATCCCAAAGTATTCTCTTTTACAGATATCTCGTTTCATCGCCTGCAGCCGCACCGGGAACACAGGCTCGGAAAGCGTCGGTTGGTGGACAGGAGCGGCACTCCCACTGTTTTTGTTCTTTCAGACTTTTATTTTACTTGATTCCTCGGCAAAATGCAATCACTTTCGGGCTTTTGACCGCAGACCACTGTAGGTTTGTCAATGATGTGTTACACATTAGGGAAAGAAAATAGGACAGCTTTGGGAGAGATCCAGTTGAGAGGACGCATGGGAAAATTGTTGTAATGCCTTTGCCAGACAGCGAGCTGTCTGGC
>JBMNVT010000007.1:0-101794 GCA_050947015.1 Acutalibacteraceae bacterium
TTTGCAGCGCTCAATTTCCTCCAGCGCGGCTTTGGTAAAGCCGGGGTTGATAAAACACATTCCTCGCAAGCGCTCGGGACATCTCTTAACGGCGCCCAGCACGACATCATTGGCCGCGCGGAACCGTATACTGTTGTGCCTCTGTTTTCATGCAATCAATTCCTCTGCAAACTACGTTTTGAATAATTATACAATTTCAAAAAATGTTATTCGACCACAATGATCTCATAAGCATCGATCTTATCAAGAGTAACCATCACGCTGCTACCGTTCTTCTGAACATTCTTTATCTTCGCGCCTCTTACAGAACGTAGGGAATATTCTGCCTTATCGACCCCGAAGCCTTCAAGATTCAGTTGGAATTCCACATTGTAAAGCGGAGTGATGCTTTCGATAGGCCTGGCCATTGCCCCGGTAAGGTTGATGATGTGCAGGATGAACCGATCTTTTTGCTTTCTGAGCACCACTTCATACAAACCGGGCGCATCAGAAATCACCGTGGGACGGGAAGTGAGTTCACAGTATCGCCTGATGATCTTCGCATAATCAGGGATATTTCTTTCATTCGTTGCCGTTTCGCCGTAGTTCCCGCTGATGTAATACGCCGTGCCCTTGCCATACTTGCGCTTGAGAACGGAGGGATACCGGTCTTCCGTCGGAATATTTGCATAGGTGCTCGGCATGGGATGGTTGGTTCGCATAAGGACCTCGGTATCGTCCGCAACGCTCCATTCCATGTTCAGAACGGGAGCGGGAATTCGGAAGAAGGAGAGGGTGTCAAGCAGCTCGTCATTCTTCTGTTTGAACATATAGGATGTGCCGATATCGGGGGACTTCAGAATTTTTGGTGTGCCAACAAGACCGAATACCTTGCCGAGCTTGGAACTGCCGACAAAACTGCCGTCCTCGTTGTACATGCCGATATCAAAATTGCCCAGAACATTTCCGCCCGCGGCAACGTATTCCTCAATTATGGCTGCCTCGTCGTCGGAAAGGCAGGCCACTTCCGGGAAGATAACGGAATCGTATTGATAAATTATTTTGTTGATGATGCTTGTTTCGTCGATGATATCGAATTGGATATGATTTCTTGCAAGCATATCGTAGGTGGAGATCAGGGCGCTGTAATGGTCGCCCCGTTCGGGATATCCGGCTTTTCTTGCAGCGACAAAGTCGCTGTCTCCTACGCTGGAAGCATAATTATTGGCAGTATTCTGCGACCACATCAGCGCTACTCTTGCACATGTTTTAGACGGGCCGAAAATATCCTTATGATTTAGTACAAAGTTGTTCATTTCACGTGCCTTAAGGCAGGACTTGGTATTCATAAATTCGGAAGCGGAGAAATGAACGCCATACCAGATGTTAGAACCGTTTGCATAACTTTGTGCATAAGAGAGCAGCGTCTCTGCTGGAGTGTGCATATAGTATGGAATGGCTGACTGATTCCCGGCAAAAAAGCAAACGATCGGCTTTTTGCCTTTTAGGGTATCGCCTTCAATTCCCTCGAGATATTTTGCCTGGGAACTCAGCTGCCAGATCCCGTGCGCCCCCATCTGAGCCGCATGGAATCCGCCCTCGGTGCCGAGAATGTCAACATAGTTGTAAACCTTTCGGGTATTGTTTCCGGTAACGTCAGCTCTGAGCGCTGAATTGTTCAGGTAAAGTGCAATTTCGGGGTTCATACGTTTCACCGTCTCATATGCTTCCTTGATATGCTGTGTTACGGATTCAATACGCATCGTCTGAAGCTCGATCCTTGTCGCTTCGAAAATAGAATGACCAAAACGTTTTTCAAAGTCCGCTCTGCATGTTTCACAGTAGCATCCGTTGTCACGCATGACCGGCCCATCCAAAAAAACGCCGTCGATATCATGCCGGCAAAGAGCTTCCAGCTCCTTCAGAAAATTTTTGTGCCATGCACCGTGGGGGTTGACGCAGACCAGATTGTAGACAGAGTATGCCGGCATCTTCTCGCCGTCCTTTGTCAACTGAAGCCAATCGGGGTGCTCTGAGGCAATGGAGTCGCTGATGCAGTGGGTATTGTGATATACGATTTCACGCAGGCCGTGCGCGCGGGATTTTTTCAGATACCGATCCAGCTTTTCCCCGTGTTCCTTTTCGTTGTAATAACCCATATGTCCTTTTGCCACAAGATGGAGAAGCTGTTCGGTATTGAATCCATATTTGGAAACGTATTCGTCTAATACCCATTCGTCGGGATCCCCCATACTGCACTGAACTGCGCTTATGGTAAGGGGCTGCTCCTGCCACCAATGTTTTTTCTTTTCTGTTTTCATAAAATCCATTCCTCTGCAAATTACCACAGCCCTCGCGGGCTCTTTGTTTCCATTCTTTCAAAAGCAGGAGGAAAACATTTCTGTTTTCCTCCTGCTTTCTTTCATGTTTCAGGATGCGATAGCATGAATTAGTTTCGTTTTAAGCGGACGACCGCATTACAGAATCTGCAAATCAGCCCTTCCAAGCCTTATAAGCCTTGTTCATGATGTCCATCCACTTCTGTCCATCATACTCGTTCAACATTTCCTGCTGGAATTTTGCATATTCTTCTTTGGTCAGAGGGCGCTTGCCTTCGACAAAATCCTGGAACTGCAGTATGAAATAGTCTTTGAGCTGGGTTTTGATATCGGTAGCGGTCTGCTCTTCTTTATCGCCGAAGAACTTCTTCGGAATGCTGAACGGAATGGGAGCAAGCCACTCGTGCTCCTTATACATCATAGCGCCCGGGTAAGAGTATTTGCCATAGGAAACCAGCTCGTAAGCCGTGGTGTCGGTGATCATACCGAACAGCTGAACGCGGCTGGCTCTCCATATGTCTGCTTTCATGTCACCCGTGAAATCGTTCAAAACGGTGGGAACGTCATCGGTGAAGGTCGGCTTGCCGTCGACCATGTTGTAGGTTTCGCCTTCAATACCGTAGTTTCTCCAAAGATAATACTTTTCGGAAAGAACCGTATCCAGAATGGAAAGGCAGGTTTCCGGATACTTCGTATCCGCGTTGATGCACCACTGGTCGGACGAAGAGACGGTTCCGTTGGACCACATGTACGGCTTGTAGCCGTCTTCCGTTACCGGCAGTGCGATGGCGCCCATTTCAAATTTGGAGTTGGGATCCTTTTCGCGGATCGGGTTAGTCAGGGCTTCGCAGCGGACAAAGTAATCTCTGCAGACAAAGGCCTGCGAAGTGCTCATTTTTTCTTCCCACATTTCGGTGGTGTTCAGGGAATATTCCGGATCGATCAGCCCCTCGTTCCAAAGCGTATTGAGGTAAGTGAGGAGCTTGTACAGCCGGTCGTCGATAGACGCAACAACATACTGCTTGGTGATATCGTCATAAAATGCTTCCGAACAGTAAAGACCAAAGCTGGTGCAGAAGGTATCGAAAAGACCAGACACGCCGCTGCGGAGCGTAAACGGAGCTTTGCCGGTTTCCTTCTTAATGGCGCGGAGCAGGCCGGTAAAGCTGTCGATCGTGCCGTCATACTCGTAACCGATATCTTTGATCACGTCTGTACGAGCCAGAATGCCGTACCAGTAGAACGGCTCGGAATAGCGGCCGCAAATGGAGTACAACGTCTGATTGCCGTCATAGTCCAAAGCATAACGGGTTTCATCGTTGTCGTTGTATTTTGCGATATTCGGGTATTTGTCCAGATAATCGTCGATGCAGAGAAGGAGACCATCCTCAACATAACCGGCCGTGTCGTCGTGGTTGGGGGAAAAGAAGATATCCGGTGTGTCGCCGCCGGAGATGGCAAGATTCAGCTTTGTCAGATATTCTTCACCGGTAACTCCCCATTCGTACCAGGTGATCTCTGCATTGCAGTCCTTGGCAAGCTCGATGCAGGGATCCCATTCTGC
This sequence comes from Acutalibacteraceae bacterium, assembly GCA_050947015.1. Taxonomy (GTDB): domain Bacteria; phylum Bacillota; class Clostridia; order Oscillospirales; family Acutalibacteraceae; genus CAKXIK01. The sequence continues at coordinate 3,883 of JBMNVT010000007.1, forward strand.
CGGGTTGACAGGGGCGTTCGCATCGCGAATATAGGAGATGCTGATTTTGGCAGGTTCAGTAACCTCTGCGGATGAGGGAGCTTCGCTTGAAGGGGCAGCGCTGCCGGTGCTGCTGGCCGTGTTGCCTGCACAACCGGCAAATATGCATACGGTTGTAAGAACAGCGAGCAGCATGGCAAGAATTTTTTTGCTCATTTTTTTTCCTCCAGTTTTTAATTTTTTATACAAACGCAGCTTGCGTTTATATCGTGCGGGTAGAATCAACCCTTGACGGCGCCGATCATAATACCCTTGACGAGGTATTTCTGAATCAGCGGATAAAGGATCAGCATCGGTATCATGGAAACAATGACGACCGAATACTTCAGCGAGGTCGCGGTAACGATCTCGCTGCTCCCTTGCGCGGCCATGTCCATCTCTCCGGCCAGAACGACCGAGCGGATGATGAGCTGCAGCGGAAACTTGTCGGCATCCCGCAGGTAAATAAATTCCGTGAACCAGGAGTTCCATCGGCCGACGGCGTAAAAGAGAACCATTGTGCTGATGATCGGTGTGGAAAGCGGTAAAATGATTTTTAACAGGATCGCCATATCGCTGGCGCCGTCAAGCTTGGCGGATTCCTCCATGGATATGGGGAGCTGCTCAAAAAAGGTGCGCATCAGGATCATGTTGTAAGCGCTGCAGCATCCGGGCAGAACGATTGCCCATATGCTGTTCATGAGTCCGAGCTCCTTTATATTCAAATAACCTGCGACAAGTCCTCCGCTGAACATCATGGTGAATACGATCATTAAATTGAAAAAACGACGCCCCTTCAGGTACGATTTGGAAAGAGGATAGGCGGTCAATGTGGTAACAACCAACGCAATTGCGGTGCCCACCAGAGTATATAAAAAAGTGTTTTTGTAGGAATTTAAAAAGTTGTTTACAGAGGCGACCTTTTTATAGGCGTCCAGGTTAAAGCCGATCGGCCAAAGCCATACGTCGTTTTGCATAACCGACACGCTGTCGCTTAAGGAAACAGCCAGAATATAGATAAACGGGTAAAGAATGATCAGCGTACACAGGCTGAGAATGACCGAAACAGTGATGTAACTGCCGGTGATCTTTTTTCTCGTTAACATAGCAGCAGCTCCTTTTGTTAAAACAGGCTTGTTTCGGAAAGCCGTTTGGATATACTGTTTGAAATTGTGATCATGATAATTCCGATGACCGACTGAAACAGGTTAACGGCTGTGGAATATCCGTAGTCGTTATCGATCAGGCCGATCCGGTAAACGTATGTACCGATTACGTCGGCGGTCTCGTAAGTGCGCTCAGTGTACAGCAGCAGGATTCGGTCGGTGCCGCTGGCCAGAATAGAACCGAGACTCATGATGAGCATGACCGAAATGGTGGAGGCGATGCCCGGCAAAGAGACATACCAGCATTGGCGGAGCTTTCCCGCGCCATCAATATGCGCTGCCTCGTACAGAGACTGATCGATGCCGGTCAGCGCCGCAATATAAATAACTGCGCTCCAGCCGGTCTCCTGCCAGATTCCAATCGTGTTATACACGGTACGGAACCACTTGGGGTCTGTTAGAAAGCCAACCTTTGTTCCGCCCATTGATTCGATAACAGTGTTGATAACACCGTTTGGTGTGAGAAACTGGAAGAAGATTGAAACAACAATAACAGTGGAAACAAAATGCGGCATATAAGAAACGGTAGTGACCACTTTTCGGAACGGGCCGTTGCGGAGTTCATTGACGAGCAGCGCAAAAATCAGGGTGAGCGGCATACTCCAGCACAGATTGGTGATGTTGAGCCAAATGGTGTTACGGAGCAGCCGCCAAAAGAATTTATAATTGAAGAACCGTTCAAAGTTTTCAAACCCAATCCATGGACTCTTAAAAAAACCGAGCTTGGCTTTAAAATCTTCAAACGCCATTAAAATGCCGCCCATGGGTTTGTAACAGAAAATAATAAAATAGGCAAGGCCGGGAATCAGCATCAGATAAAGCCAATAGTGCTTTTTGAACGCTTGCCCCCAACGTTCACCGCGGTGGCTGGTCAGCTTTTCCCAGTTTTTTGTTTTTGTTGCCAACGCAAATCTCCCTTTCTCAACTTTGATATCGTTACACAAGATCGATATCTCGCTATCTTAATCGTTCACATAATCTTAATAATCTTAAGCTTACGTTCACATAAAACAACGGCTTGTGTAATTGCATTATGGTCAATTTGCTGTTATTTGTCAATCTTCAATATTTAATATCTTTCTTCCGAATTTAATATTTTGTTCATTTTTGCGACCATCGGTTTGATAAGGTGCGGCGCTGGCTTCTTGAGATGCATTAACTTGTTTTTATTAAATTTTGAATATCGCAATAAAAAAAGAATATTGACAAATTCGCCAAATTCGCCAATAATTATATAAGATTTAATGTGTACAAAATGCGGGTTTACTTTAATATGGGAGATTCAATCTGTATGAATTCTGTTTTACCAAACCAAAGCTCCAAGAAAAAACGCCGGTCAAACCGCTTGTTTTTTAAGCTTTTGATTACCTTTTTGCTTTGCTTTACAATTCCCGTCTGTGCAGCATGCTTTGCTTTTTACTCTATTTCTGTTAATGTAATTCAGAAAGAAGTTGAAAATTATAATCATGCTCAGTTGATTTACCTTTCAGACAAACTGGACGATATATTTTCCAAGGCAAAGGATATTCTTTGTGAATACTCTGTTAAGGATTACATCAATAACAGCTTTAAAACCGCCCGGGACATACTCGACTGTATGGAAGCCTTTCAGGGCACTATGAGTGTAAATACCTTTATTGACTCCATGTTTGTTTATAACGAAGCAGACGGTTCCATCATTTCCAACAACGGCTCATTTCCTCTGGAAACATATTTTACACGACATTACGACTTTTCAGAACTTTCTTTCGAAAAGTTACAAAACTTGCACGGTGACAACCGGGGGTTCAGTGTTGTTGGTACTGAACACTATTCACAATATATAACCTCCAACCAATACCGTGAAACAGATTCGGTTCTAACCCTGTTCAGTTATACTACCCACAGCCGCAAGATCACGATCGGTATTATGATAAGCTCGTCCGCCATTAACGCTCTTCTGACCGATAGTGCCAATACTCACAACGGCGAGCTTTACATTTTCGACAGAAATCGAAAATCAATTGTTTCTTCCGAGATGAAGATTGATTTTGGTGCCTTCTTAAACGAAAATTCTACAGAATTGAATTCCGGCGTGTGGCACAACAGGGACGGAGAAAAAATACTTTTCAATTATACGACTTCTCGTTATGGAATGATATTGATCAATGCGGTCCCATGGACAGAGGTTTCAAAAAGTTTGCAGCAGATCACTCGTTTTTCCCTTATGTTAGCAGTTTGTCTGATCGTGATCAGCTTAATTCTTTCGCTAATACTTTCCAAGCAGATCGCAAGGCCAATTGAAACCGTTTCGACGAATTTGACGCTGAATAGCACTTTCCCGCTTAAACTCAACGGTGTAATGGGTCGTTCGACAGAATATATGAATATTTATTCTAAGATCAATCAGTTGCAAAGCAAAAACCAGCATTTACAGTCCGTACTGGATGATAATCGGGATTCTTTGCGAAGTTCGTTGTTGCAAGGCCTTTTGTACGCAGACCGTGATATCGATTTTTTAATCTTCCGATTGTCGGAATTGGGTGTTAATTTCAATTATCCGTTTTTTTCTGTTGTTTTGCTGAAGATTGACTTATACAAAAATGCCTATGAAACATATTCTACTGATGAACTCAAAAATATTCGAACGGGCGTATGTAATCTGGTGTGTTTGTGGGACTATCCCTGTGACAGCTCGGTGCAATCAGTGAAGATTTCCGAAGACGAATTCGCATTGCTCATTAACAGCGTCAGTCATGATATGGAGATTTTCAGCAAGGAATTTGGTGCGATTTCCCGCTTGGTAGACATAGAAAACGATCAGGCACGCATTACCTTCGCAGTTACACAGTTTACCGATTCAGTCAGAAAAATATCCTCTCTGTTCAGTTCTGCGCAAATGGCGATGGAATACCGTTTGATTAACCGGCAAAGTCAGATCGTCAACAGCGAGCGGCTGACACAGATTGATGATCGGCAGTATCTTGGTATTCCAACAAATGTTGAAGTCTCCGTTACCAATTATATTGCCGTCGGAGATCATGCTTCCGCTATACAACTGATTGGTGCACAGATTGATTTCATTATGAAAAATGAGCTCCCTTATGAGTATTTTAAGCATATGCTTTCGTCGTTTGTTAATGCTTTTGTGTTAGCGCTTTCTTCCCGTAATATCCCGATTGGCGATGTGTTTGACAGCGACCCTTATCAAGAACTGCACTCGTTGACTAATATCGATGAGATTCGTGACTTCTTTCGATATGCATGCGAAAAAGCGTGCAGTTACATCATGTCCAGCCGAAAGAACAATACTGCCTCTCTGCAGAAGATTCTGAAATATATTCAGGAGAATTACCAACGGGATTTTTCTCTTGAGGAAATCAGCCAGTATTCTGGTTTTTCTTCACAATATTTTTCCAGATATTTCAAGGAACAAATGGGGATTACTTTCACTGATTATGTTAGCCAGCTTCGCATTCAAAAGGCCAAGAAGTTCCTTGCAGAACCGGACAGCCTTGTCAGTAGTGTTGCTTACGCAGTGGGGTTTGAAAATGTAAATTCTTTTATTCGGATGTTCAAACGCTATGAGGGAGTTTCTCCGGGAAAGTATAAGTCCTACAGCAGTAAAGACGATGCTTCGGAAGAGAATGAAACGAAAAAATGATTTTATAAAGAAAGAGGCACAGGAATATCTTGAAAATTTCATGCGTCCTATTAAAGGAACAATTTCTGGCGAAGTTAAGAGGTAATAACGCTCCTGAAAAAACAACTCAACTGAAAGAAGGAAAAGAAAATGAAAGTTGTTATTATGACCGATTTGGAAGGGATTAGCGGTGTGGATTCCATAGATATGATGGATGAGTCCGGAAACGGCTATCAGGAAGCTTGCCGTCGACTTATGGCAGACACAAATGCTGCTGTGCAAGGTGCCATTGACGCGGGTGCATCAGAGATTTTAGTTTACGACGGACATGGTTCAGGAAAGAATTTCCCGTTCGGCGGGCTAGATTCCAGAGCAAAACAGTTTTGGGATTTCAACGCTTCTGGCCTTTGGGATAACTGCGCGGCCTATTTGGAAATCGGGCTGCACGCCAAGGCGGGAACAATGGATGCGTTTCTTGAACATACACAATCTTCTGTCCGGTGGTATAATTATTATATTAACGGCAAGCCTTATGGAGAATTGGTGCAAGGTGCAGCTTATTGCGGAGCCTATGGTGTACCTATGGTAATGGTAAGCGGCGATAAAGCTGCATGCGCAGAAGCAGCCGAGTTGATCTCTGGCATTGAGTGTGCAGTGGTGAAACAAGCCATAGGACGCAATCATGCCGAATCAATAGCTTTGGAAAAGGCGGAACAGCGCATTCGAGAGGCAGCCAGAAGAGGAATTTGTAAAGCGGCGGAGATCTCTCCGTTCCGAATTTCGCTGCCCGCCGAGCTTCGGGTGGAGTATTGTCGGGTTGATTATTGTGAGGAAATGCTGAAAGGGCATCCTGAACGCAAACGACTGGATAGCCGCAGTTTGATGCGAACGATTACAAAAATTGAAACTTACAACGATCTTCTGCCATGATAAGAATACATTTCTTTTTACAAAAGCACTTTTCTCCTAAATCATATAACCCAATCCTCTTCAGCGGAATTTTTTCATCGTTGGAGAGGATTGGGTTATAAATTCGGAAAATATACAGAATGTAAAATATTATTGTCTTTTGCAGCTGTGTTATAAAATGATTGGAAATATGAATCATCTAGATAGTGTTGACACGAAATTATGCTAATACATTTGCCCAGATAGCAATACAGCGAATGTGGACAGCAGCAAGGAATGACGCCGTATTTTTAGCGTAACAAGTGGCAGTGCCCCGCCATCTTTTCAGGTGCAAAAAGGCGTTTTCAACCAAGTGGCGCAGTTTGTATAAATCCTTGTCATAGGCTTGCGGCTGTTTCCGGTTCTTCTTCGGCGGGATTTCGGACTGCATGCCGGCCGATAACGCCGCCTTGACAATAGCGTCAGAATCATAACCTCTGTCCGCCAACAGATATTCTGCGGTCAGGCCATCAATCAGAGCAATAGCTTGTTTGCAATCAGCAACGGTACCTGCTGTGACAAGGATTCGGACTGGCATACCATGAGCATCCACGGGCAGATGAATCTTCGTATTAAGCCCCCCCTTTGTACGCTCCATGTCTTGATTTCCCCCAACCGCTCCTGAAGCATGAGGGTGAACCTTGCAATAGGACGCATCAATCATTAGCCATTCATAATCGGGGTCAACAATGAGAGTTTCTAGTATTTTTTCCCAAATACGCTTGTTTCTCCAACGGCGAAACCGTTGATAGACCGTATTCCAGTTTTCATAGCAGGGCGGCGGGTCGCGCCACGGCGCACCGGTGCGCAGCACCCGGAATATTTACACAAAAAACTTATAGTTCTCATATATTTTGATTTCGTTCTGTAATGATATAAAATATGGTTCTTCTTTAGGTATGCATACTTTAATAAAAAGATCGTTCGAAAAAAAGAATAGCGGTTTTTAGAACTTAATTCTTGAATGACTAAATCTGTTATACTATCTGATAAGTTTAGATCCTTTTTTAAATGTTTGGTTATTTCAAAAACGTTCATTTCTGATAGGACCTCACTCGGTGCAGTATTGCTATAATGTAATTATATACCATGATTGCTTACAAAGATTACATGTCGATTGAGAAAGATGATAGTATAGAATTAGCCGTGCGACCTATAAATTGCGGAATATACATAGCGTTAAAAATATCCCGCTTACTTCATCGTGAAAGAATTGAGGAATTCCGCAATATAGGATAGTGCAGTTCCAATTGCCGGTGTATACTGTCCGTGCGTTCCGACGAGCAGCAGGTTGCGTTTGATGGGGAACGGATTAAAGGTGTTGATCTGACTGAGCAGGTACTCAATATCTTCTTCTTTTAAATAAGGTGCAAGATAGCCGCTGAGAATGATTGGGCTGTCAATAATCAGATTGAAATTTTTAACTGCGATTGCCAGATTGCCGAGATAATTGCGCCACATTTGCAATAAATTAACATTCTCCGATGTTCTCAGTTTGGAAAAGAACTCTTTCACTGTCAGTCCGGAGTTTTTTTCAAGGGCGTTTGCTGAACAGTAGGTTTCCAGGCAGCCATAATTCCCACAATAACACATCGGTCCGTCGGGATGAATACACATATGCTCAATGACGCCGCTGCGCATCGAAACGCCGTTGTGAACGGAATGGTTGGTGATAACGGCGCCGCCGAGATTCCTGTTTAAAAGGATGACCGCCGCGCTGTCAAGTTCGGGATGATTCCAAAGCTCAAGATAAGCGGCAGCGGCAGAATCGTGCTCCAGCCGGCAGGGGTAAGGCAAACGGTCGGCAAAGTCCGAAAGTTTCATATCGGTATTGCCCATAATGGCCCCGTAGGTCACATGAGAACCGTCCGGCGAGATAATGCCTTGGGAAGCGATTGAAACGCCAAGAATTTTTGCCTCGTCATAATCATTCTTTTTGATAAACTGTTTGATCTTGTCAGTAACTTCGGTGTAGTATGCATCAGACTTTTGATATGGAACGGGAAAGGTCTCTGTTTGAATCGCTTCACCATATAGATTGACTGCAACGATGTGAAACATATTTTTAAGAATACCAATGCCGATAGAAATCCTGGCATCGGAAACAATTTGGAGTAGATTTGCCTTTCTGCCTCCGGTCGATTCCAAATAACCGTTTCGCTCAATGAGACCTTCCTGTTCCAAAATAATTAGATTTTGGCTGACGGTAGAAATCCCCATTTGAAGGCTGGCGGCAATCTGCTGCTTTGAAACCCCTCTCATCCGGTAAACATGCTGATAGACTTTCCCTCTGTTTATTTTTTTCAGAGCAATTGTCGTTATGCTCTTTTCACCCATGACCAGTACCTCCATTATAGTTATGCAACACACTTAACTATAAGTATTAATTATATTATAATCGAAAGCGTATAAAAAGGCAATAGAAACAGCTGCAATGCCCTGTCTGAACACTTTATTGTTGTCTATTGACTTTTTAAAAGCTAAGTTTTATACTATACTTATCGATAAGACTTGCATATAAGTAAAATAAAAATCGGAGGGAAATCATATGAAAAGCGCAGTTTTTTACGGTAAGCACAAATTGAAGGTGGAAGAACATGAAATGCCGAAGTTAGGACCGAACGATGTTTTGATTCAGGTGAAAGCCTGCGGCGTGTGCGGTACGGATGTGCATATCTATGAAGGGGACAAAGGTGCTGCAGAGGTAACGCCGCCCACCATTCTCGGGCATGAATTTTCCGGCGTTGTTGCCGAAGTTGGCGCAGACGTCACCAACTACAAAGCGGGGGATCGCGTCTGTATTGATCCAAACTGCTATTGCGGGGCGTGCGAGGCTTGCAGAAACGGCATTGCCCATTATTGCGAGCATATGATCGGTTACGGCACGACTGTCAACGGCGGATTTGCCGAATACTGCGCAGTCAATGAGAAGCAGGTATATAAGCTGGGCGAAAACACCACATTTGAGCAGGGTGCTATGACAGAGCCGGTTTCCTGTTGCCTGCACGGGATCGACATGTGCGAAATTAAGCCGGGGCATCAGGTGGTCGTGATTGGCGGAGGAATGATCGGGCTTCTGATGCTTCAGCTTGCCAAACTTGCCGGTGCGGCGAAGGTTGCTCTTTTGGAACCGGTTGAAAGTAAAAGAAAGATAGGCATGAAACTTGGTGCCGATCTTTGTATCGACCCGATTAAGGAAGATGTAAAGAAATGCTTAAAGGATGCCGGGATGACCTGGATCAACACCGTTATTGAATGCGTCGGCCGTCCGTCCACGATTGAGCAGGCAATTGATATCGCGGGAAATAAGGCGGTAGTAATGATGTTTGGCCTTACAAAACCCGATGAAACAATTTCTGTGAAGCCTTTTGAAATTTTCAAAAAGGAACTGGAATTGAAAGCTTCCTATATCAATCCTTATACCCAGAAACGTGCGCTCGATCTGATTGATTCCGGAAAATTGGATGTCAGCAGTATGGTCTATGAGGTCTGCGGATTGGATAAGCTGGAGGATGTTTTGAGCAAGCCGGAGCTTCGGGCAAACGGAAAATATATCATTTCCCCTGAAAAGTAAGGGGATTGAGAAAAATGGCACCCGACCGGGATGAATTCCGGGTCGGGTGTTGATGTTCTAACGACCGAAATACAGGACAAATCCGCAGCGGATGCCATTCCCCATAAAACGATCAGTACAAGATCGTTGGCTGCGTACGCAAGGGCAAAATATGCGCTGCGCCGGAACGTGAGGTATGCGGCAAGAAAGCTTGTGGCAACAGAAATGGTGCTTGGTACCAGGTTGGCCGTATGAAATGCCTTGAGAATCCAGTAAAAAACAGCGGTAACACCGGCAGTCAGTGCTGCTGCAAGAATCAGCTCCGGCACTCTCAGACGGTTGACGGCAACCTCTGCCCGGTTGCCGGTGGAGGGATTCCGCAGCCAGAAAACGAGGGCGAAAGCCGCCATGGGAGCCGTCATCCCAAGGTATGTGATCATTTCTCCGTAATAGGCGACGCGCAGGGAAATAACCCCGTATATTGCGCTGAAAACGATCATCAGAAGCTGCCCGAAGGGATTGCCTTTTGCACAGAAGATCAGCGATGTGACGCCGACGAATGATGCGGTCAGCGTCAGGTAATTGGTTCTGTCAAAAATGCAGAATGAGGCTGCGATGAGCGCCATAGACGCGCACCAAAGCGTTTTTTCTGTTTTGGTAAAATAGCCGGATAATAATTTTGCTTTCATTTCTGTAACCGATCCTTTCTTTCGGGAGTTTTGATTCAGCAGAGGGGCGAGTTGCCTGTTGATGCCGTCTGCAGCGGAAAAATCAAAAAAACAAGCATCCGATTACACACCTTCTAAGACCTAACGGTGTGTAAACGAATGCTTTTTGCATTCCTGCCCGGTGGCAGATTTATTGTAGCTATTATAACACGAAAGGCGCAAAATGGCAATTGCTTTTTCCGGCAAGAGCATTTGCATAGGACAGAAAGAAGGAAAACAACACAGAATAAAATAAAATTGTGATAAACAATTATTAAAACAGTAAAAAAGATTGACGAAACAAGACAAATAGAGTAATCTATGATTCAGAGGAATATTGAAAGGGGGGTAGGAGTAATCCGGTTTCCGAGCAAGAAGACGGAGTATGAAAGGAGAGCAGCGGACATAGGTTTTCGGGTGAAAACGAGCTAAGGGGGGTGCAGGATGAGAACGAGCCGGGTCAAACGTTGTTTTGCTGTGCTGATTTCTGCTGCGGTGTTCGTTCTTTCCGCGTGTCAGACGTCGTCTGGGGGTTCATTATCGGTCAGCAGGATCAGGGAAGAATTTGAGGACAACGGAAAAAACGAACCGTATTCGCAGCAGATTCCGCTCGAAGAGATGGATTTTTCCGTGTACAATCAATATGTCAACATTCCAAAGGCTGCGATACAAAGCAATTCGCCAAAGAAAATGGAGCTGCCCGGCGATGTCAGCTACTACAAATCGCCGGAGGATCAGGAACCTTCCGTTGTGCTGAAAAAAGGAACCGTCATTTATATCAACTCAAGCCTTGGTCTGGAAGCAGGGTATGGAATGCGGGGCTGGCCTGCTTATCAGGAGGGTTGGCGGTATGCGCAGCCGTTTGATGTGTACGAGGACGGCAAAGCTCAGGTGACCGGGGAAGGCTGGTATTATGTCAGGACGGAGAACCTTTTTGAAGTTGCCGACGGGTATTACCGTGCGGCAAAGGTGATGACCATGCCGCCGGAGCAGTGCCGCAAAAACGCCGTGATGTATGTTGATATAAGCTTGTATCTTAACGGAGCCTTCTGTTCGCCGGATATTGAAAAATATTACGCCAGACGGGAGGATATTGGTGTAACATAAAAAAGTCCGGTCAGGTTTTCCGGCGGGAAGCCTGACCGGACTTTTTCTGCAATATTCTGCCGTTTTATTCGTCTGCTGGCATGGATTTGTGTTCCCGCAATTGCAGGCTTCGGAATTTTTCTCCAAACAGCTTGCGTTTTAGGGTTCTTCATGATAGACTAAAAAACGGATATGCCGTTTTGAAGACACGCGCCGCAGAAACCGCTTTCGTCAAAATACCTGCGTTTTTTGCGACCATGCAACAGAAAGGAATTTTTCCGGATGGCAAAGAAAATCAAGATTATTTCAGACAGCACCAGCGATCTGCCGAAGGAGCTGCTGGAGCAATATCAAATTGAGATCGTTCCGCTGATCGTCTCGCTGGGAAACGAAGCGCTGCTGGATGGGGTCACGGTTTTTCCGGACGACCTGTACCGGTATTATCAGGAAACGCGTCAGCTGCCAAAAACGGCGGCTCCGTCTCCGACGGCTTTCGGCGACCGTTTCCGTTACTGGACAGATTGGGGCTATGCTGTGATCTGTTTTACCATCGGTTCGGAATTTTCCGCTTCTTATGCAAATGCGAAAATCGCCGCGGCGGACTTTCCGGATGTGTTTGTCATCAATTCGCGCAACCTGACAACGGGAATCGGCCTTTTGGTTCTGCGTGCCGCCGAGCTTGCCGCGCAGGGGCTTGCCGCTGCCGATGTGTTTGACGAGGTTCAGGCGATGCGCGAAAAAATTCGCGCCAGCTTTGTGATCGATACGCTGCAATACTTGTGGAAGGGCGGCCGCTGCTCCGGCGTGACGGCGCTGGGGGCAAACCTGCTGCATCTCAGGCCGTGCATTGAAGTGGAAGGCGGAAAGATGATCGTAACCAAAAAATACCGTGGAACGCTGCAGACGTGCGTTCTCCGCTATTTCGACGACAAGCTGACCGGACGAACAGATATTGACCTGCGCCGCGCGTTTTTAACGCATTCCGGCATGACGGACGAGTCGATGATTAAAATAGCGCGCAAACATATTCTGCGGCTGCAAAAATTTGACCAGCTGATCATTGCCCGCGCCGGCAGCACGATTTCGACGCATTGCGGTCCCAACACCATGTCCATCGTGTTTTCAGTGCGATAATCACAATCTTTTTCGGAAAGGAACCTGACTCCATGCCAAAGAAGATCAAAATCATTTCAGACAGCACCTGCGACCTTTCTCCAGAACTGCAAAAACAGTACGATATTGAAATTGTCCCGCTTACGGTGACGCTTGGCAGCCAGTCCTTTGCCGACGGTGTGAACGTGTTTCCGGACGATCTGTACGAATATTACGGCAGAACCAAAAACCTGCCGAAGACCGCCGCGCCGACGCCGGACGAATATGCGCGGCATTTCCGGCGATGGACAAATGCCGGTTTTGCGGTGATCTGTTTTACCATCAGCTCCGACTTTTCGGCATCGTTTGCAAACGCCAGGCTTGCCGCCGAAGCGCTGCCGGATGTTTATATTGTGGATTCCCGCAACCTTTCCACCGGGATTGGGCTGCAGGTTCTGCGCGCCGCCGAGCTTGCCGCCCGGGGAGCCGACGCCGCCGATGTGTTTGCCGAAATTGAAACGATGCGCGCCAAGGTTCGCGCCAGCTTTATTATCAATACGCTCGAATTCTTGTGGAAGGGTGGCCGCTGCTCCGGCGTGGCGCGTCTGGGCGCAAATATGCTGCACCTGAAACCCGGCATCGATGTGACCGACGGGAAAATGATTGTCGGGAAAAAATATCGCGGGGATCTGCGCAACTGCCTGCAAAAATATGTGGAATTCAAGCTGGGCGGCCGCGACGATCTCGATTTGCATCGCATTTTTATTACACATTCCGGTATGACCGACGAATCCGATATCGATTTGGTGCGCAAAGAGATCCTGAAGTATCAGCCGTTTGATGAGGTCCTGGTTACCCATGCCGGCAGCACCATTTCAACGCATTGCGGTCCGAATACGCTCGGGATTTTGTTTGTGGTTAAATAAGTCTCGTTTGAAATTTTGGCGGGCGGAGCAGATTGTCAAAGCTTCGCCCGTCTTTATTATTTTTTGCTTTTTTGAAAAAATAGCTTGACACTTCCCTTACGTAAGAATGTAAGATGAGAACAGAACAGCCGGAAAGCCTGCCGGAACCTTGCTTTCACAGGAACGGCGGGAAGCCCGATGCGAGCGGGCGCTCTCAAAATCAGGGGAGGAATCGGTGTGGCAAAGAATATTCGGACGATGCCGATTTTCAATACGGATATTGCATGATCTCGTTTTCCGTGGATCGCCGGGTCGGCGGTACAGCCGATGAAAGGGAGAGGGTCTTTCTGGAGATCCCACTGCAGAAAGACGTTGCGTGCCTTGGCAGCGCCATATTTTCCGAAGCGGATTATCTGGCGATCAGTGCGATCCTGTTTGTGCCGAATGCGGATCGAAATCTGGTGCCGCACCGCGACGACGGGTCCGTTGATTGGGAAGCGATTGCCTTTGACCCGGAACTGGCAAAGCGTCATGCAAAAATCAACGGAATCAATGCCAAAGGCCGGAAGAAATACCGGCAGTGATCGGGGAGTACCGGGAGCGTATTGCAGGAGGACAAGGAAGCCGATTACCGGCGGTTCCTTGCCGGCCAGCTGCGGCAGGAAAACCGGGGCTTTATGATAGTCGCCCTGATTGCAGCCGTCAATGTGCTGCTGAGTATTGTGTCGCTGGTGAAAGGAAGCGGGAGCGTTCTGACGCTGCTGCTGCAGATCGTTTTTTCCGCAGCGCTGCTGTTCGGGCAAACCTGGGCGCGTATTCTGTTTATTGCGGGTCTGATACTTTCGGCAGCGTTCGGCGTCAGGATTTTGTTTTCCATTCTGTGGATTGCAGAATGCCCGGCAGGAACCATCGTCCTCTGTGGAGCGGAAATTGTGTTCAGCGTTGCCGGCGCAGTCGTGCTGATTTGCAGCAAGTCGGTCAAAGAATTCATGTACCGCCAGAAAAACGGGTAATTGCAAAGACCAAAGAACGACAAGTTTTTCGTCGCTGCAAAAAAAATTAAAATGTCGCTGCAAAAAAAATTAAAAAAACACTTGCAATTTCAAAAAAACCGTGCTATAATATCATACGTCGTCAAGAGAGATCGCGAGCGACGAATTGAACAGTTGGTGTTGATGACGGTGAGGGTACACCCGTTCCCATTCCGAACACGGAAGTTAAGCTCACTTGTGTCGAAGATACTTGGCTGGTGACGGCCCGGGAAAATAGAAAGATGCCAACATCTAAAGAGAACAGTGCCTACCTTATTTAGGAAATGGCATCTGTTCTTTTCTTTTTTGTATTTGAAAAACGGCCGCTTTGAAGTAATCGAATCTGTTGTGCAGAGAATATAAAAAACGCCGCAGGAAATACATTTGATTTCCTCGCGGCGTTTTTTCAGTTTTCTTTCCATGTCCTGCCGGAGAACAGGACGAGAATCGGAAAAATTTCCAGCCGCCCCGCCAGCATATCGACAATCAAAACGATCTTTGAAAGCACACTGAAGCTGCTGAAATTTGCGGTCGGGCCAACCGCTTCCATCCCAGGCCCGATATTGTTAAAGCACGCAAGTACTGCGGAAAAATTGGAAATCGGCGAGAGACCGTCGATGGAAATCAGCAAAAAACTGACAGCAATGATAATGGTATAAGCGGAAAGATAAATATTGGTACGATTCAGAATTTTTTCGTCCACAATCTGACCGTCGCAGTGAATCGCCTGAATTTTTTGCGGGTGCAGCAGCTGGCGCACACTGCGCCGCAGTTCCTTGAACAGCAGCAGGACACGCGCGCATTTAATGCCGCCGCCCGTGCTGCCCGCGCAGGCGCCGACAACCATCAGGCTCAGCAGAATTGCCTTGGAAAAGCTGGGCCACTGGTCAAAATCTGTTGTCGCGAAGCCCGTTGTAGTCATGATGCTGGAAACCTGAAACGCCGCGTGGCGAAATGTTTCCCGCAGCGTTGGATAAAACCCGCGCAGATTCCAGACAATCAGCAGCACGCTGCCGATCGCAATGCCAAAATACAGACGGATTTCCTCGTTTTTCAGCACGCTCCGATACTGCCGCATCAAAAGCAGGTAATAGCAGTTAAAGTTGATGCCGAACAGCAGCATGAAAACCGTGCAGACATTCTGCAGATAAGGGCTGTAACCGGCAATGCTGTCGTTTTTAACGCCGAAGCCGCCGGTGCCCGCCGTGCCGAACGCGGTGCAGACCGCGTCGAAAACCGGCATTCCGCCGAACAGAAGAAACGACACGTTCA
Source organism: Acutalibacteraceae bacterium (assembly GCA_050947015.1). Taxonomy (GTDB): domain Bacteria; phylum Bacillota; class Clostridia; order Oscillospirales; family Acutalibacteraceae; genus CAKXIK01. The sequence continues at coordinate 19,283 of JBMNVT010000007.1, forward strand.
GTACGGTCAGCAAAATGTAGATCAGATACAGGATCTCTGCCGTTTGCCGCATGCGCGGCACAAGCTTGCCGACGTTTGGGCCGGGGCTTTCTGCCCGGAGAAGATGCAGCGTAAACCCGCCGCCGCTTTGTCCGAAAGGCGAGATCGCCAACAGAAAAACCAGCACGCCCATGCCGCCAAGCCAATGGCTGAAGCTGCGCCAGTAAAGAACCGCGCGCGAAAGGCGTTCCACCTCCGGCACAACGGAAGCGCCCGTTGTGGTAAAGCCGGAAACGATCTCAAAAAAAGCGTCGATATAAAGCGGGATCTCTCCGGAAAACCAGAAAGGCAGGCAGCCCAGCAGGCTGATCACAATCCAGCTAAGCCCCACACAGACAACGCCTTCTTTTGCAAAAAACATTTTTTTGGCGCCGCGGCTTGCCAGATGCATCGCAGCGGCAACCAGAAGAATGATGCCCATGCTGTAAACAAACGCCATGCTGGTTCGCGGCGTGCCGTCATAAATGCCGAGCAGCAGCGACGGCAGCATAAACAGCGCTTCCAACATCAAAATCTGGGACATGATGCGTCCCATTGCCTTGTAATTCATGCCTGACTCCAATTATTCAAAAATATCGTTCAGCTGACGCACCACCGCGCTGCTGCTGGTTACAACAATAACGGTGTCGCCGGCCGCAAAGGAAGAATTACCGTTCGGAATTTCCGTTTTTCCGCCCCGGGTGATGCAGACGAGCAGGATATCCCTGCGCAGCCGGATTTTTTTCAGCGGTTCCCCGCAATGCTGCGTTGTTTGATCAACGGCAAACTCGATCGCCTCCGCCTTTCCGTCCGCGATAAAATGGACCGCAATGGCTGCGCCCTCCTGATTCTGCATAGCGCGCACATACCGCACAATCGTATTGCAGCAGAGCTCTTTTGGGCAGATGACGCTGCCAAGGGCAAGACTGTCAATCAGGTTGCTGTTTTCCGCGCGGCCAACCTTCGTGATGACCTGCGGAACGCCGCGGCTGCGGCCGTAGAGTGAAACGATCATGTTCAGCTCGTCCAGCCCGGTGAGCGTTACCAAAGCGTCACAGCCGGAAATGCCCTCGCTTTCCAGCAGCATCTGACTGCTGGCGTCGCCGTGCACAATGCTGACGGAGGGAAGCAGCTCGGAAAGCTGCACGCAGCGGTCGTAATCGCGCTCAATCAGCTTGACGGACATTCCCGTTTTCTGCAGTTGTTCGGCCAGGTAATAACTGATTCTTCCGCCACCGCAAAGCATAACCCGCCGCACCTTGCGCGTGATAATGCCAAGGTTGTGGAGCAGCGCCGAGAGGTTGTTTGCCGGCGCAGTGACAAAAATTCGGTCGCCTTCCTGCAAAACAAATTCTCCGTCCGGCGCAATGGCTTCTCCGCTGCGCAGCACCACGCACACAAGCACCTGGCACCGGACAACGGAATTCAGGCTGTTCAGCGGAAGATTGCACAGCCGGCTGCCGGCTTCCACACGCAGCTCGACGATTTCCACCCGACCCTTTGCAAAGGTGTCACGTTTGAGAAAACCGGGGTATTTCAGCAGCCGGCCAATTTCCGCCGCGGCCTGCCGCTCCGGATTGACAGCCATGGAAAGCGCAAAAATATCCCGCATCTCATAAATCTGGTCGCTGTATTCCGGGTTGCGGATACGCGCGATGGTGTGCAGCTTCGGGTTTAGTCCGTGTGCTGTGGTGCAGCAAAGCAAATTGATTTCATCTGCGCTGGTTGCCGCAATGAGCAGGTCGGTTTCCATGATTCCGGCTTGCAGCAGAACATTTTTGGTGGCGCAATTTCCAAAAACAGTCATCACATCGTACTGTTCCATCGTAGAATCCAGCACCTGCTGGTTGGAGTCGATCAGCATCAGGTCGTAGCCCTCGGCAGAAAGCTGCCGCGTCAGCGCGGCTCCCACCTTGCCGTCCCCCGCGATCAGAATTTTCACTGTAACGGCGCTCCTTTAATCAAGAAAATAATCCGAAAACGTACAACGGGAAAATAAACATTTATAATGCATACCTATCATAACACAGAGCAAGAAAAAGTCAACGCGTTTTCCGCTTTCTCCGGCAAAATCGAGATGTTTTGCGTTTTTTGAACATTTTTTTGGAATTTCCACACGGTTCCGACATCTCCATTTTGCCTCGGCATGAATTCGCAAGATAACAGCCTGCTTTGTTGTCATATGTTGCGATTTTGATAGCTGTTTTGCCTTTTCTCTTGCTCAACTTAACACAATGCAGTATAATAAACCGGTAGTTCAATAAACAGCGTGACAAATTGCCGACGCTGTAAAGGAGGAGTTCCCGGATGGAAAAAAAAGGCCTGTTTTTCCCGCGGAAGCCGTTTCGCACGCATGGCGGGGTGCCGGTGCCGCATTACAAAAACACGGCAGATACGGAATCCGTTGTGATGCCGCCGCCGGCACAGGTGATTATTCCAATGCAGCAGCATGTCGGCGCTCCGTGCGTGCCCTGCGTCAAGGTCGGTGATACGGTGACCGTTGGGCAGAAGATTGCCGACAGTGACCGCCCGGTTTCCGCGCCGATCCACGCGAGTGTTTCCGGCAAGGTTTCCCGAATGACCAGAGTGCAGTTGCCGGGCGGCCAGATGGTGGATGCCATTGTGATCGATTCCGACGGAGAGATGCGCCCCTGCGAAGCCATCGCCCCGCCAGAATGCAATTCGCTGGAAGAGCTGCTTGCGGCAGTCAGGGAATCGGGGTTGGTCGGTTTGGGCGGCGCGGGTTTCCCGGCCGCTGTCAAGCTGAAAATTCCCGCAGGGAAAAAAATTGACACCATTATTGTCAACTGCGCGGAATGCGAGCCGTTTATTACAGCAGACTACCGCGAGGCAATGGAAAATTCGTGGGATGTGCTTTCCGGCGTTTATGCGCTGTGGGAGATGCTTGGCGTTGACCGTGTGCTGATTGCGGTGGAAAACAACAAGCCGGAGGCAATACGGATACTGACAGATATTGCCGAAAGCGATACGCGGGATCCCGAAAACCATGTCCGGGTGCTGACGCTGAAGTCGCGTTATCCCCAGGGCGCCGAAAAAGTGCTGGTACAGGCCTGCACCGGGCGAAAGATTCCGCAGGGCGGGCTGCCTGCAGATGTCGGCTGCCTTGTGATCAACATTACCTCGGTTTCGTTCATCTCCCGCTATCTGAAAACGGGGATGCCGCTGGTTACCAAGCGGATTACGGTGGACGGCTCCGCCGTGGCGAATGCGAAGAACGTCATTGTCCCGATTGGAACGCCGATCAAGGACGTTATTGCGTTTTGCGGCGGGTACAGCTGCACGCCGGGCAAGCTGCTGATGGGCGGCCCGATGATGGGGATGAGCCTGGTGGACGACAGCCTGCCTGTGCTCAAGCAGAATAATGCCATTCTTGCTTTTTCGCAGGAGGACGCCGGGCTGCCGGAGGCGACCGAGTGCATCCGCTGCGGCCGATGTGTTTCGGCTTGTCCCATGAGGCTGATGCCGACCTCGATTGCTCATATGGTAAAAATGAAGAATGTGGAAGAGCTTCAGGCGCTTAACGTGATGACCTGCATGGAATGCGGGTCGTGCGCCTACGTTTGCCCCGCAAGGCTGCAGTTGGTGCAGTCCATGAGACTGGGCAAAGGAATGGTGCGCGCCGCTTCCGCCAAAAAATAGAGCCGGGTAGACTGCCCGATTAATTTCCCGGTTTGCCGGAAAGAAAGGATTCGGAACATGGAAGAAAAGCTCCTCGTTTCGCCCAGCCCGCATCTGCGCGGAAATGACACCACGCAGAAAATTATGCTGGACGTGATTATTGCGCTGTGTCCCGCAGCGGCGGCATCAGTGGTTTTGTTCGGCTGGCGCGCGCTTTTGCTGGAGGTCGTCTGCATCGCAGGCTGTGTTCTGGCGGAATTTATCTGCCGAAAAGTGATGAAGCGCTCCAATACCATCGGCGACCTGAGCGCCGTGGTGACCGGTCTGCTGCTGGCCTTTAACCTGCCCGTCACGATTCATCCCGCCATTGCGCTGATCGGCTGCGTTGTTGCCATTGTTGTCGTCAAGCAGATGTTCGGCGGTATCGGCCAAAATTTTGTCAACCCGGCGCTCACGGCGCGCATTGTGCTGATGGTGTCGTTCCCCGCAGCGATGACCAACTGGGTTATGCCGTTTTATTACCGCACCGGTTCGCTTTCCGATGCGCTGACCACCGCGACCCCGCTTGCGCTGACAGCCGCCGGGAACACAGAAGATCTGCCGACGGCGCTGCAGCTCTTTTTCGGCACTTACGGCGGCTGCCTGGGCGAAACCTGCTCGCTGGCGCTGCTGGTTGGCTTTGCTTATCTGTTGATTCGCCGCGTGATTACACCGGTGATCCCGCTGTGCTACATCGGTGTTGTCGCTCTGTTCACCTGGATTCTCGGCGGAGACCCGCTGACTGCGGTGCTTTCGGGCGGGCTGCTGCTCGGCGCCATTTTTATGGCGACCGACTACACCACCTCGCCGCTCACTGTTTGGGGCAAGGTTGTTTTTGGTGTTGGCTGCGGACTGCTGACCGTGCTGATCCGCCGCTTTGGTTCGTTGCCGGAGGGCGTTTCGTTCTCCATTCTGCTGATGAATATTCTGGTGCCGCACATTGAGCGGCTGACCCGTCCGCATGCATTTGGCAGCGTGCGCAGAAAGAAAGCGGGTGCGGAAAAATGAAGAAATTCAATTGGAAAGAGATCATTCGCCCTGCTGTAACGCTGACCGTTATTTGTTTGCTGATTACCGCGGCACTGGCGGTGACCGACAACGTCACCAAAGGGCCGATTGCCGAGCTGGCAACGCAGAAGGAGCTGGCCAGCCGGCAGCAGGTTCTGCCGCAGGCGGCAAGCTTTGAAGAGATTGAAGGTACCGGCGAAAACACCGCGCCGTGCAAAGCGCTGGATTCCGCCGGAAATGTGGTGGGATACGTCATTGTCACCTCAGCGAACGGCTATGGCGGTTCGGTAAAGGTGATGACCGGCATTCAGACCGACGGCACGGTTGCCGGTATTACCGTTCTGGAACAATCGGAAACGGTTGGTCTGGGCGCCAACTGCGAAAAGGAATCGTTTCGCAGCCAGTTTGAACAGAAGATTCCGGACGAAGGCTTTTCGGTTTACAAGGCCGGACAAACCGCACCGGAAAACGGTGGCATTGAAGCTATGACCAGCGCGACGATTACCTCGAATGCGGTGGTCAAGGCGGTAAACAGTGCGGCAGAGGTGTTTCGCACACTGACGAAAGGAGGCAACTGACATGGCAAAGCAAAAAAAGAACGGAATTTCGCTGTGGCAGGAGTTTTCCAAGGGAATTGTGAAGCAAAATCCGGTGCTGCGGCTTGTGCTCGGCACCTGCCCCACGCTCGCCATCACCACCGCGGCCAGCAATGCGATCGGTATGGGGCTTGCCGCAACGCTGGTGCTTGTCTGCTCCAACGCCGCGATTTCCGCCCTGCGCAATGTAATTCCGGACAAGGTGCGAATTCCGGCGTACATCACGGTGATCGCCGGCTTCGTTTCCGTGGTACAGATGCTGGTCAAGGCGTTTGCGCCGGATCTGGACACTTCGCTTGGTATTTATCTGCCGCTGATCGTTGTCAACTGCATTATTCTTGGCCGCGCGGAAATGTTTGCCAGTAAAAACCGTGTACTGCCCTCTGTTTTGGACGGTTTGGGCATGGGCGTCGGTTTTACCGCGGCGCTGCTGCTGATGGGCAGCATTCGTGAACTGCTCGGCAGCGGGACATGGTTTGGTATGACGGTGACTGCCAATCTGTTTGACCCGATGCTGATCTTCATTCTGCCTCCCGGCGGTTTCTTTGTGTTTGGGATGTTGGTGGCGCTGGCGAACCGGCTTTCCAATACCGACGGAACCAAACAGGTTGCCGGCTGCGCGGGCTGCCCGATGAGCGCGACCTGCTCGAAGGCTGAAAAAAGCGATGAATGTGGGATGGAAGCAAAGGAGGGTGACAAATTATGATTAAATCGCTTGTCGCCGTCTTTCTGGCTGCAATCCTGACAGAAAACTATGTGCTGAGCAAGTTCCTCGGCATCTGCCCGTTTTTGGGTGTTTCCAAAAAGCTGAATACCGCGGTGGGAATGAGTACGGCCGTCGCCTTTGTCATGGTGCTGGCAACCGCCGTCACTTGGCCGATTTATACATTTATTCTGGAACCCAATGGGCTGACGTACCTTGAAACAATTGTTTTTATTCTGATTATTGCTGCGCTGGTGCAGCTGGTGGAAATCGTTCTGCGCAAATTTATTCCTTCGCTTTATCAGGCGCTTGGAATTTACCTGCCGCTGATTACAACCAACTGCGCTGTGTTGGGCGTGACAATGCTTGTAATTCAGAAGGGCGAAACCTATGCGTCGTTCGGTTATGTGCACTCGCTGGTTAACGCGCTCGGTTCCGGGCTTGGGTTTATGCTTGCCATGGTGCTGTTTGCGGGCGTACGCAGCCGGCTGGAAAGCTGCGATATCCCGAAGACGCTGCGCGGGCTGCCGATTACGCTGATTGCAGCTTCGCTCGTGGCGGTCTCGTTTCTGGGCTTTTCCGGCCTGGTGGACGGGCTGCTGCCCGGCGCGCTGTTCTGAGCGGAAGGGGGATAATAATCATGAACGGAATTGTTCTTGCAATCCTGCTCGTTGGCGGAATCGGCTTGATTGCCGGTGTCGGCCTTGCCGTTGCTTCTATCGTGATGGCTGTGCCGCGTGACGAAAAGGCCGACGCGGTTGAGGAGCTTCTGCCCGGCGCAAACTGCGGCGCGTGCGGTTTTTCCGGATGCGCAGGCTATGCCGCGGCGCTCGCCAAAGGGGAAGCGAAACCCGGGCTGTGTTCTCCCGGCGGCAAGGAGGTTGCCGATAAGGTTGCGGCGCTGCTTGGCGTGGCTGGCGGCGATGTGGAATACAAAACGGCGCTGGTTCATTGCATGGGCTCCTATGACAATACGACCGATAAAATGATTTATCAGGGACAAAAGAGTTGTGCTGCAGCTGCTCAAATTTTCGGCGGTGTTGGCAGCTGCCCCTATGGCTGCATGGGGCTTGGCGATTGCGCCGCCGTCTGCGAATATGATGCGATCACCGTCTGCAACGGTGTGGCGTGCATCGACCCCGCGAAATGCCGCGGCTGCTCCAAATGTGTTGCCGCCTGCCCGAAACATCTGATTTCGTTTGTTCCGATGAAGTCGCAGGCCGTTGTCCGCTGCTCCAACTGCGATAAGGGTGGAGAAACCCGCAAGGTCTGCAAGGTGGGCTGCATCGGCTGCATGCGCTGTGTAAAGGCGTGTGAACAGGGCGCGGTTACCGTAACCAACTTTTTGGCCAAGGTTGACCCGGTCAAATGCACCAACTGCGGAAAGTGCCGAGAGGTCTGCCCGCAGGGCTGCATTACTCTTTTTGAGGGCGTTCAAAAGCAATAAACAAGAAAAAACAGGGCGGCGCGTTTTAGAATGTGCCGTCCTGTTTTTTGCCCGCAACCTTACAGAATTGAAAGTTTGGCCTCGATTTTGTAAGCTAAACCGATGGAAATGACCGCTGCATTTCTGATACAATAAATGCAGAAAAGAACAACCGCATCGAAAGGAAGGAATGCAGCATGGCCATTTTAGCGGTCAGCAATCTGAAAAAAATTTACACCACACGGTTTGGCGGCAATCAGGTACAGGCGCTCTCCAACGTCAATTTCTCGGTTCAGCCGGGCGAGTATGTCGCTATCATGGGTGAAAGCGGCAGCGGAAAAACAACGCTGTTGAACATTCTCGCCGCGCTTGACAAGCCGACGAGCGGTGAGGTAATGCTCAACGGCAGAAATATTGTAAAGATTCGCGAAAAAGAAATTGCGGCGTTCCGGCGCGACAACCTCGGATTTGTTTTTCAAGATTTCAACCTGCTCGACACCTTTTCCATTCAGGATAACATTATGCTGCCGCTGGTGCTGGCGGGCAAAAATCACCGCGAAATGCACAGCCGTATGATGCCGATTGCCGAACAGCTCGGCATTGCGGAAATTCTGAAAAAGTTTCCATACGAGGTTTCCGGCGGTCAAAAACAGCGGACCGCGGTTGCGCGCGCGCTGATTACAAATCCACAGTTAATTCTGGCCGACGAGCCGACCGGAGCACTCGATTCCCATGCGACCGACGGACTGCTGCAGCTGTTCGACCAAATTAATGCCGCCGGGCAGACGATTCTTATGGTGACGCACTCCATCAAGGCGGCAAGCCACGCGGGGCGCGTGCTATTTATTAAGGACGGCGAGGTTTTCCACCAGATTTATCGCGCGCAGCACACCGCCGAGGAAATGTATCAGACAATTTCCGACACGCTCACCATGATTGCAACGGGAGGTGAACGGAGCAGAGCGTCTGCTCCGAAGGCATGAATCACGGATTTTATCTGCGTCTGGCGGGAACCAATCTAAAAAATAATGCCCGCACCTATATTCCTTACTGGATCGCCTCCTCGCTGACGGTGATGATGTTTTTTATTATTCTTTCTCTTTCTCAGGACAGCGGCCTTGCAAAAATGTCCGGCGGGGCCGTACTGCGTTCCATGCTGCAGCTGGGCGTCTGGGTTGTGGCGCTGTTTGCCGTGATCTTTCTGTTTTACACCAACAGCTTTCTGATCAAGCGACGCAAAAAGGAATTCGGCGTCTACAACATTCTCGGTATGGAGAAAAAGCATATTGCGCGGGTCGTTGTGTTGGAAACGCTCTGTACCGCGTTGATCAGCCTGACGGCGGGGCTGGCGTTCGGCCTGCTGCTGTGCAAGCTTTGCTTGCTGCTGGTCGTCAACCTGATGCACGGTCAGGTCCCGTTCGGGTTTGAAATTTCCGTTCCGGCCATTCTGTTTACCGCGGCGCTGTTCGGCGGAATTTTTTTGCTGACGCTGCTGAGCAACCTGCGCCAGATTCACCTTGCCAAGCCGATTGAGCTGCTGCATGGGGGCGAGAAGGGCGAAAAAGAGCCGAAAACCAAATGGGTTCTTGCCGTTGTGGGTGCAATTTCTCTTTCCGCCGGGTATGTAATTTCGCTGTTGACCACAAATCCACTGGAAGCGGTCACCTTTTTCTTTCTGGCTGTTATTCTGGTCATCATCGGAACGTACTGCCTGTTTACGGCCGGAAGCGTTGCTGTTTTGAAGCTGCTGCGCAAAAACAAAAACTACTATTACAGGCCAAACCACTTTATTTCGGTTTCCGGCATGATTTATCGCATGAAGCAGAATGCTGTGGGGCTTGCGAACATCTGTATTCTTTCCACCATGGTGCTTGTCATGATCTCAACAACGTTTTCCATGTATATCGGCGTGGATGATTTGTTGCTGACGCGCTACCCGTCTCAGATTGCCATTTCACAGAAAAGCAGCGGTTCCGCAACGCTGGCAGCCATGGAAGCCGGGATCGACTCTGTTCTGGAGCAGCAGAACAGGAAGGCCGAAAACCGCGTCGCCTACACATACCTTGCTATCGGAGGATCGGACAACAACGGCAGCATCACCGTTAAGCGCGGCGAAAACAGCTACTATGCTGTGGATAGCCTTCGCAAGGTCTATTTTTTGACGCTGCAGGATTATAACCGCCTGACCGGTTCGGGCGCTGTGCTCGGCGACGGCGAAATTTTGCTGTACAACAGTTTGGGAACGCCTATGCAGTCGCTTTCGCTGCTTGGCAAAGCCTACACGGTGAAAGAGCAAATTCAGCAGTTTCCCGTGACCGGGATCTCCACCGCCAACGTTGCTTCCAGCTATTATGCGGTGGTGAAGGATGAGGGGGAGCTGCTTGCACTCAACAGGGCGCAGGAAGCAGAACTGGGGAAGATGGCGTCGCATTTGGAAAGTTACTGCGCACTGGACATCGACGGAGATACAGACGCTCAGCTGGCGTTGGGGGATGCGTTGGGAAAAACGCTTTCTCTGAGGGACGCCGTATCCGTTGAGATCCGCGAAGAGCGTCGCAGCGATTTTTATGCACTGTACGGGGGCTTTTTCTTTCTTGGGGTCTTTTTGGGCGCTCTTTTCCTGATGGCGACGGTGCTGATTATGTATTACAAACAGGTTTCGGAGGGATATGACGATAAAGAACGGTTCCACATCCTGCAGAAGGTCGGCATGAGCCGCGATGAGGTTCGGAGGTCGATCCATTCCCAGGTGCTTTCCGTCTTCTTTTTGCCGCTGATTGTCGCCGCAATGCACACGGCTTTTGCGTTTCCGATGACAACCTGCATGATGACGCTGTTTAATCTGACGAACACTTCGCTGTTTGCCTGGTGTACGGTCGGCTGTTTTGCGGTGTTCGGCATCTTCTATGCCCTTGTCTATTGGGCGACCGCCCGCGCCTATTACAGGATCGTTGAAAAATAGTTTTCTCCCGGAAAGGATCGCTTTGCGGGGGAAAACGAGAAACCGTCCAAACAAAAAATACAGCGCTCTGCCGGGGAGGAATTCGGCAGAGCGCTGCGTTGTTATTATGATAAAAATCGGTCGGAAAAATGGCTCAGTCGACCTTCGGTAGTTTGTCGAAGCCCTTCTGCAGGTCGGCGTCGCTCGGAATATAATCCGTCATTTTGCCGTCGTGGTAAGAAGAATACGCTGCCATATCAAAATATCCGGTGCCGGTCAGGCCGAACAAAATGGTTTTTGCCTCGCCGGTTTCGCGGCAGCGGATTGCTTCATCCATTGCGGCGCGGATTGCGTGGGAGGATTCCGGAGCGGGCAAAATGGTTTCGTGCTTGGCAAAGAAGGTTGCGGCTTCAAATACTTTTGTCTGTTCCACCGCAACGGCTTCCATATATCCGTCGTGATACAGCTTGGAAAGGATCGGCGACATGCCGTGGTAGCGGAGCCCGCCGGCATGGTTGGCAGAAGGAATAAATTCGCTGCCGAGCGTGTACATCCGCGCGAGTGGCGTTACATGGCCGGTGTCGCAGAAATCGTAAGCATAGCGGCCGCGGGTGAGCGACGGACAGGAGGCAGGCTCCACCGCGACGATACGCGGATTATGCTTACCCTGTAGCTTGTCACGCATGAACGGAGCGATCAGACCGCCAAGGTTGGAGCCGCCGCCTGCGCAGCCGATCACAACGTCGGGATATTCGCCGAGAAGATTCATGGCTGTTTCGCATTCCAGCCCAATGATCGACTGATGCAGCAGTACCTGATTGAGCACGCTGCCGAGCACATAGCGGCAGCCGGGCGTTGTGACGGCTTTTTCCACTGCTTCGCTGATGGCGCAGCCCAGGCTTCCGGTGGTATCGGGGTTGTCGGCCAGAATTTTGCGGCCGACCTCGGTGGTATCGCTGGGGCTGGGGATCACGTTCGCATCAAAGGTCTGCATCACGGCTTTGCGGTACGGCTTCTGCTGGTAAGAAACCTTAACCATAAAAACGGTCAGCGGCAGGCCGAAATAGGAGCATGCCTCGGAAAGTGCCGTGCCCCACTGACCGGCGCCGGTTTCGGTTGTCAGGCTCGTCAGCCCCTGTTCCTTGGCGTAATACGCTTGCGCAATGGCGGAATTGAGCTTGTGGCTGCCGGAGGTGTTGTTGCCTTCGAACTTATAATAAATCTTTGCCGGCGTGCCCAACGCTTTCTCCAGATTATAGGCGCGGATCAGCGGAGACGGGCGGTAAATGCGGTACATTTCGCGCACCGGTTCCGGAATTTCAAAATAGGGCGTTGTGCAGTCGGTCTCCTGCTGAGCAAGCTTTTCGCAGAAGATCGGGTAAAGGTCTTCGGTCTTTACGGGCTGAAGTGTTGCGGGATTGAGCAGCGGATCGGGCTGTTCCGGCATATCGGCGCGCAGATTGTACCATGCCTTCGGCATCTGGTCCTCAGAAAGATAAAAACGGTACGGAATTTTGTTGCTCATGGTTGACAACTCCTTTAAAAATTTTTATGTTCTGCGCGCAGGCGCGGAATCGTAAAAAAATAAAAAACGGGCCTTTGTTCCAGCTTTTCTGCTGGGACAAAGGCCCGATATAAATTCGGACTTCTGCGGTACCACCCACATTGACGCAGGATTTTCTGCGCCCACTCTGCCGCATACGAGAGGGAAGAAACCCAATGATATGCGTTCCGCGGATAACGGGTGGAACCCCCGTCAGGCACTACTGAGCGACTGCGCTTTTCGTCCTGCCCTCGTAAGTCCATTCGTCACAGTGCCCGATGCCGCATTTCACCAACCGCAGCTCTCTGAACCGAAAGCAACCTGTGAGTACTCTTCTTACTCAACGGTTTAACTTTTTAATTTGAACTGAGTATAACAGCTAAATTTCGTTTTGTCAAGCAAAAAAATTAAAAAATAAAAGAAAAAAGGTCGTTTATGTAATGTCTTGAATAACGCGGGGCGCATTGCTATAATAAGTCCATGTGCGTGGCCTTGAAGAAAAATTGGCCCGAACCGGAGGAGAAGTTGGATGAAATATGATTTTGACCGGCACCATGAACGCCGCGGAACAGACTGCCACAATTATGACGGATTCCCTGCCGACCCGGCTGACGTGATGCCGCTGATGGCAGCGGATATGGACTTTCAGACGCTTCCGGAGATTACAGAGGCGCTGCGGCAGGTGATTGACCGCGGGATCTACGGTTATGCGGTTGACTGCCTGCCTGGCTACAGCGAGGCGGTGCTGGGCTGGTACGCCGAGCGGCAGAATTGGAACCCGCCGGAGGAATGGCTTGTTTCATGCCGCAACGTCGTCAGCGCAACGGCAATGCTGCTTTGCGCAAACACTGCGCCGGGCGACGCAGTGATGACTTTTACTCCTATTTATTCGCCGTTTCTTGCAGTGATTCAAAAAAACAACCGGCGGGTGGTGGAATGCCCCCTGACACTGTGTGAAGAACGGTGGGAAATTGATTTTGAGCTTTTTGAGCGGCAGATTGTCTGCGAAAAGGTCAGGATGCTGCTGCTTTGCAGCCCGCACAATCCGGTTGGTCGTGTCTGGACGCGCGGCGAGCTTTCCCACATTGCGCGGTTTTGCGCCGAGCACGGGGTTTTTGTGGTTTCCGATGAGATTCATTCCGATTTTGTTTTTTCCGGCCACCGTCATCTGCCGTTTTTATCTTTGCCGGAAGCTGATCTCAGGCGTTGTGCCTGCTGCACGTCGGCAAACAAAACCTTTAATCTTGCGCTGTTCGACAACGCTAATATTTTTATTCCGGACGAAGCCTGCCGCAAGGCGTTTCAGGCGGCGCAGGCCGCAAGCTATGTGGAGGGCGGAAACTACCTTGGCAAGTTGGCCTGTGCCACGGCGTACCGCTGTGGCGCGCCGTGGGTGGACGAGCTGATAACGTACCTGGCCGAAAGCCTTGCGCAGGCAGTGGATTTTTTGCGGCGGGAGTTGCCGGAGCTGCGGGTAACGCGGCCGGAGGGAACTTATCTGCTTTGGGTTGACTGCCGGGCGCTTGGCATGGAACCGCAGCAGCTTTCAGATTTTGTGCTGCAGCGCGCCCGGCTGCGTCTGGTGAACGGCGCCGGTTACGGAACCGGCGGAGATGGATATTTGCGCATCAATGCCGCCAGACCGCGGGCGGAGCTGATGGAAGCGCTCGTCCGGCTGCGGGATGCGGTTCGGTCATAATGGTTTCAACGCTTTCAACATAGTTTTCAACAATTTTACACACGTCTGTGGAAAGCCCGTTTTTTGCAAAAAAACAGCAGTCTTTCGAATGAAGACTGCTGCCAAAACGCGTTTATTCATCCTCCAGCCTGATGTGATCCAGATGCAGCCGAACACAGGTTCCTTTGCCGATTTCCGATGTGATTTCCATGGAGTGAGACAGCCTGCCAAGCACAACGCGGCAGAGGTAAAGCCCGACCCCGGTAGCGCGTTTATCGCCGCGGCCGTTGAAGCCGGTAAATCCCTGTTCGCCCAGTCGGGGAAGGTCTTCCGGCGCGATGCCGATGCCGGTATCCGAAATACAGAGCGTGTGGTTTTCCTCCAGCTCAATGGTAATCCCACCACGGTTTGTATACTTGATCGCGTTGGAAAGGAGCTGCCCCAGAACAAAGCAAAGCCACTTTTCATCTGTCAGCACCATGCAGTGAAGATCCCCGAGCGTCAGCGTCAGCTTTTTCCGGATAAATTGCCCGGCGTATTTGCGGACTGTCTGCCGTACCAGATTGTCCAGATCATATTCGCGGATGACGTAATCGCTGGAACTGCTTTGCAGGCGCATATAAGAAAGCACCATTTCTACATATTGTTCAATTTTGAAAAGCTCGGAGGAAAGTTCGGGAATTTCTTCGCCTGTGCCGCTTTGCAGCAGCAGCCTCATTGCGGCAATCGGCGTTTTGATCTGGTGCGCCCAAAGCGTGTAATATTCCGTCATCGAGCCGATGGTGCGTTCCGTTTCCGCAATCACCTGCAGGCGTTCACTGTCCAGCAGCTGCAAAAGCAATGTGTAATCGCGTTCAGTCAGGTTTTCCGGCGCAGGCAGTGCGGCGGTGCCCGCTGCAATGTTTTGCTGTAGATACACCATTTCACAGTGGCGGCGGTAATAGCGGGAAAAGCCGATCGACGCCGCCAGCAGCGCCAGCACTCCGCAGCACAAAAAAGCATATCCAACGGCCTCCAGCGGCAAGTGGTACAAAGCAAACACCGCCAAAAAAATGACGGTAAAAACAACGGAAAGCAAAATGCTGCGGCGATGCTGCAGCAGATAGCTGCCCAGTGTGGAAAGAATTTTTGGTTTTTCCTGTTCTGTGTTCATCTGTTCCGACCATTCCTTTTTCAGATACAGCCCGAAAAGCTGCCGGGCAATGAATTACCGTGTAACGATTTTTACGGGAGTGCGCAGGAGCTTCTGCCAATTACTGCAGAATTCTTCCTAACAACAGAAAAATATGGTATACTGAAAATAATTTCCGGCGCGGCGTTTGGACGTGCAATGAAAAAAGGATGATTTCGCTATGAAAAATGTCTGCAAAATTCTGTCTCTGGCGTTGGCTGTTGGGCTGCTGGGCGGGTGCGCGTTTACGGGTTCCGTGCCTGTTGCCGTCGGTTCCTCTGCGGAGAGTTCCTCCGCCGTAGAATCGGGCTCGGCTTCGGATTTGCCGCAGACCTCCTCTTTGCCGCGGCCTTCTTCCGCTGAGGTTTCCTCTGAAGAAGAAAGAAAGCCCGAAACGCTTGCGGCGCTGCTGAACGCGCTGCAGCGCACGGGTGCGGCCAAACCGGCCAGAGAGCAGGCGCAGCGGTTTGCGGATTCCGGCAGCGGCCTGCCGCAAAGCGCTTTGGCAGTTCGCGGGCTTCTTGACCTTTGCGCCGCGCCAAGACAAACGGCAGGGCTTTCGGAACGGATTACCGCCGCCGCGCAGGAAAGCGGAATCCCCCGCGAGGCATTTCAGCTTGCCGCGGTGGCCTGCCGGGAACGTGGACTGAAAACAGCAGATTCCGTTACGCTGACCTTTACTGGAGACTGCACCTTTTCTCCGATCAATGAAGAGTCTCACAGCAAATCTTTTGACCAGGTTTATGCCAAGCAGAGCAGCCCATCTTATCCGTTTGACCGCATGTTTCCGTGGTTTACCACTGATGACATCACCTGCATCAATTTTGAGGGGACTCTGACCAAAAGCCTTGCCCATGCCGAAAAGACGTATTATTTTCGCGGCGATCCGTCGCTCGCCAAAATCCTTCCGTCTTCTTCGGTGGAGCTTGCCAATTTAGCGAACAACCACACAATGGATTATTTTCAGCGTGGGTTTGACGACACCGTGACCGCGCTGACCGGTGCCGGCGTTTCCCTGATCACGGTGCAGCAGCCGTATGTGGTCACCGTCAATGGGATTCAGGTGGTGTTCATCGGGCAGCAAATGGCGTTCGGAGCAAATGCCGCCGCAGAAACCGTAAAGAAATACAAGCGGCCGGACAATATTGTCGTCGTTGTGATGCACTGGAGCACGGAATTTTCCAATCAGGCTGCGCCGGTGTGCGTTGAGGCCGGGCACGGCCTGATTGACGCCGGAGCCGACCTTGTCATTGGGCATCATCCGCATGTTTTGCAGGGCGTGGAGATTTATCAGGATAAATATATTGTTTACAGTCTGGGGAATTTCGCGTTTGGAGCAAATGTGGGGCCGGTTACTTCGCCGTACACCATGGCATTTCGCGCCCGCTTTGCGCTGCGGGATGAAAAAATCTCCATGATCAATGGCGAAATTGTTCCCTGCTGCCCTACTTCCGACGCAAGCGGCTGGAACAATTATCAGCCCAAACCGTTGTTTGGCGAGAAAGCGTGCGAGCTTGCCGATTATGTGGTCTCGATCAGCGGTTCCCTGCCGTATGGCGTAAAAAAGCTTTCCTATTTTGATGTCTGACCGCAGGCGCACAGAAAATGGAGCGGTCTTTACAGAGCAAGCGAGCCCATCGGATCCCATGGTTCCAGCGTAATGGGTTCCGCCTCATATTCCGCAAGCTCTTCGGCGGTAAGGTACTTTCTGTTCACGACCACCTGATAAAGATATTCGTCAAACCAGGCGTCGCTCATAACAAAATAACCGTCACGGCCAACATCCTTGCCCCAACTGTTTTCCACACGCCAACGGTTCGGTTTGCCGTTTTCGTCCAGATTGACGCCTTCAAACACCATTGCGTGGGTCAGCAGGCTCTGGCCGTAATCCAGGCGCTCGCTTTTCGTCATCGGGAAATCGGTGCCGAAAAGCAACCCGGGTTCATAGACGGAAAGGTCGAGAATCCCCTCTTCGCGCACGCAGCATATCGCTGGGCGCGCCGTTTTTGTGTTCAGCACGCAGTCTGCAGGCAAATCCACGCAGCTTTTCCGTCGGGTAAAAATCAAGCTCGCCCGTATTGGAGGAAACGGCTGTTTCCGGCATCGCCGACTTTGGCACAACACCGTATTTTTTGACGAGATTGCGCAGCATATCCCACTGACCGCCGTCCTGTACGGGAGCGGAAAGCAGATACGAAATTAGGCGGCTGTCGGTGGGTTCCTCCAGCGCTTTTAAAATATTCTCCAGGAAATGCGGTATTCATCCTTAAACAACATTCTTTCTGTCAGGTGCGGTAATAATGACTTTTTGGTTCTGGGAGAGCTCATTGCCCGACAGCTTTTCAAACAGATCGCACACCAGCTCGTCACGATTGATCCAGTAGCAGTATTTCATCAGCGGGCGGGTGGGGCAGCTGCCGTAATGGTGGTCATACTCGGGAATCGGCGCGGGGATCAGTCTGTCGGAAACAAAACGTGGACCAAGCAGCCACGCCACGGCAGTCACATCCCAGATTACGCGGCTCCACGGCTTGCCGGCTGCATATTTCCGGGCAGCTTCTCTCGTGTGTTCCACCAGATAGTCGCACAGCGCGTTTTTGCCGGAAAGCCACATCAAAAGCTCGGCTTCACTGACGGCAAAGGACGAAACGACGCCCATGCAAGGCAGCTGCACCACCGGCACGCCGCATCCGAACACCACCCGAGCCGCGGCGACGTCCTGCATCATGTTGAATTCGCGGGAGTCCGGCCAGTCGAGCGCATGACCGCCCAGCCAGACAACGACGATCCGTTCTTTCAGTTCGGGTTTCCTGAGCAGTGCCGACGCCACATTGGTAATTGCGCCGATTGCGACGATATACAGCGGATGTTCGGAGCTGTACTCCATCCCCAGCGCGCAGATACGGTCGGCGGCGGGAGAAGAAACCGGGGTCTTTTCGTCGGGGAGATAGGTTTCTGAACCAAGGAAAACCTGCGGGAAAAGGTCTTCCCGTCCGGCAAGCGACAAAATATGGCGAATTTCTGTGTAGCTCTTTTTCATGCCGTCTGCGGGGCTTTCGGAGTTTTCATTGAAAAAAGGCGCGGCGGTGATTGCCCGCACGCGAAGCTGCGGTTCGCAGCGAAGCAGGTAGGAAAGCGCAAACTGGTCGTCGACCTCGTTAAAGGTGTCGGTGTCCAATATAACGTCCGCCGGCAATTTCGGTCTTGCCAGCATGGAAAGACGGGTGGAAGCATCCATCAAAAATTCCTCCATTTTTGTTTTTCGGTGTTTGTTTAAACAGATGTGCAAAGAATCCGGCCGGCGCCGTCCAAAGAGTATTCGCCGCAGCATGCCGGAATAAAAATGCATTCGCCGCGTCCCAGCGTCAGTCGCTTTTCGCCGCAGCAGAGCGCCGCTTCTCCTTCGGTGCAGAGCAGGGCGTGAAAGCTGGTTTCGTCGGCGCAGAAGGACGCCTTGCTGCGCAGATCAATGGCCGTTACGGTAAAACGGCTGCAGCGGGCAAGAACAGTGGTGATGCAGCCCTCGCGTTCCACCGGTGCCTCGCGCCGGTCGGGGCTTCCGGAGGGGGTCAGTTTCGTCACGTCGAGCGCTTTGTCAATGTGCAGGGGTCTCGGTTTCCCGTCGGCGCCCAGACGACCGTAGTCGGAAACACGGTAGGTACTGTTGCTGTTCTGTTGAATTTCGGCAATCAGAATGCCGCTGCCAATAGCGTGCAGTGTTCCGGCTTCGATGAAAAACACGTCTCCCCTGTGGACGGGAACGGTATTGACAACGTCGGTCAGCGTGTTGTCCTCAATGCGGCGGCGGAATTCTTCCTTGCTGATTTCGCGGTTAAAGCCGTAAATCAGTGTTGCGCCTTCGGCGCAGTCCACAACATACCACATTTCGGTTTTGCCGTTCTCGTGCTCCACGCGTTTGGCATACTCATCATCCGGGTGGACCTGAACGGAAAGCTTGTTCGCCGCGTCGATCAATTTAATCAGCACCGGAAAGCTGTCCAGTTCGGCGCAATGTGTGCCGAGTGCCGCTTTGCCGGCCTTGGCAAGGTATTCAGCCAGTGTCATACCGGCGCATTCGCCGCTTGCAACAATCGAGGGTCCGTCCGGATGGCATGAAAGCTCCCATGCTTCGGCAACCTTGTCCAGGTTGCTTTTCATGCCAAATTCTGTTTTCAGGCGGGTGCCCCCCCATAAATAATCCTTGAACGCCGGAGAAAGTTTGATCGGCTCTGTTTTCATATCAATTCCGTCCTTTCTGACTTTGCCTGTGAATAAAGTTTTTTGTACTTCTTTATATTGTATTATATCATACCCGATTGATGATTTGAACCCGAAAAAAACGGATGTCACCTGCAAAAAATTGCAATAGGCATCCGCTTTTTCTTTGTTTTTGCCACGCCGCACGACGGGGTATTGGCACAGTCAACGGTCAGTATTAAATACTTCAGGTCGGACACGGCAAAGCACCATTGCACCAGCGCGTTAACAGCGCGAACCGTATAGCCGTGGCGCTGATACTTTTCGGCCATAAAAATAGGCGACCTCTACTTCGTTAACAGTTTCTTCCAGACCCATACCGGCCATGCCAATCAGCTCGTCGGTATCTTGCTTTACAATGGCGTAGCGCTTGTTTTCATATACATCGGTCGAATCTTTTTTGCTTTGCAGCCAGTCAATATAATCATAAAAAATCCTCCGGTTCGTGTGCATTTTCCGACCAGTCCCGCATAAAACGGCGGACGCCGGTCTCGCGGACAATCTGATGCAGACGCGGCGCGTCCTTGCGTTCAAAATCCCGGACTGCAATTTCTCCCAGCTGAAGATACAATGCTAAATCGCTCCTTTCGAGAATGGTGCTTTTACCAGTATAGCACAGTGGTTTTGCTGCAAAGGAATTGCAAAGCAAGATAAAAAAGAGCGCCGCTCAAACAGAGCGGCGCCCGGTGCAGACTGAACAATCAGCTGCGGGAATATCAGTCTTCTTTCTTCTCGGGAGCGTAGAGCGCCTGCAGACGGAGCAGGTGATCGTAACGGGCAACCGAGTTCTTTTCGGCCTCGGCAAAGAGCTTTTCGGCTCTCTCCGGGAACGAACGGGTCAGAGCGGAGTAACGGGCTTCGCCCATGATGAAGTCGCGGTAGCTGGCGGAACCCTGCTTGCTGTCGATAGTGAAGGGGTTCTTGCCCTCTGCCTTCAGGGCCGGGTTGAAGCGGAACATGTTCCAGTAACCGCAATCGACGGCCTTCTTCATCTCGCTCTGGCAGTTGACCATGCCGCCCTTGATGCTGTGCATCTCGCAGGGAGCGTAGCCGATGATCAGCGACGGACCCGGATAAGCTTCCGCTTCGGTCAGGGCCTTGATGGTCTGATTCATGTCGGCGCCCATAGCGATCTGAGCAACATAGACGTAGCCGTAGGACATGGCGATCTCAGCGAGGCTCTTCTTTGCGATGGCCTTACCGGCAGCGGCAAACTGCGCGACCTGACCGATCTGGGAAGCCTTGGAAGCCTGTCCGCCGGTGTTGGAGTAAACTTCGGTATCGAAGACCATGATGTTCACGTCTTCGCCGGAAGCAAGGACATGGTCCACGCCGCCGAATCCAATATCATATGCCCAGCCGTCGCCGCCGAAGATCCAAACGGATTTCTTGGAGAGGTATTCCTTATCGGCCAGAATGGTGTTGGCGAGCTTGCAGGCGTCGCAGTCACAGCCGGGCTCCACGCCGTTTTCCAGAGCGGCGACGAGCGCCTCGGTGGCAGCACCGTTGGTCTTGCCGTCGTCCATGGTGTCGAGCCATTTCTGGCCGGCTTCCTTGATCTCGGCAGTAGCCCAATCAATCGCGAGCAGAGCCTTCACATTCTCGGCAAGGCGGTTGCGGACTGCGCGCTGGCCAAGCAGCATGCCGTAGCCGTGTTCCGCGTTATCCTCAAACAGAGAGTTTGCCCATGCCGGTCCGTGACCTTTTTTGTCCGTGGTATACGGAGAGGTTGCAGCAGGTCCGCCCCAGATGGAGGAGCAGCCGGTCGCGTTGGAAATATACATGCGATCGCCGAACAGCTGGGTAATCAGGCGGGCGTAAGAGGTTTCGGCACAGCCTGCGCAGGAGCCGGAGAACTCGAGCAGCGGCTTCTTAAACTGGCTTGCAAGTACGGTCTGGCCAAGAGTTTCCGGCTTTTCGGAAACCTTTTCCACACAGTAATCGAACACGGCCTGCTGGTCTTCCTGAGCCTCGCGCGGAGCCATCTTGAGGGATTTGGTCGGGCAGACGCCGACGCAGACGCCGCAGCCCATGCAGTCCATCGGAGAGATGGCCAGCGTGTAGGTGTAATTCGTTTTAACAACCGGCTTCGGAGCCTTCTTCATGTTTGCCGGAGCAGCGGCGACCTCCTCGTCGTTCAGAGCGAACGGACGGATGGTTGCGTGCGGGCAGACAAAGGAGCAGCGGTTGCACTTTGCGCAGGTATCCTGGTTCCAGGACGGAACCATAACGGCAACGCCGCGCTTTTCGTAAGCGGAAGCGCCCTGCTCAAAGGTACCGTCGACATGATCGACAAACGCGGAGACCGGCAGCGAATCGCCGTCCATCTTTCCGACAGGATTCATAATGGTATCGACCATCTTGACCAGCTTGGCCGGGCCGTTTTCGGTCGCGGCGGCTGCTGCATCCTGTGCGTTCGCCCAGTCGGCAGGAACATCAATTTTGACAAACGCGGAAACACCGGCGTCAATCGCCTTGTGGTTCATGTCAACAACATCCTGACCCTTTTTCAGGTAGGACTTGGTGGCGGCGGCCTTCATATACTCAACGGCCTTCTCAATCGGCATCACCTTGGCAAGTGCAAAGAACGCGGCCTGCAGAATGGTGTTGGTGCGTTTGCCCATGCCGATCTTGGCGGCGAGGTCGATGGCGTTGACGGTGTAAAGCTGGATATTGTTCTTCGCAATGTAGCGTTTTGCTTCGGCAGGCATGTGCTTGTCAAGCTCTTCTGCGGTCCACTGGCAGTTAATCAGGAACACGCCGCCCGGCTTAACGTCGTTGACCATCTTGTAGCCTTTGATGACGTAGGACGGGTTATGGCAGGCCACGAAATCGGCCTTGTTGATATAGTACGGGCTCTTGATCGGCTTGTCGCCAAAGCGCAGATGCGAAATGGTGATACCGCCGGTCTTTTTGGAGTCATACTGGAAATATGCCTGAACGTATTTGTCGGTATGGTCGCCGATGATCTTAATGGAGTTCTTGTTCGCGCCGACGGTTCCGTCGCCGCCCAGACCCCAGAATTTGCACTCGATGGTGCCTTCGGCAGCGGTGTTCGGCGCGGGCTTTTCTTCCAGAGAAAGATGCGTCACATCGTCGTTGATGCCGAGGGTAAAGTGAGCTTTGGGCTCGTCCTTGGCCAGCTCGTCATACACAGCGAAGATGCTGGCAGGCGGGGTGTCCTTGGAACCGAGGCCGTAACGGCCGCCGATGACCTTTGCGCTGCAGGTGCCGGTCGCAGCCAGAGCGGCAACAACGTCCATGAACAGCGGCTCGCCGATGGAGCCGGGCTCCTTGGTGCGGTCGAGAACGGCGATCTTCTTGGCGGTTTCCGGAATAGCGGCAGCAAGCTTTTCCGCAGAGAACGGACGGTACAGGCGAACCTTGACCAGACCGACCTTTTCGCCCTTCGCGGTGAGGTAATCGATGACTTCTTCCGCAACGTCGCAGATGGAGCCCATGGCGATGATCACGCGGTCGGCATCCGGTGCGCCGTAGTAGTTGAACAGCTGATAATCGGTGCCCAGCTTGGCGTTGATCTTGCCCATGTACTCTTCCACAATGCCGGGAACCGCTTCATAATAGCTGTTGCAGGCCTCGCGGTGCTGGAAGAAGATATCGCCGTTTTCGTGGGAGCCGCGCATCACAGGATGCTCCGGGTTCAGGGCGCGCTTGCGGAACGCGTCCACTGCATCCATATCGCACATTTCGGCCAGTTCATCGTAATCCCAGATGGAGATCTTCTGGATCTCGTGCGAGGTACGGAAGCCGTCGAAGAAGTTGATGAACGGAACGCGGCCCTTGATAGCGGCCAGATGAGCGACCGGAGAAAGATCCATGACTTCCTGCGGGTTGGTCTCGGCCAGCATTGCAAAGCCGGTCTGACGGCAGGCGTAAATGTCGGAATGGTCGCCGAAAATGTTCAGCGCGTGGGAAGCAACGCAGCGCGCGGAAACATGGAACACAGCGGGCAGCAGCTCGCCGGCGATTTTGTACATGTTCGGGATCATCAGCAGCAGGCCCTGGGAGGCGGTGTAGGTGGTGGTCAGGGCGCCGGCAGCCAGCGAGCCGTGAACCGTACCGGAGGCGCCTGCCTCGGACTGCATTTCGGCGACCTTAACGGTCGTACCGAAAATGTTTTTCTGTCCGGCAGCAGACCACTGATCGACATAGTCTGCCATCGGGCTGGACGGGGTGATCGGGTAAATGCCCGCCACTTCGGTGAACGCATACGATACGTACGCCGCAGCGTTGTTGCCGTCCATGGTTTTCATTTTTCTTGCCATGATGACTATAGTCCTCCTTTAATTAGGATCACAATTCAGTTTCGTGCATTTGGGCAGCAAAAAACTGCGCAACACACGCTAATTGTAATTTTATCATCTTTCCCGGCGGCTGTAAAGAACATTCTGTAAACAAAACGCGAAACAAAACGAAAAAATTCTTACAAATATATGGTAAAGTTTACCTCTGCGCAAAACCGGAACCGAAAAACGGGCAAAAAAGACGGATTTTGCCCGCAAAACGGCATTTCAGGCCTGCTGCTGCCCCGGCACGCCGCCGCAGAAAACGTGCGTGCCTGCGGCGTGGATTTTTTCGATTTGACAATCGACCCGCTTTCCTTTATTATAATAAACTATAATGCGGTGCTTTGGCTTTGGCGGCAAACGCGGGCTGCACCGGCAGGCCCATTGTTTTGCGCGGCCTGCAAAAAAATCATGTTTTTATGTTGAAAGGAGAACAATTTCCATGTCGCCTGAACCGGACGGCGCCCCTTTGCTTGCGCTCCTCAGAGGAGCTTCCATCCCCATGACCGGCGTAACCGAAGCAAGCGGTTCCAACGTGCTGCTGCAGCTGCTGGTTTTAATCCTGCTGATTTTGCTCAACGCGTTCTTTGCCGCGTCTGAAATCGCAATTATTTCCCTCAACGACACCAAAATTAAAAAAATGGCGGAAGAAGGCCACAAACAGGCCAAAAAATTGCTCAGGCTGACCAAGAACACGAGCAATTTCCTGGCAACGATTCAGGTGGGCGTTACGCTTGCCGGATTTCTTTCGTCCGCGTCGGCCGCGCAGAGCTTTTCGCAGCCGCTGGCGCAGGCGCTTTCGTTTCTGCCGTTTTCCGCAGGAGCGGTGCAGAATATTGCAACGGTGCTCGTTACGCTGATTCTGTCTTATTTTTCGCTGGTGCTCGGCGAACTGGTCCCGAAAAAAATCGCCATGCAGCGCGCCGAACAACTTTCGTTCAAGGCGGTTGGCATTCTGCGCTTTGTGGCAACGGTTTTCAAGCCGTTTATCTGGTTTCTTTCGCTTTCCACCAATTTTGTCACAAGACTGCTCGGCTTTGACCCGAACGCCGGTGAGGAGACCGTTACAGAGGAAGAAATTCTGATGATGGTGGACGCCGGCGAGGAAAAGGGCGTTTTCGAAGAAACGACCAAGGATATGATCAACAATATTTTTGATTTTGACGACCGCACCGTCAGCGAGCTGATGACCCACCGAACCGAAATGACGGCTGTGGAGGACGTTGGTTCCGTTTCCGATGTGGTAAGGATGGCGCTGGAAGACGGCCATTCCCGTATCCCGGTCTATCACGAGGATTTTGACGATATTCGCGGCATCCTTTATGTGAAGGATCTGCTGCGCTATGTCGGCGACAGCACCGCCGAACAGATTTCGCTGACGGATATTATGCGGCCGGCCTATTTTGTGCCGGAAAGCAAAAAATGCAGCGAGCTGTTCACCGAGCTGACCGCCAAACGGCTGCAAATGGCGGTGGTATGCGACGAATACGGCGGCACCAGCGGCATCATCACCATGGAGGATCTGCTGGAGGCGATCGTCGGCAATATGCAGGACGAATATGACAACGAAGAAGAGGAGATTTCGCAGTTGAGCGAAAATTCCTTTACCGTCGACGGTGCCACTGCGCTGGATGAAGTGTCCGATCTCGTCGGCGTTTCGCTGCCGGAGGGTGATTATGATACCGTCGCTGGGTTCCTGATGGAACGGCTTGGCAGAATCCCTCAGCAGGGAGAGCACCCGGTTGTTACATTTGAAAATGTTACCTTTACCGTTGAAGAGGTGGAGGATCGGCGCATTTCCGAAATTCTGATTGAAAAAACTCCGCTGCCGCCCGACCCGGACGATGAGGAAGACGGGGACGAAGACAGGAAAAAAGAAAAGGATTAAATTTATTTTGGCCGTTCGGCTTGCCGGGCGGTCTTTTTTTGTAAAATGCAGTCGATTCCTTGAAGAAGGGTATAAAATCGTGTAGAATGAAAAGGAAAGTAAGACAGAAAGGATGTCGCATTTATGTCTCTTGATCGATTGATGATGCGGATCGTACAAAAACAGAATCCGACGGTGCTCGGGCTGGACCCCAAGCTGGAATCCATTCCGGAGCCACTGCGCAACCGGGCGTTCGGCGCGTATGGAGAAACGCTGGAGGGCGCCGCAGCGGCCATTCTGGAGTTTAACAAAAGTCTGATTGACGCACTGTGTGATATTGTGCCGGCGGTCAAGCCGCAGTGCGCGTATTATGAGATGTACGGCTGGCAGGGAATGAAGGCGCTGAGCGAAACCATTCGTTATGCGCAGAAAAAAGGGATGTTTGTTATCATCGACGGCAAACGCAACGACATCGGCACCACCATGGGCGCCTATGCTGCGGCGCATCTCGGCAAAACACGCGTTGGCGAAAATGAGATTGCTGCGTTTGGGGGCGATGCGCTGACGGTCAACGGATATCTCGGCAGCGACGGAATCAACCCGCTGCTCGACGTTTGTGCAAAAGAGGACAAGGGAATTTTCGTGCTTGTCAAAACGTCCAACCCTTCCTCCGGCGAGCTGCAGGATCGCGAATTTGCGGGAGGCTGCAGCGTGGTGCGCGAGATGGGAGGCTTTTGCGAGGAATGGGGCGCCAAGGTCCCGGGGCGGCACGGCTATTCCGGCGTTGGCGCCGTGGTGGGCGCGACTTATCCGGAACAGCTTGCCGAGTTGAGGAGAGAATTGCCGCATACCTTCTTCCTGGTTCCGGGCTATGGTGCTCAGGGTGGTGGCGCAAAGGATGTTGCCGGCGGCTTTGATAAAAACGGACTTGGAGCGGTAGTCAATTCTTCCCGTGCCATTCTGTACGCCTATCAGAAGGAGGGCTGCGACCCCAAAGATTTTGCCGCTGCCGCCAGAAGGGAAGCCGTTCGTATGCGCGATGCCATTATCAGTGAAATCGGCGCGATTTTGCTGCCGCTCTGACGCTGAAACGGCGGGCGGACGCTGCGGGAAAGGGAAATCGTTCCGTATGGCCGCTCCTGAAAGGAGAATGCAAAATGAAACAATACGATACCGCGCAGTGCCGCGTGCTTTCGATGCACGAGATCGCGGCGGATACGTTTGATTTGACGGTGGACGCCGGAGAAATGGCCGTCAAGGCGGTGCCGGGGCAGTTTGTGCATGTGATGGTGCCGGGCAAAACGCTTCGCCGGCCGATCTCCATCTGTGACGGCAGCGCGGAACAGAAAAGCCTGCGGCTGGTCTTTCAGATTCGTGGAGAGGGTACGCGCTGGATGGCCGGCATCCGGGAGGGAGAAACGCTCGATCTGCTCGGGCCGCTCGGCCACGGCTTTGCGCTGGGCGATACGAATCGCCGGGTCGTGTTTGTCGGCGGAGGGATCGGTGTGCCGCCGCTACTGTCTGCCGCGCGGCGCTTTGGCGCAAATGCCGAGGTGATCTTGGGTTTCCGCAGCGCTTCGGCGGCGATCCTGCAGCAGGATTTTGAGCAGGCGGGCTGTCGTGTTTCGCTGCTGACGGATGATGGCTCACTGGGCGAAAGGGGCTTTGTCACCGCCCGGTTGGAACAGGCGCTTGCGGAAGGCGGCGTGCGGGAGGTTTTTGCCTGCGGCCCAACCGCGATGCTGAAAAATGTTGCCGCTCTTGCGGCACAGGCGGGAACGGCCTGTCAGGTCTCGCTGGAGGAGCGCATGGGCTGCGGCGTGGGCGCCTGCCTGGTTTGCGCCTGCAAAACAAAGCGTGCGGACGCAATGGGCGGATATTCGCATGTTTGCAAGGACGGCCCCGTATTCCGTGCGGAGGAGGTGGATTGGGAATGAGCCTGCTTTCCGTCAAAATTGCCGGTGTTGAACTGAAAAACCCGGTCATCACGGCCTCCGGAACCTTTGGTTTTGGCCGCGAATACAGCGAATTTTACCCGCTTTCCAAACTGGGAGGCATTTCCACCAAGGGGCTGACGCTCAAGCCGCGCTCCGGCAATCCGCCGCCGCGCATTGCAGAAACGCCTTCCGGGATCCTCAATTCCGTCGGGCTGCAGAATCCGGGCGTGGAAGCGTTCCTGCGCGAAGATCTGCCGTGGCTGCGGGAACAGGGAACGGCGGTGATCGCCAATATTGCGGGCAGCTGCGTGGAGGATTACTGCGAAATGGCGCGGATTCTTTCCGATTCCGCGGTCGACATGATCGAACTGAATATTTCCTGTCCGAACGTAAAAGAGGGTGGCGTTGCGTTCGGTACCCGCTGCGAAAACGTGGAACGCATCACCGCGGAGGTGCGCAAAAGCTGCAACAAGCCGTTGATGGTCAAGCTTTCGCCGAATGTGGCGGATATTGGCGAAATAGCTGCGGCTGCGGAAGCGGCCGGTGCGGATGCTCTTTCGCTCATTAACACACTGACCGGGATGCGCATCGACCTGAAAACGCGCCGCCCAATCCTGCATAATAATACAGGCGGAATGTCCGGCCCGGCGGTGTTTCCCGTCGCGGTGCGGATGGTGTGGCAGGCGGCTTCCCGGGTCAAGATCCCGGTGGTCGGTCTCGGCGGCATTGCAACGTGGCAGGACGCCGCTGAAATGATGCTTGCGGGCGCTTCCGCCATTCAGGTGGGAACGGCGATTTTCAGCGATCCTTATGCTCCAGTGCATATCGCCGAAGGACTGGAGGAGTTCTGCCGCAGCGAAGGCGTTGCTTCCGTCAGCGAGATCGTCGGGCAGGTCAGGCCCTGGTGACGATGCAAAAAGAAACAGGGGAGAAACGGTATGAAAAACGTGCGTGAAAAAGAGTGTTTTCTGCGGGAGGAATGGGAGCGTTTTCAGCAGTTTCTGCGCTCCAATTGGGGATTCGTGCTCTTTGCGGCTCTTTTGACCGTTGTGTGCTACGCGCACAATGCGTTTACGGGGAACATCCGTGTCGACAGCGAAATCTTCATTAATAATCCCGGCACCATGCAGGGATGGCTGAAAAACGAAAGATTCGGACAGCCGATTTTGAAGGCTCTGCTGCACAATACTTATTACAACCCCTATTGGAGCGGAATCCTGTTTTTGCTGCTGTTTTTTGGCGGATGTGTTCTCTGGTGTTACCTCTTTGACACGATTGCTCCGGGCATGAAGTACAAATGGGTGTTTGCGTTGGTTTATTTGACCGCACAGACGTGGGCCTACATGTTCTATTTTTCCATGATGTCGGCAGAAGTTGCGTTGGGCATTGCGATGATTCCGTTTGCGCTGTTGATTTTGTGCCGGATGGCGGGAAAACCTCTGCGCAGGGCGTGGTTCGGGTATCTGATAGCCGCCGGCTGCTTTTTCCTCAGCATGGCGTCCTATCAGGCGAATGCTTCGCTGATCGTTTCAGGTGCTGCGTTCTGCCTCCTGCTGTGGGCAGGTTCTCTTGTGGAGAAAAGTGAAGCAGAGGAAACGGCAAATCTCCGTTTTTCACTTTTTTTGCGTCGGGCGCTTGTTTATGTGGTGCCGTTTCTGTGCGCTTTTGTGGTGTATGAGATCGTTGCGAAGCTTTTCTTTTCGGCGGGAGATTATTTGGACGCCCTGAATTGGTGGAGAATCTTTCCGGTCAAAACCTGCCTGCACAATATTGCCGGGAAAATCAAACAGAGTATTCTGGGAACATCCATTGCTTATTCGGCCGCCTATGGCGTCGCGCTGCTGCTGACAGCGGTCTATCTCATCATGTTGCTGTTCCGCAGATGTTCGGTGCAGGCAAAATCTTGCATTTTGCTGACGGCGGCGGTGCTGTGCGTCTCGCCGTTTCTGCTGCTTTTTCTGCTGGCGAATATTTCTGCGCCGCGCACGCAGTTTTCGCTTCAGTTCTGTGCGGCAGCGCTGCTGTTCTTCTGCGTCAACCGGCTGGAATTGAAAGGGTTCGTACGTCGTTTGGTCAGGCCGACGATCGTTATCTGTGCGCTTCTGATCGGCGTACAGCAGGTCACGCGGATGCAGCGCTTGTTTTATACCGATGACATCCGGTACAATCAGGATCGGGATTTTGCCGTGGAGCTGGTTCAGACGATCGATTCATGCTGCGGCGAGCGAACTGAGGAACTGCCGGTCGTGTTTGTAGGAAAAAAGGACGTTCCGCTGAACGACGCCTGTATCGAATCGGATGTGTTTGGTCATTCCATGTTTTCTTGGGATTATTCTGCGGCCGAGCCGGCCCGGAACAATAGCCGCGCGCTGGGATTCATTGAAAATGCGTTCGGAATCGAATATAAAATTGCGACCGCGGAACAGAGAAAACAGGCGGAAAAGATTGCAAAGGAGATGCCCTGTTACCCACAGGACGGATCGATCAGGGAAAAAGACGGATTGATCGTTGTTAAATTGAGCGACTGAAAACGGATAAAACAAAAGCTCCGGAGCCTGTCTTTTCGGCTTCGGAGCTTTTTGTGCCGTTGTAAGAAAAGTTCCCGGTGATCGGTACGTTCTCATTTCATCGGTTTGAGATGCAGCGTAAACGAAAACGCCGTTTCGTCCAGACGGTATTGCTTCAGCAGCTCGGGTCCGCAACTGTTGGAGCCGACGCCGCTCATTTTGTAATCGAGGCAGAGAATATTGCTTTCGCAGGGGACAAGCTCGTAATTATGTGCCTTTGCCGTCAGTTCTTCCTGTGTAAAGCGGGAAAAGTTAAAGCTGAACGGCGTATCTGCCCAAGCGAGCAGGCGGTTGCCGGCCAGAACATATTCACAGCCAAAGTGACTGGAATTTTCCTGCGGACGAATGTAATCCTCGTGCATGGCGGAACAGTCGGAAGTGAATTTGCCGGGGAACGAGGCGCGGTGCTTGTCACAGTAGCTTTCGCCGGGGCCAAAGCCGAAATATTCACAGGAAGAGTCTTCCTTCGGCAAAAACAGTCGAAGACCAAAGCGCGGCAGGAACGGCAGTCTTCCGCTGCGCGTTCCGTTCAGATTTGCGGTGACGCTTCCGTCTGGAGAAACGCGCCACTCCGTCTGCAGCGTCAGGCTGCGGCAACGGGAGACTGCCGCAAGAGAAACCTCGCTGCGGATCACAACGTCGCAGCCCTCGGTGGTGCAGATCGGCCCGTAAGCGCGGGAAACGGAACGGTCATAGCCCATTTCCTGCCATTCGAGGCGGATGTTGCGGTCGTTATCGGTCGGTGCGCGCCAGATGTTGTATTCCATCGGCCGGGTAATCAGCGGGCGGTTGTATGCCGTCAGGGAGGAAAAAACGCCGGTTAGGCAGTCGAACTCATAACGAAAGCTGTTGCCGGTGATCACGATCCGTTCGTCATCCGCCGAAAATTCCGCGGGCCTTGACGCACGGGAAACGCCGTGCAGCTGCCGCAGACGAAGGTGTTCCGCGTCTGCAGCGGAAACATCGAAGGAATCCATGCCCAGAAGGTGACCGGCGGGCAGCACGCCGTCCGCACGGCTTTGCAGCGTTTCCACCCGGAGAATGCACCGGCCGTTCTGCAGAAGCCGCAGCGGCAGCACAAAGCTGCGGCTTTGGTGGGGTGGAATCTGCAGGCTGCGGGAAGAAAGTTTGCCCTGCTGCACCGCTTCGCCGTCGCGTTCCAGTACCCAGCGGATCTGCGCAAAGCGGGAAGCGTCGGTAAAATCCCGGATGTTGTGCAGCGTCAGCGTACGGCTTTCCCGGTCGAATGAAGCACGGAGCGGCCGCTGAACGTTTTTGAATTCTTTCAGCCCGGTGTGTGGGGTGCGGTCGGGGTAGACAAGGCCGTCCATGCAGAAGTTGCCGTCGTGCGGGAACTCGCCGGAATCGCCGCCATAACGGTAGACAGGATTGTTTTCTTTTGTAATTCCGGCGCAAACCGCGTGGTCGCACCATTCCCAGACGAACCCGCCGCAGGCGGTGTCGTATTTTTGAATTACCTGATAGTAATCTTCGATATCGCCGGGGCCGTTGCCCATGGCGTGGACATATTCGCATTGAATAAACGGTTTGTCCGGGTTGTTTTCACAGTAATCGATCATTTCCTGCACGGAGGCATACATGCGGCTGTGCAGGTCGATGGGAGAATAGTCGGGTTGATAATCGGCGGCGGGATAGCGGCAGCTCTCATAGTGCGTCAGGCGCGTGGGGTCTTTCTGTTTTGTCCAGCGCAGCGCAGCGGCAAAGTTTTCGCCGTAGCCGGATTCGTTGCCCATGCTCCAGATGACGACACAGGCGTGGTTTTTGTCGCGTTCCACCAGCCGCTGTACACGGTCGAGCACCGTTTTTGCAAATCTCGGGTCGTTGGCGAGCAGTCCGAACACGCCGCTGTCTTCATAGCCGCCGCCCTGCGTGCAGACGCCGTGGCATTCCTGGTCTCCTTCATCGATCACATAAAAGCCCATTTCGTCGCAAAGCTCGTAAAACACCGGTGCGTTGGGGTAATGTGAGGTGCGGATGGCGTTGATGTTGTGCAGCCTCATTAGCTCCAGATCGCGCTTCATTTCTGCCAGTGTCACCGCGGAGCCGTTAACGGGGGAGCTGTCGTGTCGGTTGACGCCGCGGAACTTGATCTTCTGCCCGTTGAGCAGCACGACGGCGTTATGGACAGCGACGCTGCGGACTCCGATGCGCAGCGGAATGGTCTCCTCGGAGCAGACGAGCAGCAGCTTGTAAAGCGCCGGCTGTTCCGCGTTCCACAGCATCGGCTGCGGCAGCGAAAAGCGGAGCGCAGAACCCAAAGCGGGTCGGCGGTCAAGCTCGGTTCCGTCGGGAGCGAGCAGAACGCCCTCCACCGGGATTTCGCTGCCGGAAAACGTGAACGAAACGTCGATTTCAGCGCTGCCGTCCGCCGCAAGCGGTGTCTGTACTGTAATATCTTCAATTGCGTCGCGCGGACGCTCCAGCAGGTAAAGTTCGCGGAAAATGCCGCTCATGCGCAGTTTATCCTGATCCTCAAAATAAGACCCGTCGCACCATTTGAGCACAAGCACAGCCAGTGTATTGGAACCGTCCCGCAGCAGCGCCGTGACGTCAAATTCACTGGTGGAATGCGGCACCTGGCTGTAGCCGACGAAGGTGCCGTTGAGCCAGAGATAAAAGGCGGAATCGACGCCTTCCAGATTCAGCAGATACCGGCGGTTTTCCCGGGGAGAGAAGATAAAATCGTGCAGATAGGCGCCGCACGGATTTTGAGCCGGAACAAACGGCGGGTCATAGGGGAACGGAAAATTGATATTGGTGTACTGATGACGGTCGACACCGTAGTTCTGCCATACGGCGGGCACCGTGACCTCGGAAAAGCCGCTGCGCGGAAAATCCGGTTCCCAGAAGCTGTCGTGCAGGGTGCGCACATTTTCGTAAAAACGGAACTGCCAGCTGCCGCAAAGGCTGAAGAAACGCTCGGAACGGCTGCGTTCTGCGGGGACAGCGCTTTTTGCCGCCTTTTCAGAGGAGTACGGAATGTAATAGGAACGCGGCGCTTGGGCACCGATATGCAGGACATCCGGATTTTCAAAAAAGTTCTTTACAAGCACTTTGGTTCATCCTTTCTTAAACAGATGGCGTGCCGAATGCAGGCGCGGAGATCATTTGCCTTTATCATAACACAACGCATGAGAAAAATATATGGATTTTTGGGCGCACGGCATGAAAAAATGATGCATTGACGACAGCAAGGAATCAATCTTTCCCCCTGACAGCTGACGCTGCAGGCTTGTAAAACGCCGTGCAGATGGATATAATGGTAAAAGTAAGATGCCACATCAAATGAAAGGATGATTTTTGAATGGATAACGCAATGCATTGGGATCTGCGCCGTATGTTCCCCACGGACGAGGCATGGCGCGCCAAGCTGCAGCAGATGCTCGCGCTGGCCGACGAGCTGGCGGCGCAAAAGGGCCATGCGGCCGCCTCAGCGGAGGAGCTTTGCAAAACAGCCGCTCTTTACGAAAAAATGGAAGAGGGCTTTGACGATCTCGGCGTTTTTTCCAATTCCAATTTCGATCAGGATATGTCCGACACGGCAGCAAAGGAACTGAACGAAACGTTTCGCAATGCGGCCACAGGGGTCGGGGAAAAGCTTTCGTTTCTTGCACCGGAATTGATGCAGTATTCACAGGAGGATTATGACCGTTATTGCGCCGAAAAGCCGGAGTTGAAGCTTTATGCGTCGTTCGCAAAGGATTTCTTCGCCCGCAAGGAGCATATTTTGCCCGATGGGCAGGAAACGCTGATGGTGCGCATGAACGATATCGGCGGCTCTTTTGTGCGCGTATTTGAGGATCTGATGGTGAACGACGTGGAATATCCGGTGGTCAAGGCTCCGGACGGAAGCGATTTTGAAGCCAATGAGGCCAATTACGGCGTTGCGCTGACCAGCCCGGACAGGGATTTTCGCGCGGCGTATTTCAAGGCGCTGCTGGGTACGTACAAAAAGCACGGCAACACACTGACCAGCTGTTATTACGGCTCTGTTAAAAACGACGTATTCACGGCCAAAAGCCGCCGTTACGCCACTGCGCGTGCCATGTCGATGGAGGAGAATTTTATTCCGGAAGCCGTGTATGACAATCTGATTGCCACTGCGCGCGCCAACACAAAGCCGATGTGTGAATATGTTGAGCTGCGCCGTCAGGTTCTCGGTTTGCCGGATGTCCATTTTTATGACCTGTTTGTGCCGATGGTGAAGGAGACCGACCGCAAATATACCTATGAGGAAGCGCAGCAGCTGGTGCTCCGGGCGACCGCAGTGCTCGGAGAGGATTATACTGCGTTGGTGCAGCGTGCGTTCGACGAGCGTTGGATTGATGTGTATCCGGCCAAAAACAAGCAGACGGGCGCTTATTCCACCGGCTCCTACACCTCGTCGCCTTATGTGTTGCTCAACTTTACCGGAACGCTCAACGATGTGTTCACGCTGGCGCATGAGCTTGGCCATTCGATGCACACCTGGTTTTCAACCCACAGTCAACCGTTCATTTATGCCGGCTACAGCCTTTTCTGCGCGGAGGTCGCATCCACGTTAAACGAACAGCTGCTCAGCGAATATCTGCTACAGCACGCGCAAAGCGATGACGAGCGGGCACTGCTGCTGGATAAAAAGCTCAACGACCTGCGTTCCACGTTTTACCGCCAGACGATGTTTGCCGATTTTGAAAACGAAACGCACTGCATGGTCGAGGAGGGAAAGCCGCTGGTGCCGTCCGCGCTCAACGAGCTGCACGGAAAGCTGAATCAGCTTTATTACGGTCCCGATTTTGTCGTTGACGAGGAGCTGACGGCGGAATGGTCAAGGATTCCGCATTTTTACCGCGCGTTTTATGTGTATCAGTACGCCACCGGCATCGCGGCGTCTACGGCGATCGCGCACCGGATTTTGACACTTGGCGCGCCGGCTGTGGCCGATTACCGCAAATTCCTCTGCGGCGGCAGCAGCCAGCACCCGATCGAGCTGCTGAAGCTGGCCGGCGTGGATATGGCGTCTCCGCAGCCGATCCTCGACACCGTGGCGGAATTTGAAACGACGCTCGAACAACTGAAGCCTTTGCTGAAAAAGTGATTCAGGCGGGAAGGCTGTTTGAAAGGAGAGGCTGTTTTTTGTTTATTTAAATAAATTTATCGAAAAACAATAAAACTAGGTTGACTTTCGATAATAATTGGATATAATAAGAACCAGAACATGAAAGCTTTCATTTTTTGATTTTCGTGATTGAAAGGGTGGTTCTGGTGAATGACGAATTTTCAAACAATACTGCAAGCACGGTGCCCGATGCGGCACAGACTGCGCCGGATACCGGTGCACAGCAGCGAGGGTTTGCCGCAGACCAGTTTCCGCAGGCGCCGCCCATGCCGCCAGGCGCGCAGGCGTATCAGACAAATTACCCCTGGACGCCGCCTGCGCCGAAGCCGAAGCCGCCGTTCAAAGCCGACCGGCGGGAGTGTTTTTTGGTATTTCTGGCGGTCGCGTTGGGAGTTTTGCTGCGCGAACTGCTGTTTTTGCCTGCGCAGCCCGGTTTTTCCGCAATTCTGCTTGCCGCTGCGGTTTACGGTGTGGCAATCTGGTACGGCGCGCAGGACAAAGCATTCCGGATATCTGCCGGATGGCCATTCGGAGCGGTAACGGTGCTGCTGTTGTGCTGCATCGGTCTGTTTTCCAACCGAACGCTTTCGGTTTTGAACCTGGTTGGTGTTTACTTTTTTCTTTCATTGCACGTTGGGGCGATGTTTGGCCGCGGCGGCAGGGGATTTTTCCGCGATGTGTGGCAAAGCGCAGTTTGCGCGCCGTTTGTCAGCGCAGACGCTGTGTTTCACACGATGGCTTCCTGCAAAAAAATTGAAAAAGGGACGGCATGGCGCAGGATCCTGCTCGGCGTTGCCGCTTCGGTGCCGGTTGCAGCGGTGGTTTTGCTGCTTCTGGTTTCGGCCGATCAGGCGTTTGAAGCTGCAGTAAGCAGCGTGATTGGCAGCATCGGGCAAACGGCATGGCGCGTTCTTGCCGATCTGCTGATCGGCTGCATTTTGGCGATCTTTGTTTTTTCCGCCTTTTATACAGCTCGCCGCAAGAGCCGTGCGCAGCCGGAACCGCAGGCGGAACGCCCGCAAAAGCTTCCGTTTGATTCTACAATCGCCGTTACGGTGATCGCCGTTTGCAGCGTGATTGATATCTGTTTTCTGGCGATTCAATTTAATTATCTGTTTTCCGCCGTATGGGGTCACCTGCCTACGGATACCGTTTATTCGGCATACGCGCGCAGAGGCTTTTTTGAGCTGACGGTTGTTGCGTCCATCAATCTGATCCTGATGCTGTTTGCCATCTACTCCGGGCGCAGCGGCGGCGCAGCGGTCAGGGCGAGTGTTTCACTGCTGACCGTACTCACGCTGGCACTGATTGCTTCCGCGTTTTCCAAAATGGTGATGTATATCAATGCATACGGGCTGACGCCGCTGCGTGTTTACACCTCCTGGTTCATGCTGTTGGTGGCGGTTGTGTTTTTAATTCTGCTGGCGGGCCGTTTCTGCAAAAAGCTGCATATTGGGCGCGCGGTGGTGGCTGCCGCAGCAGCAATGTTCCTGGCGCTAAATTTTTCCGCTCCGGATGCGATGATCGCCCGGGTAAATGCAGAACGTCACAGGGAAAATCCGGCTCAGCAGGCGGATGTTGCGCTGTTCGAAAGCCTTGGCGACGAGTCGGTGCCGTATCTGCTGGCCTTGGCGCAGAGCGGGGAAAGCAATACTGCACGCAGCGCGAAATATTTGCTGCATGTGCGGTATGAAGAGCTTGGAAGGCTCGACTGGCGCAGCATGAACGCCGCAACGCTGCGGGCCAAATCACTTCTGGAGAAAAACAGAGATCTGTTTTGGAACGTCAATTCGCCGGCTTCCGGCTATACCGGCAGCCGCTGGTATTTTTCCCCCGATCATTATGAATAACGCAGCAGTGCCCGCCACTTCACCTTTGTTCCGTGTGAAGCGGCGGGCGCTTTTGTTATCGGTCTGGGTAAGCCCAGGCTTTTTCAATACATCCTCATGTCAAAAGGACTTTTATTCGGGGAAAATTTCGTCATACATCAGCTTGCCGTCAAAAATGCGGCGCAGCACCACCACAGCGGCGCCATATACGGGGGCAAGAGAACCAAACGAGCTGCGCAGAAATTTAATATGAGAGGAATCCTTGGCAAGAACGCGACTGTTGACGCGTTCCGAAATCCGGGTAAAATCGCGGTCGTTCAAAAAAGCGCCGTCGTGGCCGATGATAACCGCCTCGGGATCGAGCGCATTGCAAAGATTCACCAAAGCGACGGCAAGTTTGCTGCTGATTTCTTCCATCAGTGCATCGCCTTCCGGATTAGCGCTGCAAAAAGCACATACCTCGGCAAAAGAGGTCATGCCTCGCCCAAAAGCCGCGTTGAACTGCTGAATAATTTTAGGTACGCTTACAAAGGTTTCCAAACATCCACGGTTGCCGCATTGGCAGAACGGGCCGTTGCAATCGATGGACATATGGCCGATTTCTCCGGAGAAACCACGCGAACCTTCAAACAGCGTTTCCCGCATTACAATCCCGGCGCCGATACCGTTGGTAAGCCCGAGATAAACAAAATCCTTCATATCGGCGGCAGCGCCGAAGTATTTTTCGGCCAGAGCACCGGCGTTCATATCGTTCTGCAAAAAAACAGGCAGCCGCAGCCGTGCGCTCAGCTCGTCGGCAAGCGGATAATTTTTGATTTGATAAAAATTAGGAGGGTTTAGAATAACACCGCGCTTAATTTCCAGCGGGCCGATGGACGCAATACCGACGCCGGCAATTTTTCGGCTCAGGCCGCGCGTCAAGCCCTGCACCAGCTGTACAATTTTTTCGGTAATCGTCCTTGCGGTTTCGTCGGCGGTAAAATCAATCTGCATCCGCTCAAGCACCTGAAGATTCATTCCGGCGACGATCCCCATGCAGAAATCTCGTGAAAGCCATACACCGACCACAGCGGGAGAATCGGGCGAAAGGCTCAGCAGCATCTGGCGGCGGCCTGCGCCCTGACGTTTGGGGTCAATCGTTTCCTTTTCATAAATCAACCCGGTTGCAAGCAAATCGGCCGTAATATTGGTAACGGTCATTTTGGCAAGCCCGATGCGGTTTGTAATTTCGGTTCGGGTTGCGTTCTGCATGGTGCAAAGCAGGTTTAAAACCAGAAGCCGGTTGTTTTTTTTGGTTTGCTCACTGTTGAGACCATGATGCTTCATCCGGAAAATCACCCTTTCTGTTTGCGGGATTCCACCGGGGAATCCGCAAAAAAGCGCCTTATTTTTTTAGTATAGCACACCCGGCGCAATTTTGTAAATCCCGTGTTGTATTTCCGGAGAAAAAAGACCGTGTTGTATTTCCGGAGAAAAAGACCGGAACGTGACGGGAATTCTCCCATACCGTTCCGGTGCGTTTTGGCATTTTGCCTGTTTGATTTATTCCTGTGTTGGCTCCGTCTGATTCCGGCAAAGTCTTTGCCGGCAGAACAAAAAGATCAGGGCGGAAGCGGCTCCGACAAAAGCGAAGAACAGCAGCCCGGAAGCACCGCCGGTTATGGGGTTGTCGCCCGGTTCGGCGCCGGACTCTGCGGGCAGGCTGCTTGACTCGACGGAAGAGGCCTGGGCTGGCTGAAGAGCTTGAACGGCGGAGGAAAGCGTTGCCAGAGCTTCGTCGATTGCGCTTTGGCCGGCGTTTTCGTTGGCGGCAACCTGTTCTGCCGACGAAATTGCTTCGGCGAGCCGGGTCGCACTTTCGTCGGTGTATTCGGCTGCAGCCAGCTGCCTGGCCTGCGCAAGCGCGCGGTTCAACTCAGCTTTGTTGCCGCGCGGTACAAGCGTGTTGATCGCCGCTTTCAGGGCTGCGGCAGCTTCGTCAATTTCGGTCTGTGAAGCCCGTGCGTTGCTCAGCAGCGTGTCGGCGCGGAGCATGGATTTCTGCAGGAGGCTCCAGCTTTCCGGTGTGTATTTGGCGGCGGAAAGACCCTGTGCCGTCTGATAAGAATCGGTTAAGGGATCAAACGATACCGGTGCCAGCGTGGCGTAATTTTCAATGTCGGTGATAAAAAACTGAGAATAGTTTGAAATGCTGCCGCTTGTCCAGCCCTTGGCGACGCGGAACTGCGGGTACTGACTTGGCTTTTCTCCGCCGACCGGAATGATGGCATAGTAAATAAATTCATCGTGCGTTGTATGAAAGCTGTCGGCATAACCGCCGGAGGCTGAGCTCCACTTTCTGTCTTCAAGCGTGTAATAATCCTTGATTGCAGCGTTCTTCCATTCGCGGATGCCGTATGCTCCGTTGCCGATGGGAATTGCTACGATGGCGTACTTCACCTTGTCACGAATCAGTGCCTCAAAACGGATGATGCCGCTCAGATCAGCGGTCTTCATTGTGATAACATCAAAGTTGGAGGAATCGGTTAGAGCGTAGTTCCCGTTGTTTTCGCCCTTGTTTTCAAAGCTGCCGGGAAATTTCAGCTTTAAAACCTGAATGGTTTCCGGAACGGTTACGGTCTGCGAAACTGTAACAATGGAAAGGGATGCCGCGCCACTGTCCACCGTCAGCTGGAAATCCATCATTTCGCGGACGGCAGTCAGGCTGACAAAATAAGAGCCATTTCTGCGGAAAACCGGCAGAGTTCCGTTTTTTTGTTCGTCACAGGAAACGCTCCACTCCAAAAGGCGCTCTGCGGTAATTTCTCCTTCCGCGGCATCCGTCTGTACGGAAAATCCGCTTACAGAACAGGAATTGCCCGTGGTAAGAGTGACTGTTTTGCCGCTCTCGTTTGCAGAACAGGTAAATTCAAACCTTGTGCCCTTCAGCAAAAAGGCGAGATCATCAACGTTCAGATACGGTTCGCAGCGATCGATGGAATAAACGGGAACGAAATCGGCGAGGGAAGAGCCATCCACAACGGCGGAATAATTTTTAACGGCGGCGGGAACCGTTGTATTTAGGGTGCTGGGGTAAATTGTATTGTCGTACTCGTTCAGGCGGGCGGAATCGGCCGGCGCCTCCTGGTCAGTTCCGGGGTTAAAGATCATAATTGCCGGAATCGGCGCGCCCGCGTAACCGCTGAACATTTCGTTGCCGCGAAAAATGACGTTTGAGCAGACTTCCGGTTCGGCGGGGCCGGCCTCCCATTCGGAGCAATAGGCGTAGGTTCCCGAGTTTGTAAAGGTGCAGTTTTCCACCAGGTTATTGCTGCTGCCGCGGCGGAAGCGCACCGGGTCGGGCTGAACGTCCTCAAAGAGGCAGCTGCGCACGGTGTTGTTGCAGGAAAACGTGGAAATATACAGGCCGTGAATATTCAGCCCTGCATAATCACGGATTTTAAAAAAACTGCAGTTTTCAATGGTGTTGTTGGAGGAGCCGAGGAACTGAATGGCGGCCACGCCGGGCGTAATGTTGCGCGTGTAATATCCGCCGAGACGGGAGAAAGTGAGGTTTGCAAAATATCCCGAAACGCCGTCCTGTGTAGCCGCTGATCCATCGTTGCTGACGCGCATGATGATGCCGTTGCGGACATTGCTTACGGTAAAGTTTTTAAAGGAAAACGACGTTGTGCCGCAGGTGTTTACCGTCAGAAAGGTAATATCCAGACCAGTTTGGCCCGAAAAAACGGTCGCATCCTCTCCGGCACCTTCAAACGAAATGGTTTTGCCGGGCGCCGCGTAGTTCCAGGAGGTGTTTGCTGTGAGCTGGTAAGTGCCCGAAGCCAGGTGAATCGTAACGTTGCCGTCGAACGGAGTTTTTGTCAGCAGCGCGTTGGCTCCGGCAATCGACTTCAGAGCGCTGGAGGGCGACAACCCGTCGGCGCTGTCACTGCCATCCGGAGAAAGATAAAGATCTAACACGTTTCCCGAAATCGGATTGGCAACAGATTAATACAGATCAATTTTAACAGAATCTTTTTGAAAAAAGGTTTATTTATTATCCATATATTTTGCACTTTTGTAAAAATAAGAACCGTCCTTCAGCCTGCACGGC
The DNA here is from genome assembly GCA_050947015.1 of Acutalibacteraceae bacterium. Classification (GTDB taxonomy): domain Bacteria; phylum Bacillota; class Clostridia; order Oscillospirales; family Acutalibacteraceae; genus CAKXIK01. Next base: position 60,024 of record JBMNVT010000007.1, read on the forward strand.
CGAAAGACGGTTTTCCGACGTTATTTTTGAAGATGATTGCGGCGGTAGCTGCTGGGAGAACTGCCGGTAAGCTTCTTAAAGATTTTGGAAAAATAAGCGACATTGTTAAAGCCCAATTGCTCGCTGATTTCGGCGATGGAAGCCGCACGGTTTTCTAAAAGACCCATTGAGGCGCGGATTCTCTGGGCAGTGAGGTATTCGACAAAGGTTTGTTTTGTAATCAGCTTAAACAGATAGCAAAAATAGGTTTTGGACAAAGCGGAAATTCTGCAAACCTCGTCGAGTGTAAGGGGAGAGGCGCAATTCTCGTCGATATAACGGATTGCCGAAGCCATCTGTTCCTTGTATTTGATATAAATCAAATCGCGCCGACTGTGCCAATAGTTTGAGGAAATTGAAAATTCGCGCATAAAAAGCAGCAGCAGTTCCTGAATCCCCGTTCGCAGCATTTCCTCGTAATACGGCTGTTCCCGTTCGTATTCCTGCAGAAGGCTTCTCATTGTCTGTTCCACCCTGCGGCTGGTTTCCGGACGGAAAAGAAAGCGGGGACGCTGTTCCTTCGAATCCTGAAAAAAGACGGACAGACTCATCAGGTTGAGGGCGTTGTTCATGTTGTCCTGCATGGCGGACGAGCCGAGCACGGCTTCAAGAGAAAATTCGCAGCAGATAGCGGAAGATTCTGCCCCCAGCAGCGTCTGATGTTCAATTTCGGGCAGCAGAAGAAAGGTGTCTCCAATGGTCAGCCGGTAAACCTGATTCTCCACGCGGTGCTCGCATTCGCCCTTTGTCACATACCAGATTTGTGTGTAATCATGCGAATGCAGACGCAATCCGGAAGGCGCCTTGTCGGTGGACTCAAATATTTTGCAGAAGCTGCACTTACGGAAATACGATTCTTTTTTTAGGATGCTTTGGGTCATGACCGGTGCACCTCACTTTGTTCCTGTGTCTGCAAGGGCTGTGCGCGAATCCGGACTTGGTTGCTTTTGCGTTCCGGCGGCCGTGGGGAACTTAATATACTGACGTTCAGCCAACTCCGGAAAGCAGCGAGCAGGCGATCTGAAAATAGACCACCAGACTGACGGCGTCCACGATGGTGGTAATCAGCGGAGCGGCCATAATAGCGGGGTCAAGACGCAGCTTTTCGGCAATCAGCGGCAGAATGCAGCCGATTACCTGCGCAAGCAGAACGGTGACGAACAGGCTCAGCACCACGGTCAGGCAGACCATCGGCTGACCGGGGTAAACGATCATCAGGCGGATAAAGTTAACCAGACCGAGCACCGCGCCGCAAAGCAAAGAGATTCGGGTTTCCTTCCAGACGACGCGGGGAAGATCCCGCAGCTGAATTTCGCCCAGCGTCATGCCGCGGATGATGCTGGTGCTGCTTTGACTGCCTGCGTTTCCGCCGGTGTCGGTCAGCATGGGAATAAAGGTGACCAGCAGCGGCAGCGCGGCAAAGGCCTGTTCATAATGAGCAAGAATCCCGCCGGTAATCATACTGCTGACCATCAGCACCAGCAGCCAGCCAATGCGGTTGCGCGCCATGATCCAGATCTTCTGCTTCAGGTACGGTTGGTCGCTTGGCACCATAGCGGCCATTTTTTCAATGTCCTCGGTGGCCTCCTGTTCCATAACGTCGACCGCATCGTCAACGGTGACGATGCCTACCAACCGGTTTTCGTGATCCACCACCGGCAGTGCGATCAGGTCGTATTTGTTAAAGCTGTCGACTACGTCCTCGCGGTCGTCGGTTGTGACCGCCTTAATCACATTGTCGTCCATAATGGTGCCGATGACAGTTTCGTAGGAATGCATCAAAAGGTCGCGGACCGTTACAACGCCCTCAAGGTGGCGCTGAGCGTCGGTAACGTAACAGATATAAATGGTTTCCTTATCCACGCCGTTTTTCCGAATATAATCAAACGACTGTTCCACCGTCATGTCTTTTTTCAACCCGATATACTCGGCGGTCATAATGGTTCCCGCGCTGTTTTCGGGGTAATTAAGAAACTGATTGATCAGCTGGCGGGTGTCCGGTGCAGCGTTTTGCAGCACGCGGCGAACAACCGTTGCGGGCAGCTCCTCCAGCATATCGACCGCATCGTCGACATAAAGGTCTTCCACAATGTTTTTCAGCTCGGTGTCGGTAATTCCGTTGATAATCTGCCCCTGAACCTCGGTCGGAAGAAAAGCAAAAACGTCGGCGGCTTGCTCCTTTGGCAGCATCCGAAACACCACAACGCTCTTTTCCTGTGGCAGCTCCTCCAAAAACTCCGCAATGTCCGCCTCGTTAAGTTCAACAAGCCGGGTTTTCAGTTCCCGCAACTGCCGGTTTTCCGCCAGTTCCATTAATTCACCAAAATTGTACTGTTCTTCCACTTCATCATCATGCCTTTCTGCCGACTCGCATTTTTGTGCGGATCCGCTGTGCGGAAGCCGCGGTGCAATTGGTCAGAAGAAAAGCAGACAGCAAAAAGCCGAATGCGAAAAAATCCGCATTCGGCTGTCATAGACGCGCAGCAGCAAAGCACAGAAACGCCTGTGCATTCCCCTCAAAGCAGGGCGGCGGTTTTGTGCGGTACAAAGCGCTGAAGGCGGCGGCAGCGGGCCTGTGCAAAAGCACGGTCTGCTGCTGCCCATCGTCTGTGACAGCTGCTGTCGGCGTTTCTACTTCGACCCGATGCGTCCACAAAGCCCAACTCCTTTTTTCGAATTTTTTATTTTTCTTTCCGGCGCGCACCGCAATATGGGCGGAATACGCAATCCGAAAGGAATTTACCGTCTTTATTTTAGTCTTTACACGCCAAAAAGTCAATCAGAAATCACTGCCGGAGGAACCGCCTTCTCCTGAAGATTCCGGAGCAATGGGAGGCATCGCTTCCGGCCAGCCGGAGGGGTAATCGCGGCGGCGAAAGTTTTCCAGCTCGCGCTGCAGTAGCCGAAGCAGCTCCTGCGGATCAGCGTCGGCAGAACGGGAATCGAGGGAGAAACCGCAGATGCCTCGATTCTGATCCCGTTCCAGCAGCATACGCATCAGCGGCGAGTAGCCCTTTGGAAACTCGGCAATGTCCTTTGCCATCAGCAGCAGCCGTTCTCCGCCGGCGGAACGGTCAATGCGGAACGAGTCGATGCAGCTCCAGGGGATCAGCCGGATGGTGAGAGGAAAGCTGAAGCAGCCGATGGAAAGCGGGTGGGAAATGTTTTCAATCCCGTCGGAGGTAATAGAGAAGCAGCCGGTTTTCGCAGCGGCGCGCCAGATGGTGTGAATAGTCATCCAGAAGGGAAACAGAAAGAAAAGAAGCGAAATCATGGCGCAGCCAACGGAGGCCGCCGTGCCGATGCGAAAAAGAAAGACGATGACTGCCAGTAAAAACGCCGAGGAAAGCGCATAGCCAATGGTCTGGCCGATTCGGCTGCGACGATAAGGAATCGTGATTTTCATAAAGCATCTGCCTTTCCGGAGAGGGTCGGATCAAATCAGGAACTGACGCGGCGCCGAAGATCCGTCGGTTTTCTGAACTGTGTAGTCACGAGAAGAAACCGATACATCAATTTCCAATCCATCGTAAGCTGTGGTAATGCCGTACCGCGCCATTTTTTCGGACAATGTTTGGTGATCCGTGTGTAAAGTGCGCGCCATATGTGAAATACAGAAACGGCCAACATAGGGGGCTAATGTTTTCTGCATTTCCAAAACCATCTGCAAGTTATTGTGCTCAAAAATGCGATAATCACCGTCCGCGTCGCCGATCGTCGCATCCAGTACGGCCAAAGACGGCTTCTCTCGCTGAATGGCCTGCACTTCCTCATACAAAAGCCATGCGCCGTCCAGACCGTAAAACACGGACACTTCGGAAGCCGAGATTATGAAATGCACTGTGTTGGGGCAGGTTGCATGATTGCCCGCATAGGCTGATATGGTATACCGGCCAAGCTGCACCGTCTCTCCTGCTGACAGATTCACAAACTGAGCGCCTATCGCTGTCAGCGCATCCACTGTTTCTGCGCAGTAATGATCTTCATGCTTGTGTGTGTTGAGAATATAACGAACTGCGGCGGGGTTTCTTCTGAACTCTTGTATTGCCTCCAACACCTGTGGACCGGGGTCGATCAGGAGCACATCATCGATCAGAACGGAGGAAAATCTTCTGAACTCCTTCAGGTCTGCTGTTTTTCTCAGGGGCCAATCAGCTGCCCCAGTTCCTAAAAAAAAGACTTTCAATGATTCTTCACCTGAATTCAATCGTTTAATCACGACAGCGCATATCTAATAAATTATCGGCGGTAGAGCGGAGGAGCGCTTCGGCCAGAAACAGGTCGTCGGGCGTGGTGAGCTTCAGGTTGTTGCGGCTGCCCGCCACAAGGCGAACCGGCAGCCCGCGCGCGACAAAAATGCCGCAGGCATCGGTCAGCCCGTCGCGTTCGGCGCTGCTCAGAGAGGCGGCCGCCCGGCGCAGCAGAGCCAGCCGGAAGGTTTGCGGGGTTTGAATCTGCCAAAGCGACGAACGGTCGGGAATGCGGTCGATCACGCCGCCGCCGGCAACCGCAATGGTATCCACAGCGGGAATCGCCGCCGTGGCGCCGCCGGTTTCACAGGCGGCTTGTACGGTTTGTAGAATCAGCTCCGGCGTAATGAACGGGCGCGCCCCGTCGTGTGTAACAAGAATTGCATCGTCCGAGCCGTCCAGCTCTGCGGCGCGGGCTGCCGCAAGCATCAGCGATTCTGTGCGGTCGCCGCCGCCGGCAATCGTTTCAAAGCGTTCCGGCGAGCCGAATGCGCTCTGTACCAGCTCTGCGGTTCGCGTCCGCCAGTCTTCGGGGACGGCAACAAGGATTTTTTCTATTTCTTTGCAAAGAAAAAACGGTTCCAGCGTGCGGATGAGCATCGGCTTTCCGCAGAGAGGCAAAAACTGCTTCGGCATTTCGCTGCCCATTCGGCTTCCGCTGCCGCCGGCGAGCACTGCGCCAAGAATCATGGTAAACACCTCAGTTATCCGGTGGAATAAATCGTCTGGCAACAGCTTTATTTTACCACGTACGCGCAGGATATGCAACGAGGGAGCATTCGGGAAAAGAGAAGTCCGGCGTATCGAAAAAATATTGATTGCGTTGCATCATCCGGAACGGTGTGGTAAAATAATAAAAACACGACGATGCTCCTGTTTAACCGGCGGTGGTTTGCGCGCAGAGGGGCGGAAAAGCCTGCCGCAGGGAACGAACAGGCAGAGGGGAAATGAAAAGATGAAATTACTGACAGAACAGCTTACCCGGATTGTTTCGGATGCCTTTGAAAAATGCGGATACGACCGCGCGCTGGGCGGCGTGACCGTTTCCGACCGGCAGGATCTGTGCCAGTTTCAGTGTAACGGCGCGTTCGGCGCGGCAAAACAGGCGCACAAACCGCCGTTTGTGGTGGCGGACGAGGTTGCCGCAGTGCTGCGGGAGAATACCATGTTCAGCAAGGCGGAAATGGTGAAGCCGGGCTTTTTGAATCTGAGCCTGAGCGATGCGGCGATTCTGGACTCCCTGCGCGCCGTTGCCGCGGATGAGTTCCTCGGTGTTCCGCAGGCGGAACAGCCCGAAACGATTTTGATTGATTACGGTGGACCGAATGTAGCAAAACCACTGCATATCGGGCATTTGCGCTCGGCCATTATCGGCGAATCGCTCAAGCGGCTGGCGCGGGCAACCGGCAACCGCGTGCTCGGGGACGTGCATCTCGGCGACTGGGGGCTGCAGATTGGGCTGGTGATCGCGGAGCTTTCCGAGCGTCATCCGGACTGGGCGTGCTTTGCGGAAAATTTTCCGGCGGACGGAGACGTGCCGCAGCTTGATGCTGATACGCTGTGCGAAATTTACCCGTTTGCAAGTAAAAAAAGCAAGACCGACGAGGCGTTTTCTGCCAAGGCGCACCGTGCAACCGCCGAACTGCAGGCCGGCCGTCCCGGATATCTGGCGCTGTGGAAGGAGATTCTGCGCGTTTCGAGCGAGGACCTCAAAAAGAATTATGCGGCGCTGGGCGTCGATTTTGAACTCTGGTATGGAGAAAGTGACGCCGACAAATACCTCGGCGAGCTGATGGAGCGTCTGGAGAAGAAAAATCTGCTGCGCGAAAGTGACGGCGCTCTGGTGGTAGACGTTGCGGAGGAGAGCGACAAGGCGCCCATGCCGCCGGTGATCGTGCGCAAATCGGATAATTCCAGCATTTACGCCACGACGGATCTTGCAACGATCATTCAGAGGGAAAAGGACTTTGCCCCGGATAAGATCTGGTATGTGGTGGACAAACGGCAGGGGTTGCATTTTACGCAGGTGTTCCGCTGCGCCAAAAAAGCGGGGTTGGTGCCGGACGGTACCGAGCTTTGCCACATCGGCTTCGGCACCATGAACGGCGCGGACGGCAAGCCCTACAAAACACGCGACGGCGGCGTGATGCGTTTAAGCGACCTGATTGATACGGCAACAAAGGCTGCGCACGAAAAAATGGAGAGTAGCGGCTTTGTCTCTGACGACGAAAAGCAGGAGCTTGCGCGCAAAATCGGTGTCGCGGCGGTCAAATTCGGGGATCTGATCAACAATCCCGCCAAGGACTATATTTTTGACCTTGACAAGTTCCTTTCGTTTGAGGGCAAAACCGGGACGTATCTGCTTTACACGATCTCGCGCATCAACTCCATTTGCAAGCGCCTCGGCAGCGGGTCTGCCGCGGAGAAATTTTCCGGCGTATACACCGATGTGGAACGCGAATTGGCGCTGAATATCCTGTTGACCGGCGAAGCCTTCCGCCGCGCAATGCAGGAAAAAGCGCCGAACTATATTTGTGAAAACGCTTATCAGCTGGCAGCGGTATTTTCGCGCTTTTATCATGATAACCGCATTATCGATGAGCCGGATGAGGCAAAAAAAGCAACGTGGATTTCGCTGATCCATCTGACCCGCCGCCTGCTGCTCAAGCATCTTGACGTGCTTTCCATTGAGCCGGTCGAGCAGATGTAAGGCTGACCGTGCTTGGAAATTCGGAAAAGAAAGGGGTGGTCTCATGCAGCCGGAACCGTGTCCTGAAAGCAGCGTACCTTTATGCAGAAAAACAATCAGCCGCGCCCGGAACGGCAGGATTATGCCTGCCGGCGTTTTCGCGCTCAGACGAAAGGAGACACCCTGTTATGACCCGGATTTTTACAACCAAAGATAATATGCTCAGAGAGATCCCCGTTCCAGAGGAGGGCTGCTGGATTTCAATGGTGAGGCCGGACGAAGAAGAGGTTGCCGCGTTGGCCAACCGCTATGCAATTGATCCAGATCTGCTGCGAGCCGCGCTGGATACGGACGAGCGCTCGCGTATTGAGGTGGATGACAACTGCACCATGGTTCTGGTCAATATTCCGACCGTTAAGGAGCACGACGAAAAAGAGCTTTATGATACGATTCCGCTTTCTGTTCTGGTTACCAAAGAGGCGGTGATTACCGTATGCCTGGAGAACACGCCGGTGCTGCAGCAGTTCACCGAAGGCAGGGTCAAAGGCTTTTTTACCAACATGAAAACACGGTTTATTTTTCAGATTCTTTACCGCACCGCATCGCTTTATCTGCAGGACCTGCGTATCATTGATAAAAAGAGCGACATGGTCGAGAACCAGCTGCACAAATCCACGCAGAACCGAGAGTTGATCGAGCTGCTCAAGCTGGAAAAGAGCTTGGTCTATTTTACAACGGCGCTGCGCTCCAACGAAGTGGTGCTCGAAAAGCTGCTCAAGACCGACAGCATTAAAAAATACCCCGAGGATGACGAACTGCTGGAGGATACGATTGTTGAAAACAAACAGGCTATTGAGATGGCAAACATTTACAGCGGGATTCTCAGCGGCATGATGGACGCCTTTGCTTCGGTTATTTCAAATAATCTGAATATTGTGATGAAGGTTCTGGCTGTTGTCACGATTGTGCTTTCGGTTCCGACACTGATTTTCAGCGCTTACGGAATGAACGTGAATATATCCGGGATGCCGTTTGCTCAAAGTCAGTGGGGCTTCTGGATCATTGTTGTGCTGTCGCTTGCGCTGAGCGCAGGTGTTGCGATGCTGTTTGCAAAATCCAACCGGTTCAAGTAAAAAGGGCAGAAAAACGCGCCCCCCTGCGGCAGAACTGAAACTGCCGCAGGGGGGCGTTGCCGTGCCGGGGAAGATTGCCCGGGCGCGGGGGTTTGCACGAAAGAGGGATGTAAACGGAGAGGCTACGCCCGCCCGTCGATCTGCCTGCGAATTTCCTGCATCTGCAAATCCAGCAGGGCGCTGAGCTCGGCGCTTTCCTTCAGCTTCTGCGCAATTTGTTCGGCGTTCTGAATGCTCTTTTTATACTTGAGCTTGTGTTCCAGACTTGCCCAAAAATCCATGGCGATGGTGCGCAGCTGCACTTCCACCTTCATGGGGCGTTTTTCCTCCGCAAGAAAAATCGGCACCTCCACAATCAAATGCAGGCTGCGGTACCCATTTGGCTTGGGGCTGCGAATGTAATCCTTTTCGTCAACCAGCGTTAGGTCGTCTTGGTTGAGCAGTAGATCGCGCACAACGTAAATATCTTCCGGAAACGAGCAGATGACGCGGATTCCAGCAACGTCGAACAGGTTTTGCTCGATGCTTTGAATGTTGACGGGCAATTTTTTGCGCTGCAGTTTTTCCACAATGCTTTCCGGCGTTTTGATCCGGCTTTTGATGCTTTCAAACGGGTTGCGGTTGTGATTGAGCGAAAATTCCGCATTGAGCACATTGAGCTTTGTTTCAATTTCCATGCTGGCGCACCGGTACATCATCATCAGCTTGCGAAAGTTTGCCATGGCGCGGAGAAATTTTTCCGGAGCCTCGCCGCTGTTCGGCAAAATCGAGGAGGAAGGCGGTTCCAGCATGTATTTCAGCGCGGCGCGGTCTGCTTCCGGTACGGTCTGCAGCGCCCTCTCGTCTGGTGTAAGGGATTCGGTGGAATTCATTTTTTGACAGCCCCTTTTTATGCTTCTGTTTTTTTCTATTTTACGTCGGCTGCGCACAAAAAGCAACGACAGGTGAGAAAAACGGCTTGTGCGGGAAGTTTCTGAAATACTGTAAATTGCGGTCGTTCCGGGTTGTAATCCGGTCGCGGAATTGGTATAATATAATGATTCGGAAAGGGTGCGGCGCCGCCGAAAAAACCTGACTGCCGCAACGAAGGGACGGTTTGTATTTTTGGTTAAGATCAGAACGATTACACAGGAGGAAAGGGCAAAGCAGCAGGAATGTGCCGAACAGGTGCGCGAGATCATGCAGATTCGCGCGCGCGGTGCGGTGCCGCTTGCCAGTGTTCATATTTACGGATGCCAGCAGAATGTTTCCGACGGGGAGCGCATGAAGGGCATGCTCGCGGGGATGGGTTACGAGTTTACCGATGACGACGAGCAGGCGGATCTGATCCTGTTCAACACCTGCGCTGTGCGCGAACACGCGGAAGACCGCGTGTTCGGCAACGTGGGCGCGCTCAAGAATATCAAGCGGCGTCACCCGTCGCTGGTGATTGCGCTGAGCGGTTGCATGATGCAGGAAGAGCATGTTGCCCAGCGGATCCATGACAGCTACCCGTTTGTCAATCTTGTGTTCGGAACGCACAACATTCACCGTCTGCCGGAACTGCTGCTGCAGAATCTGCAGGAGGGGCGCCGCGTTTTCGCGTGCGAAAGCTGCGACGGCGTCATTGCCGAGGACATTCCCGTTCGCCGCGACGGCAGCATTCGCGCGTGGCTGCCGGTTATGTACGGCTGCGACAATTTCTGTTCCTATTGCGTTGTGCCGTACGTGCGTGGCAGAGAGCGCAGCCGCACGCCGGAGCACGTTATGGCTGAAGCACAGGAGATCGTTTCAGCAGGGTTTAAGGATATCACGCTGTTGGGGCAGAACGTGAATTCCTACGGGAAAAATCTGGAGAATCCCGTGTCGTTTGCGTCGCTGCTCAGCCGGGTCGCAGAGATTCCCGGCGATTTCTGGGTGAGGTTCATGACGTCGCACCCGAAGGACGCCACCCCGGAGCTGTTTGCCGCAATGGCCGCCAACGACAAAATCTGCAAGCACCTGCACCTGCCGTTTCAATCCGGCAGCGACCGCATTTTAAAACAGATGAACCGCGGCTACACAAAAGAAAAATACCTTGCGCAGGTGGCGGCTGTGCGCGTGGCAATGCCGGAAATTTCGCTGACCAGCGACGTGATCGTCGGATTCCCGGGCGAAACGCGAGCCGATTTTGAGGAAACGCTCGACCTTGTTGAAAAAGTCGGCTTCACATCGCTTTATACGTTTATTTTCTCCCCGCGCAGGGGGACTCCCGCCGAAAAAATGGACGACCCCATTCCTGCAGAGGAAAAGTCGAAATGGTTTTCCGAGCTGCTCGCGCTGCAGGAAAAAATTGCGGCGGAGCGCTGCTCATCAATGGTTGGTCGGACGGTGCGCGTCCTTTGCGAGGAGGAACACAAAAAGGGTGGTATTTCCGGCAGAACGGAGGGCAACCTGATTATTACATTTCCCGCTCCCAAAGAAGTGATCGGCCGCTTTGCTCGCGTCCGTGTCATCGAGGCTCTCAACTGGATCTTAAAAGGCGAGCTGCAGGAAGTGGAGTAAATTCAAAAAGCTTTCTTTCGCCGAATGGCGATGAAATAAAAATGATTACCGGCGAAATTCCCGCCGGAGGAAGAGGTAACAACATGGATATTATTGAAATGACACGCAAGCTCGGCCACGCGATTCAGCAGGATGAGCGCTATCTTGCCTACAATGCCGCCCGTCTGGCAAGCGACAACGACGACAGGCTGCAGCAGCTGATCGGCGAATTTAATCTCAAGCGCCTTGCCATCAGCAACGAGGCGGGCAAGGAGGACCCCGACAACGACAAGCTGCAGAGCCTGAACGGCGAGCTGCGTTCCGTTTATGCCGAAATTATGAGCAACGAACACATGAAAGCTTATGACAATGCAAAATCTGCTCTGGATGAGCTGCTGCAGCGGATCAATGCCATCATTTCGCAGTCCGCCGAGGGAGAGAACCCCGACACCGCGGACTTTGACCCGTCGGCTTCCTGCGGCGGCGACTGTTCCTCCTGCGGCGGCTGCCATTAATTTTGCGGCAGACCCGGTAATCTGTTATTTTTTAAATTAGGGAGGAAAGGCGGCGACCTGTTTGGCGGAATATTCACCTATGATGCAGCAATACCTGAGCGTCAAGGAGCAGTATAAAAACTGCATCCTGTTTTACCGGCTCGGCGATTTTTATGAAATGTTTTTTGACGACGCAAAGCTTGTCGCAAAGGAGCTGGAGCTGACGCTGACCGGCCGCGGCTGCGGACAGGAGGAGCGCGCGCCGATGTGCGGCGTGCCATACCACAGTGCCGAAAGCTACATTGCCCGCCTGATTGCAAAGGGCTATAAGGTCGCCATTTGCGAACAGATGGAAGACCCGGCGACCGCAAAAGGGCTGGTCAAGCGCGACATCGTCCGCGTGGTGACGCCGGGAACCATTCTGGAAGGCAGTATGCTGGACGAAACGCGCAATAATTATATCGCTTCCGTTTATCTTGCGGAAAACCGCTGCGGCGTCTGCTTTGCCGATATTTCCACCGGAGAGGTTTACGGAACGGAGCTTTTGCTGCCGGAGGGCGAATGCGCCTCCCTGCGCGACGAACTGGCGCGGTATCAGCCAAAGGAACTGCTGTTCAACGGCGCGGTGATGCAGCTGAGCGAGATCGGCGCCTTTTGCCGCGAACGCCTGCACGCATCGGGCGAGCTGCTCGACGACGAACGGTTCGACAGGGCGGCCTGCCGCGAACGAGTGCTGCGGCAGTTTGAAAAGGACGATCTTCCGGCGCTCTCGCTGCCGGAGGAAAGCAACATCGTTCCGGCGCTCGGCGCGCTGCTCGGTTACCTGGAGGAAACGCAGCGCACCGGAATTGAGCGCATCAATTCGCTTTCACTTTACTCGCAGGCGCAGTATATGCGGCTCGACCTTTCCGCCCGGCGGAATCTGGAGCTGACGGAAACCATGCGAAGCAAGGAAAAACGCGGCACGCTGCTCTGGGTGCTTGACCGGACGCAGACCGCGATGGGAAAACGGCTGATTCGCACCTGTATCGAACGCCCGCTGATGCAGTGCGCGCATATCCTGCGCCGCCACGATGCTGTGGAGGAGCTGGTGAACGATCCGGTCCTGCGGGAGACGGTGCGCTCGCAGCTGACCGGAATCTTTGACCTGGAACGGCTGATGACGCGCGTGGTCTATGGCTCGGCAGGAGGGCGCGAGCTGCGCTCTCTCTGCTCTACCGCACAGAAGCTGCCCGCCCTGCGGGAGGCGCTGGAACCGGTAAAGTGCTCGCTGCTGACGGAGATTCTGCGGGAGATCGATCCGCTGGAGGATCTTTGTGAGCTGGTAGATCGCGCCATTGTGGAGGATCCGCCGATCACGGTGCGTGAGGGCGGGATCATCCGTGAAGGCTACAATGCCGAATTGGACGCGCTGCGCAGTGATATGACCGACGGCAAAGGCTTTATTGCCCGAATTGAAGCGCAGGAGAAGGAAAGAACCGGGATCCGCACGCTCAAGGTCGGTTATAACCGCGTTTTCGGCTATTACATCGAGGTTTCCAATTCGTTCAAGGATTCCGTTCCGCCCGAATACATACGCAAACAGACGCTGACCAACGGCGAACGCTACATCACGCCGGAGCTAAAGCAGCTGGAAGGCCGCATTCTCGGCGCTCAGGAGCGTTCGGTGCAGATGGAATACCAGCTGTTCGACGAGGTGCGCAGAACTGTCGCCGCCCAGCTGGAGCGCATTCAGAAAACGGCGCAGGCCATTGCTCAGCTCGATGTTCTGGCCTCGTTTGCGGAAACGGCTTCTGCGCAGAACTATTGCCGCCCGCAGATGAATCTGGACGGTAGGATCGTTCTGAAAAACAGCCGCCATCCGGTGGTGGAGGCGCTTTCGGAATCGCCGTTCGTGCCCAACGACGTGCTCTTGGATCAGAATGAAAACCGCGTGGCAATCATTACCGGGCCGAACATGGCCGGAAAATCGACCTATATGCGGCAGACGGCGCTGATCTGCCTGATGGCGCAGTGCGGCAGCTTTGTTCCGGCGCAGACGGCGGAGCTTGGGATTGTGGACGGAATTTACACCCGCGTCGGTGCATCGGACGATCTTTCTTCCGGGCAGTCTACTTTTATGGTGGAAATGAGCGAGGTGGCCGATATTTTGCACAGCGCAACGAAGGACAGTCTGCTGATCCTTGATGAGATCGGCAGAGGCACCTCCACCTATGACGGAATGAGCATTGCGCGCGCCGTGCTGGAATATGTGGCGGACAAACGCCGTCTCGGCGCCAAAACCATGTTTGCAACGCATTACCACGAGCTGACCGCCATGGAAGAGACCATCGGCGGCGTGAAAAATTATAATATCGCCGTGAAAAAGCACGGCGATGAGATCACGTTTTTGCGGCGGATCGTGCGCGGCGGCGCGGACGACAGTTTCGGTATCGAGGTCGCAAAGCTGGCCGGTGTGCCGGAGCCGGTGATCCGCCGGGCGAAAAAAATATTAAAAGAAATGGAATCCGAAGGGGCTGCCGAGCCAAAACGTGCCCGCGTGGAAGAATCTGACGGAGACGGCGGCCAATTGACGATGGTTCCCGCGGCGCAGACCGAGATTCTGGAAACATTGAAAAACCTTGATCCGAACGTTCTTTCGCCAATTGAAGCAATGAACACGCTGTTTACGCTTTGGCAAAGGGCACAGAAGCTTTGAAGGAAGGGTGCAGATTCCCTTAATTTTCTATATTTTGCGCGCGTGAGGTGGTATAATGGCAAAGATCAATGTGCTGGATAAGCAGCTTGCGGAGTTGATTGCAGCAGGCGAGGTGGTGGAACGCCCTGCCTCGGCGGCAAAAGAACTGGTGGAAAACGCGGTCGATGCCGGCGCCACAAGCATTACGGTCGAGATCCAGAACGGCGGCGTTACGTTTCTGCGCGTTTCGGACAACGGCTGCGGCATTGCGCGGGAGGATGTACCCCTCGCGTTTCTGCGCCACGCTACCAGCAAAATCAGAAGTCAGGACGATCTTGCCGGAATCGGTACGCTTGGCTTCCGGGGAGAGGCGCTTGCCTCCGTCTGCGCAATGGCGCGTGTGGAGCTGCTCACCCGAACCGAAGAGGAGCTTGCCGGAACGCGCTATGTGATCGAGGGCGGAATTGAAAAAAGCTGCGAGGATGCGGGGTGCCCGGTGGGAACCACTATTTTGGTGCGCGACCTGTTCTATAATACCCCCGCCCGGATGAAGTTTTTGAAAAAGGATGTTTCCGAAGGAAATGCGGTTGCGGGCGTAGTGGACAAAGCAGCCCTCTCTCATCCGGAGATCGCGTTCCGCTTTCTGCGCGACGGAAAGGAAACGCTGCGAACACCGGGGGACGGAAAACTGAAATCCGCTATTTTTGCGGTTTACGGTCGGCAGTTTGTTTCAGGGCTGATCCCCGTGGAATATTTGCTCGGTGCGGTGCGGGTGAGCGGTTTTGTGTCCCGCCCGGCAGATGCACGTCCCTCCCGAGCCATGCAGAGCTTTTACATCAACGGCCGCTTTGTCAAAAGCCGAACGGCCGGCGCGGCAGTGGACGAGGCCGCTAAAGGCAGCGTTATGGTGGGAAAATATCTTTCCTGCGTGCTGCATCTGACGGTGCCGGCTGCGGCGGTGGACGTCAACGTTCATCCCGCAAAAATTGAGGTTCGGTTTGTAACGGAGCGGCCGATTTTTGACGCGGTGTATCATGCCGTCAAATCGGCGCTGGCGCAGGGAGACCGCCCTGCGGAGCTTCGGCTTCCGCAGCAGGAACCAAAGCAGCAAGGTCGGGCACAACCGACACCGACGGCGGAGCCTTTGCACAGCAGGCTTAACGACGCGGCGGGCGGCGGGTATTTTGTGCAAAAATTTCCGCCGCAGCAGGTGCTCAGCGGTTTTTTGCAAAAGTCTGCCCCCCGCGCGGAAGCAGAGGAACCGCCTCGGCCTATACAGACAGGCATTGAACGCCTGCCTGTGAAGAATGCTGATGCTGCCGACGAGGAATACGTTATCGAAAAACCGTCTCTGCGCCCGTTTGGTTCGCCTCTGCCGGAAAAAGCGGCAGATCTTCCGCGGGTGGAAGAAGATCGCTTTGAAAAAACGGAACTTCCCCAAAAAGAAGAGAGCCTGTTGGCAGAACCGAAGACTGCTGTCGGGCAAGTGCCAAAGGATGAATCGGCTGCAGCTGCGGCGGAGCCTGGGGCCGAACAGTCGGAGCCATTCACCGCCGAACCGGAAAGCCGACCTCTGCGCTTTGTAGGCGAGGTGTTCGGAACCTATATTCTGCTGGAATCGGCGGACGAGCTCGTTTTTATCGATAAGCACGCCGCACATGAGCGCATCCTTTACGAAAAACTGCGGGCACAGCAGGGCGAACGCTATGCGCAGCAGCTGCTCAGTCCGGTCACGGTAACGATGGACAAGGATTCCTATTCAGCGCTTCTTGCCGCCCGCGAGCAGCTGAGCAGAGCAGGGTTCGAACTGGAGGATTTCGGCGGGGGAACACTTCTGGTGCGCAGCGCGCCGCTTTCCTTTGGGGAGCAGGATATCACCGACGCACTGTTTGAAATTGCCGCCCATCTGCAGGAAAACCGCCGCGATATTTCCACGGAACACGACGATTGGCTGCTGCACAACATCGCATGCCGCGCCGCCGTCAAGGGCGGTGACAAAAGCAGCGAGCGGGAACTGACGGCGCTTGCCCAGCAGCTGCATGAACACCCCGAGATCCGCTATTGCCCGCATGGACGCCCGGTTTATCTTTCCATGAAAAAGCGCGAGCTGGAAAAGCAGTTCGGGCGGATTCCATAAAGGTAGAAGAAAACGAAATAGTACAGGATTCTTTCGTTCCGACATCAGGAAAAGGGGAAAGAGTTTAACAGGCCGGGGCAAGATCCCGAGTTGGCTGCAAGGAGACGGCATCACGATGAAAACAGAAAAGATCCCGATGGTCTGCGTCGTGGGGCCGACAGCTTCCGGGAAAACGGCGCTGGCAGTGGAGCTTGCGCAGCGATTTGGCGGCGAGGTGATCTCCGCCGATTCGATGCAGATTTACCGCGAAATGCAGATCGGTACCGCGCGCCCCACCGAAGCGGAGATGCAGGGCATTGCGCACCACCTGACCGGATTTCTGCCGTTGGAGCAGTCGTATAGCGTCGCCCGCTTTGTGCAGGACGCCGCCCGGTGCGCAGAAGATATTTTTTGCCGCGGAAAGCTGCCGGTGCTGGCAGGCGGAACGGGGCTTTATGTTTCCTCTCTCGTGAACGGAATCGAATTTGCGGAAGAAACGCGGGATCCCGGGCTGCGCAGCGAGCTGCAGCAGAGAGCGGCGGAACAGGGAGGAGAAGCGCTGCTTGCGGAGCTTGCACAGTTCGACCCCGAAACGGCTGTGCGCCTGCACCCGAACAATCTCGGACGTATCATTCGTGCGATTGAAATTTACCGGAAGACGGGCGTTACCATGAGCGAACAGCAGCGCCGCTCACGGGAAAAGGGATCGCCGTACCGTCTTTGCATGCTTGGCGTCACCTTTGCCGACCGGCAAAAGCTTTACGACAGGATCGATCGGCGCGTCGATGAAATGATGGCTGCCGGGCTGGAGAAGGAAGCCCGCCGCGTGCTGGCAATGCCCGGCGGAGCAACGGCATTACAGGCGATCGGCTACAAAGAGCTGGCACCGTTTCTGCGAGGGGAGTGCAGCCGGGAACAGGCGGTGGAAAACCTCAAACGCGAAACACGGCGCTACGCAAAACGGCAGCTGACCTGGTTCCGGCGCGACGAACGCGTTTTCTGGCTGGAACGAGACCGGCTGTCCGGCGAGGAGCTGTTTTCCAAAGCGGCAATGCAGGTGGAAAAAGCGCTGGAACTGTGATATAATCAAAAACACAGGATATTTATCATTCGCGCAAAAAAGGAGGCGGCCGTGATGGGCGCAAAAGTAAAAAAAAGCCTGATCGCTTTTCTGGCGTTTGTATTGGCGGCTTCCTATGTCGGTTATCATATTTACAAAAGCAGCGGCAGCAAATATAGCAGCGAAACGGTGCTGAACACAGCTTATTCGGAAACAATCAATGCAGAAATGCTCTTTTTGCGGGAGGAAACCGTGGTGGAGAATGCTGTTTCCGGCGGCGCGCTGCAATATGCGGTTTCCGACGGAACCAAGGTGAAGAAAAATGGCGTGGTAGCGCGCGTTTATGCCAGTGAGGATGAAATCTCCGCACAGGAGGAGCTTGCTCTGGTGCAAAAAGAGATTGCAACCTTTGAAACAATTGCCGGCCAGACAGAGATTGCGGGAACAAAGCCGGATGTCATCACCTCCCGGCTGCATGCTCGTCTTGTCAGCCTGCAGACCGCGCTGCGCTGCAATCGTACCGCAGATTTTGAAACGGCGCGTTCCGCTGTGCTGGAGGTTCTCTGTCAACAGCAGATCGTGACGGGAGAGGTGACCGGCTTTGCGGATAAACTGACCGCGCTGCAGGCGAAGCGGGCAGAGCTGCTCAAAAAGATTACGCAGCCGCAAAGCGTGGTGTATGCGCCGGTTTCGGGCTATTTTTCCGGTACGGCAGACGGTTACGAGGGCGTGTTCGATCTTTCGCAGATCAGCTCGATTACCGCTGAACAAATCCGCACTCTCGCGCCGACGGAGGTTGCCGCCGGCGCAATTGGGAAAATTGCGCCGAGTCATGTCTGGTACGCAGTGACGGTTCTTTCTGCTACAGATGCCCGCCGAATTTCACTTAACAGCGCAATTTATCTGATTGATCCGGAGTCCGGGGAACGGATTCCCGTAACGGTTTCCGCGATCAATCAGACAGATGTGGAAAGCGAAGCGGCAGTGGTTCTGCGCGGCAGCACACTGGACAGCACCATTTCGGGGCTGCGAAAAGAAAGCATGCAGATTGAAGTCGAACGATATTCCGGCGCGAGGGTACCGCGCAGCGCCGTTCACATTGAACACCGCACCCGTACCGTAACAGACGAAAACGGTGACAGCAGCACGGAGGAAAAAGACGTGCAGGGCGTTTACATTATTTATGGCGAACAGCTGAAATTCCGTGAGATTTTCCCGATTTACTGGGGGGACGATTTTGTGATCTGCGACCTGAGCGCGGGCGCAACCTTTGACGTCTCAATGTTGAAACTGTACGATCAGGTTGTTGTGGGAGGTAAGGATCTTTATGATGGAAAAGAAATTCGATGAAGAGCTCAGCGAAAAGCTGGCCGCGGCGGAGGAAAATTTAAAGCGCGTGCGGGAACAGATGGCACAGGCGGAGCAGCGCGCAGGCAAAAAGCCCGGCGAGGTGATTTTGCTTGCAGCCACCAAAACCGTTGCACCCGAGGTAATCAACCGCGTGATTGCACTAGGAGTGGATCATATCGGCGAGAACCGCGTGCAGGAACTTTGCGCCAAGTTTGACAGCCTGGAGCTTTCCCACTGCGAGGCGCAGATGATCGGTCACTTGCAGACGAATAAGGTTCGCCAGGTGGCGGATAAGGTCGATACCATCCAGTCGGTTGATTCGCTTCACCTTGCGCAGGAAATCAGCCGTATCTGCACAAAACTGGGAAAAACGATGAACATTCTGGTCGAAGTAAACATCGGCGGGGAAGAAAACAAGTCGGGGATCTGCCCGGAGGGCGCGTGGGAGCTTTGTTGCGCGGCTGCAGAACTGCCCGGTATTCACGTCGGAGGGCTGATGACGATTCCGCCGGTTTGTGAAACCGAAGAACAGGCGCGGGGATATTTTTCAAAGATGAATCAACTCTTTGTTGACATGAAAGGAAAAAAACATGATAATATAACTATGGATTGCCTTTCGATGGGGATGTCCGGCGATTTTGAAGCCGCAATTCTGGAAGGCGCCACGATGGTACGCGTTGGCTCTGCGATTTTTGGAAAGCGTATTTATCGCTGATGAAAATATTACGATTGGGAGGAACTTGCAATGGCCGGTTTTATGGACAAGCTGAAAACGATCTGGTCTGACACGGAAAACGATGAAATGTATGAGGAAGAGGCAGCCGCGCCGGCTGTGGAGGAAGAGCACGAAATGCCAATCACCCGCTCCAGTGCCGCGCCGCGCCGCCAATCTGCGGAAAACGCAGCCAACAAGGTGGTGAATATTCACGCTACCGCACAGCTGCAGGTGGTGCTTTCAAAGCCCGAAACCTTTGGAGAGGAAACGCGCGCGGTGGCCGACGAGTTGATTCAGATGCATACGGTTGTGCTGAATCTGGAAAACACCAACAAGGATGTTTCCCGCCGGATTATTGATTTTCTCAGCGGCGTTGCTTATGCAAACGGCGGCAAAATCAAGCGTGTTGCAACCAGCACCTATATTATTACGCCATATAATGTCGATTTGACGGGAGACGACGTTCTCGATAAACTGGAAAACAATGGGGTATATTTCTGATTATGAAGGCTTCCCGAGTTACACCGGTACAGGGGGACGCTGTGCTGCTGGCCCGCGTGAACGAGGCGCTGCAGAATGCCCGGTTTCGCTCGCAGCCGTCGTTTGTGGGCTTTCTCGACGAGCGGCAGGCGCTGTTGGCGTCCGGAGCGGCTGCACGGCAAAGAGACGTCCGGTTTGCTCTTGAGGGCGGTTACGAAGGAGCGGCGCGCGTGCTGTTCGGAGCGTTCCCGCTTTTTGTGGAGCCGGAGCGGGAGTCATTCCCGCTGGAGGCGGTGACGGTTTGCTTTCGTGCGGGCGCGCAGCTTTCGCACCGCGACCTGCTCGGTTCGCTGATGTCGCTCGGCGTGGAGCGGGATGTGCTTGGTGATCTGTTGCTGGAAGACGGGCGTGCTGTCTTTTTTGCCCGCAGTGAAATGGCGCCGTTCTTTGTGGATCAGCTGAAAAAAGTGGGTGGAGAGGGCGTTCGCGTCAGCGCAGGGGCACAGATGCCGCTGCCCGGCGGGGCAGGCTTTGCGGAGCTTTCCGCAACGATCGCTTCGGCGCGGCTGGACTGCGTAGTTGCGGCGCTTTGTAACTGCAGCCGCGGCGTTGCTGCAGAAATGATCGGCAAGGGCATGGTTTTGCTCAATTTTACCGAATGTACGGCTGTTGCGGCCGATGTTGCCGAAGAAGATCAGATTTCTGTCCGTGGCAAAGGAAAGTTTGCCATCGATCAGATGGGTCCTCAAACGAAAAAAGGCCGGTTGGGTTTTCGGGCCAGAAAATATATCTGAACCGCGCAGGACGGTTCGCAGAACAGAAAGCACGGAAAGAGAGTTGAGGCAGCGATGATGACACTGGAAGAAATTAAAAACGTCAGCTTCCGCAAAGCAAATATTGGCGGATACCGTGTGGAGGATGTGGACGATTTTATTGACAAGCTTGAGGAAACCTTCAATGCGATCACGCAGGAAAATCGCGCAGGAAAACAAAAGGTGCGAGAGCTTGACGCGAAGCTGGCTGAATGCAAGTCCAGAGAGGACAGCATCGGTCAGGTGCTTCTCAACGCGCAGCGTCAGGCGGATTCCGTTGTTCGCGAGGCGGAGCAGAAAGCGGAGATCATTTTGCAGGATGCCCGCAACGAGGCGCAGGAAATTGTTTTCCGCGCTCAGGAAGAGATCGACGGCCAGAAAGAGGCCATTGAAACGCTGAAACAGGAGGTCTCTCAGTTTAAGGCCAGACTGCTCGGCGTTTATCGAGAGCATCTGACGCTGATCGACGCGCTGCCGGGCGGCGAGGAAGAAAAAGCGCAGGAAAAGCCGTCGCACGTTTCGGCGCAGGAAGCGGAGACACAGGAACCGGTTTCCCCGCAGAAGAAAGAGGAAGAGACGAAAGCCGAGCTGCAGCCGGAATCGGAAGCCGATTCGGACGCAGTGGATCTGGATCAGCTTGCAGATGAAATTCTGGCCGAGACAGAGCCTGCTCCGCAGGAGCAAAAGCAGGTGCAGGCGGTTCCGGAGCAGACCGCTGCGCGCAGCCCGCAGCCCCGCAAAGAGGTTTCTCTGTTCGACAACGACTATGAGTTCGACGCTGTTCCCAAAACATCACGCTTTGAATCGCTCAAGTTCGGCGACGACTACGATCTGAAGGACGACCCGGAGATGGTTTCGGGCAGCCGCAAAAAAAGATAGCAGGAACAACTGCCGCCCGCTTTTTGCCGCGGCAGTTGTTTTGGTGCAGGAAAGGGTTTGATTATTTGTTGATGACGATCCTTGCGCTGATTGTTTCGGCAGTGCTGGTGGGAATTGACCAGCTGCTGAAAGCAATTGTGACGACCAACATGACGGAGTTCCAGACGATCCCGTGCATTCCCGGTCTGCTGAACTGGACGTATATTCACAACGAGGGTGCGGCATTTGGTATTCTGCAAAACCAGCGAACATTGTTTATTGTGCTGACGGTCGTGCTGATCGGCGGCTGTATTGCGCTGCTGTTCACCAAAACGGCGCGCGCATCCAAGTGGATTACGGCGACGCTTTCGCTGATCGTTGCAGGAGGAATTGGCAATCTGATCGACCGCATTGCCACCGGAAGAGTGGTGGACTATATATCGGTTTCGTTCTTTCCTCCGATTTTTAATTTTGCCGATTGCTGCGTTGTGGTCGGTGCGGGGATGGCGGCCATTTATTTTCTGGTTTTGGAGCCGCGCCAGCTCAAGCGGGCGGCGAAAGAGACAGCCGACAGCGCCGCCGCTTTGGAGGAACAGCCGGCAGAGGACGGGCAAAAACCCGGGCAGCCATGACGCAGCCAGCGGTTTGATTTTGGAAAGGACGGTTTTCATGCAGCGGGAGCTGACGTTTTATGTGCCGGAGGAAGAAACCGGCGCGCGGCTGGACAGTTTGATCGCGCGCTTTTGCCCGGAGCTGACTCGATCCGCCGCACAAAAGCTGCTGGAAAGCGGTGCCATAACGGTGGGCAGCACGGCTGCAGCAAAGAATTACCGGGTGCGCGCCGGGGACGGTGTGCGGATTTTGCTGCCGGAGCCGGTGGACGACACGGCGCAACCGGAGAGGATCCCGCTGGATATTGTTTATGAAGACGATGATCTGCTGGTGGTGAACAAACCGAAGGGCATGGTGGTTCATCCCGCGGCCGGCAACCGCACCGGAACGTTGGTGAATGCGCTGCTTGCGCACTGCGGCAGTTCGCTGTCCGGCATCAACGGCGTGATTCGACCCGGCATTGTGCACCGGATCGACAAGGACACCAGCGGCCTGCTGATCGTGGCAAAAAACGACGCTGCGCACCAAAGCCTTGCGGCGCAGATCAAGGCGCATTCCTTTACAAGGGAATATCAAGCGGTGGTTTACGGAAATTTAAGACAGAACGACGGCACGGTGGATGCACCGATTGGCCGCAGCACCGCCGACCGCAAGAAAATGGCGGTCACCGAAAAAAATTCCCGCGGCGCCGTCACGCATTATCATGTGCTTGCGCGTTACGACGGTTTTACGCATGTTGCGCTCCGGCTGGAAACAGGGCGCACACATCAAATCCGTGTTCACATGGCCTGGCTGGGGCACCCGGTCGCGGGGGATCCTGTGTACGGCCCCAAAAAGGTGATTGCCCAGCTGCGCGGACAGTGCCTGCATGCCGGCAAGATCGGCTTTGAGCACCCGCGAACCGGCGAGTGGATGGATTTTGAAAGCGCATTGCCGCCATATTTTACAACGTTTCTGAGTTCGCTTGGCGAACCGCACGCATAAACAGATTTTCAGACAGAAAGGTTTTTTATGGGATCACCATTTGAAGGAAAGCTACTTGTTTCCGATATTGACGGGACGCTGCTGTACGGCGGCGTTCATATTCCGCCGCGGAACATAGAGGCGATTCGCCGGTTTCAGCAGGGCGGCGGGCTTTTTGCGCTTGCAACGGGGCGTGCGTGGCAGTCCGCAGCGCCGCTGCTGGAGCTGCTGCAGCCCAAAGTACCCGGCATTTTTGTAAACGGCGCCAGCCTTTACGATGCGGCCCGCGGCGAATTTGTGGATGAAACGTTTCTGGATCCCGCCGCAGACGACTTTCTGGCGGAAATGTTTGCGCACTTTCCCACCGCCGCCATGGAAATTTTTATGCGCCATGAGCTTGGTGTTGCGCGGAAAAACGGCTATTCCGCCTATCATCAAAGAGTTACAGTCGCGCCGCAGCGCAAAGTGGAAATTTGCGCGCTGCCGGCGGAAAAATATAAGGTGCTCTGGATGGATGATCCGGAGAACATTGAACAAATGCGCCTTTGGTATGAAGCGAACGCACCGCAGAACCTTTCCGCGTTTCGTTCCTGTGCGCAGTATTTTGAGATCATGCCGAAAGGGACCGACAAAGGCAGCGGGCTTTGCCGGCTGCGGGAGCTGCTCGGTATTCCGAAGGAAGATTCCTGCGCGATCGGCGATTATGAAAACGACCTTGCCATGCTGAACAGCGCCGGGATTGCGGCGGCGCCTTCCAGTGGAGACGAATCCGCAAAACGGGCGGCGCAGGTTGTCGTCGGGGATTGTACCGGCGGCGCGGTGGCCGATTTTATCAATTATCTGGAACAAAGGTGAAAAGGAAGGACTGGTCAACAACATGGAAGCAGCAATGAAAAAGCAGTTGAGCATTACAGCCTGCAAAATCCGCATGGGCGTGATTGAGGGAACCTACCACGCGCATTCAGGACATCCGGGAGGATCTCTTTCCATTGCGGATATTTTGGCGTATCTGTACTGGAAGGAAATGCGGATTCGCCCTGAAGAGCCGAAATGGCCGGATCGCGATCGGTTCGTGCTTTCCAAAGGTCATTGCGCTCCTGCACTTTATGCCGCGCTTGCCAACCGGGGATATTTTGACATCAGTGAGCTGCAGTCGCTTCGTCATACCGGCGCAATGCTGCAGGGGCATCCCGATATGAAAGGGACGCCCGGCGTGGATATGTCGACCGGTTCGCTTGGTCAGGGGATTTCGGCGGCGGCGGGCATGGCGCTTTCGGCAAAAATAAACCGGAAAGATTACAGAGTGTATACCGTTTTGGGCGACGGAGAAATTGAGGAAGGCCAGGTTTGGGAGGCGTCCATGTTTGCGGCTGCCAAGAAGCTGGACAATCTAGTTGCAATCATTGACAACAACAATCTGCAGATTGACGGCCCGATTACCGAGGTCAATTCCCCGTACCCGATCCCTGAAAAGTTTGCGGCATTCGGTTGGAACGTCATCGAAATCGACGGTCATGATTTCGATCAGATCGAAGCGGCTTTGACGGCGGCGAAGGCGGTTTCGGAAAAGCCGACGGCAATCGTGATGAAGACGACCAAAGGCAAGGGCGTTTCCTATATGGAAAATCAGGTTGGCTGGCACGGCACCGCGCCCAACGAGGAACAGTACCATCAGGCCATGAGCGAGCTGCAGGCGGAGTTTTCCCGTCTGCAGGAGCTGTGAGCTTTCCGAATAAATGCGCTGCGAAAGGAATGGATCATTGATTATGAGCGAAAAAATGAAAAAGGCAACGCGCGAAGCTTACGGAGACGCGCTGAACGAAATTTATCCCGATTTCCCGAATTTGCTGGTGCTTGACGCTGATCTTGCAGCGGCGACCAAGACGGGTACATTTAAGAAGGCGCATCCTGATCGCTTTATTGACTGCGGAATTGCCGAAAGCAACATGATCGGCATTGCAGCGGGGCTTGCCGCCGCAGGAAATCTGGTGTTTGCCAGTAGCTTTGCCATGTTTGCAGCAGGGCGCGCATTTGAACAGGTGAGAAATTCCGTGGGGTATCCGCACCTGAATGTCAAGATCGGCGCAACGCATGCGGGCATCTCGGTCGGCGAGGACGGCGCTACCCACCAATGCTGCGAGGATATTGCGCTGATGCGTTCTATTCCCGGCATGGTGATTTTGAATCCGGCAGATTACGCAGAGGCAAAAAAAGCGGTTCGCGCGGCGGCAGAGCACGAAGGCCCCGTTTATCTGCGTTTTGGTCGTCTGGCGGCAGAAGGAATTTTTGATGAGAAAGATCCATTTACCATTGGCAAGGGCGTTCAATTGACAGAGGGCAGCGATGTGACGCTGATCGCGACAGGACTGATGGTTGGCGAAGCGCTTGGTGCGCAGGAACTTTTGAAAAACGAAGGAATTTCTGCCCGTGTTATCAATATGGCGACGATCAAGCCGCTCGATGAAGAAATGATCTGTAAAGCCGCTGCGGAGACAGGCGCCATTGTTACAGCGGAAGAACACAACATCATTGGCGGGCTTGGCAGCGCAGTAGCGGAAGCGGTTTGCGGGTACTGCCCGGTTCCGGTGGTGCGTGTCGGTGTGAATGATGTTTTCGGTAAGTCCGGCCCGGCAAAAGAGTTGCTGGTTCAGTTCGGGCTGACGGCCGAACACATTGCACAGGCAGCCAGACAAGCGATTGCGATGAAAAAATAAAAGCGGAAGCATCCCGCAAAAAACCGGTGTGATTTTAATCATCACACCGGTTTTTTTTTCTCGGTCGCTTTTGGGACGTCCTCATTTTCCGAAACAGGTTTTCTTTTTGGCTGAATCAAATTTGAAGCCATCGTAAAAAACAAAATCAAACTCAGAACCGCGAAAATCAGTTTATGTTCGGTAAAAAACAACCCGGTCAGAGGAGCGACAAGTGACAACAGCGAGCAAACAAGAAAACTAACCTTGTTTGCGGAAAGCAGCCCAACAACGCCGCAGATCAACAAGGCGATGCCGCTGAACAGAAGAATCAGCTGCGGAAACGGGATGACTGTGTCAATGGTGGAAGAGGCGGTCTGGCTGAAAAGAACAATAAACAGCACCGAAGCAGCCGAACCGATGGTGACTGCTACTATGTTGGATATGTTTTTCAACTTTAGAGCCTCCTCTGCACAAACTGATTTTATTGCTTAAAAATAAGTTTTTATGCTTGTTTCTTAAATAAAGATAAAAACCGAACCATACACAGTATATCATTTCATTTTTCGGAATGCAACTAAAAAAACGCACAAAAAAACGGTTTTCTTAAGAAAACGGTCAATTTCAGCAAAATTTTGCATATTTTTAGCAATTTCAAAAAACCGCTGTGCGGTGAGCACAGCGGAAAGAATTTTTATTCAAACATAACTTCGTCCATCAGGGCGCCGCGGTATCCGTAATCATAAGCCCATTTTGCGGCGTCAAGAACCAAATCGCGGAATTTCGGAATATAATTCGTATAATCTGAATGAAAATACTGCTCGTGAATCATCAGCTCCATAAAGCCGCTGCGGTGTGGATCGGCCTTAATGGATTCCAACCGGGGAAGAAGGTCTTCGTATTTAATTGTGTTCAGCACAAGATCAATTCTGCCGTGCATCACATCTTCTTCCGTATTCATCCAGAAATCACGTCCGCCAACGTGGCTGATCAGCTCCTTGGGGTAATAATAGGCCACCAGCGGATCTCCGTTTTCAAAGAATTCAAAGTACCCGGTCAGGCCGCGGTATCCCAGAGCGCGCAGTGCGCGAACGCCGCCAATGTTCGCTTCGCCCCAGTGCACGGTGCAAACCGATGCCAGTGTTTTCGCTCCGGCAAAACGCAGAATTTCAGCATTGATTTTGCGGGCGTCTTCCGTTATGCGCTTCATGGTCGTATGCTGGTATGGCTTGTCGGGAAATTCCTGGTGCGCATGAAACGAAAGGTGAAGCCAATCGGAGTTGGCCTCCCACTCGGCCTTGAATTTGTCGGTCATCATCGAAAGATTGAAATAATCGCGGCGAACGGCAAACCCGGGCATCTCGTCTGTTTCGTAGAAAAGATTCAGGTGTACCTTAGCGTTGAATGTGTCGTGAGCTTCCTTGTAAACTGCCAGATAAGGGTTTTCAAAGATAGAGCGGTAGGTATCCTGATTTTTTGTAATGTCCTGCAGAAACAAAATATTGTCGTCGGAGGAAATGCGGTATTTGCCCACAGAATGGCGAAAATCATAAACGGCAATACGGTCGCAGTTTTCCCGGCAATTCATGTCTTCGGCAAAAAAGGTATTCCGGCGGCCGTCCAAAGTCAGATCAGCTTCAAAGTATTTCCCATTAAAAAATGCTTTTTCTTCGTTGATGTAAATATCCGCGTCGGGCGCAGCAGCCACCAAAGCACGGACAACGAGCTTTCCGTTTTTTTCTGTTCCGTCATACTGGTTCAGGCAATCTCCGTCAATCGGAAAAACAAAATGGACTGGTTTGCGCAGTGCAAAATAATCTTTCATTCAAATCAGATCCTTTTCGTTAAAATAAGAGCAGAATGCTTTCTGCCTTTATTCTAACGTACCAAAATCAGAAAATCAATCCTTTTGAAATAAATATTTTATGCATTGCAAAAATCAAAGGATGGGGGTGCTGATCTCCGGCATCGGAGCAATTTCCTTGCGGTAACAAACAGCAAGGAACCAGAGGCTGGCGGCAAACGAAACAAGCTCAGAAAGCGGAAACGCATACCACACGCCCGCCAAGCCGATGGTGCGGGCAAACAGCCAGGCGCAGGGCAAAATGACAATCAACTGGCGCAGCAGGGAGATCAGCAGACTTTTGACACCGTGACCAATCGCCTGAAAAAACGTCGAGGCCATAATTCCGATGGCCGCCAGCGGAAAACAAAGGCTGATGGTACGCAGCGCAGGAGCGCCGATTTGCAGCATTTCGTCAGTAGGGGAAAAGAACCCGAGCAACCATTCCGGCGCAGCCAGAAACACTGCCATACCGGCGGTCATGATGACAAAGGCGGCCGCACACGAAAGCTTGAGGCAGTGCATCAGACGATGGCGGCTGCGTGCACCGAAATTAAAGCCCATAATAGGCATGGCGCCCTGTGTCAGCCCAAAAACCGGCATGAAAATGAACGATTGCAGCTTGTAGTAAACGCCCAGCACGGAAACCGCCGCATCGGAAAAACCGATCAGAATGGCGTTGAGCGCAACGGTCAGGATGGACATGATCGATTGCATGATGATTGCCGGAAAACCGACCGCGTAAATATCCTTCAGAATTTTTGCATTCGGGCGGAAGGAGCGCAGTCGAATCTTCAGAATCATCCTTTTGGAGCAAAGCAGTAAAACAAGCCCCAGCAGCATGCCGACCACCTGACCCAGAATCGTGGCATAGGCGGCGCCGGCAATTCCGAAGGCCGGGCAGCCCAGAAGGCCGAAAATCATAATTGGATCAAAAATAATGTTGATAATTGCGCCGGTCAGTTGGGTAATCATCGGAATGGTCATGTTTCCGGTCGCCTGAAAAATTCGTTCAATTGTTACCTGCAAAAACAGCCCAAGTGAACCAATGGTGACAATGGAAGTATAGACTGCGCCAAGCCCGGCAACGGTTTCGCTGTCAGTAAACGCATAAAAAAACGGTTCAGCGGCAAAAATACCGAAAAGCGCAAAGGCCAAGGCACCCAGCACCGCAAGAAAAAGGCCGTGGCTGGCGGCGTGTGCGGCTTCTTCAGAACGCCCCTCGCCCAAGCGGCGCGAAATCAGCGAATTGACGCCCACCGCGGTGCCGACACCGACCGCGATCATCAGCGTCTGCACCGGAAAAGCCAACGAAACAGCGGTCAGGGCGTCCGGGCTGATTTTTGCGACAAAAATACTGTCCACAATGTTGTACAGCGCCTGTACCAGCATGGAAAGAATCGACGGAACCGACATGGTCAGCAGCAGCCTGCCGACCGGTGCGGTTCCCATTTTGTTTTGAGTAAGTTCAGACATTTTGCAGCTCCTTTATTTTTGGGGTCATTTTTCGTCAGACTTCCCGACAAAAACGGGAAACTTTAATATAATATCATATTCAGCAGCAAAGTGCAATTCTTTAGAATGCTGAAAAGTGTTGAGGAAATGATTTTTCCATACAATGTGATTGCTTTTCACATTTTAAGGCTTTTTTTGCATATCCTGTGTATAATAACAAACATAAATGTAGTACAGGCAGGTGGGCAAAATGATCTATCAGGATCAGGACAACAGGATCGGTGAAAATCTGCGAAGGCTGCGTGAAGGCTGCGGTTTTTCACAAAAGCAAGTTGCTGATGCAGTTCATATTGACAGGTCTACCTATACAAACTATGAGCTGGGCAAAATTTGCCCGCCGCTGAACATGGTTTATCGCCTTGCAAATGCGTTTCATGTGGATTATACGCAAATTTTAGAAGGGGATTCCGGCCGGACGGCTCCTTTGGAGGACAGCGGAAACCTTTTACAGCAATATCCGCGCAGCACTTATGAGCTGACGGCACGGGAACAGCAGCTGGTGCTGCATTACCGCATGATGACAATGGAGGATCAGCAGCGGCTTTATGAACAGCTGCGCGCGCTGGCCCACAAGAAACGTTCACACGACTGAGCGGCCGGCGAAGCCGGTTTCAAACACAAAAGAGCCAGACTGTTTACACCGAACCTCGGTGCTGCAGTCTGGCTTTTGTCATTTACTTATGCGCGGGGGCCTGCCGCAACAACGTCTGCGGGCATATGGGTATATTTTTTAAAGTTTTCCACAAAAGAAGCGGCAAGATGCTTTGCGGTTGCCTCATATTTTGCGGGATCGCTCCAGGTGTTGGCCGGGATCAGCAGCTCGGAGGGAACCCCGGGGCAGCTGGTGGGTACCGCAAGACCAAAATACGGATCGGTTGCAAAATCAGCTCCGGCAAGCTCTCCGCTCAGCGCGGCGGTCACCATTGCGCGCGTATAAGCCAGCTTCATGCGTTTACCGGTGCCGTTCCATCCGGTATTCACCAGATAAACGTTGGCGCCCGACTTCTCGATTTTTTCGGCAAGCATCCCAGCATAAATAGAAGGATCCAGCGGCAGGAAGGGCTCTCCGAAGCAAGTGGAGAACGTTGGAACCGGTTCCTTGACGCCGATTTCGGTTCCGGCCAGCTTGGAGGTGAAGCCGGAAACAAAATAGTACATGGCCTGCTGCTTATTCAGCTTTGCAATCGGCGGCAGAACGCCGTAGGCGTCCGCCGTCAGGAAAATGACCGTTTTCGGAACGCTGGGCGACATTCCGGAAAGCTCCGAGTTCGGAATATACTCCACCGGGTACCCGACGCGGCTGTTAACTGCCAGCGAGTCGTCGTCAAAATCAAACTCGCGCGTTTGAGGATCCATCACAACGTTTTCCACCAGCGCGCCAAATTTGATAGCATTATAAATATCAGGCTCGCCTTCCGGTGAAAGGTTGATGCATTTTGCATAGCACCCCCCCTCAAAATTGAAAACAGAATCGTCCGCCCAGCCGTGCTCGTCGTCGCCGATCAGCTTGCGGTTCGGGTCGGCGGAAAGCGTGGTTTTGCCTGTGCCGGAAAGGCCGAAGAACACCGCAGAATCGCCGTCTGCGCCAATATTGGCAGAGCAGTGCATGGGGAAGACGCCATTTTTGGGAAGAACGTAATTCATGACCGAGAACACCGACTTTTTGATTTCACCCGCATACTGCGTGCCGGCGATCAGCACCAGGTGTTTTTCATAATCGATCAGAATGGCGGCTTCGCTGTGGGTGTGGTCGCGTTCCGGACAGCAGCGAAAGCCCGGTGCGGCAATAATCGTATAATCCTCGTGAAAGACGGCAAGCTGTTCCGCGGTTGGGCGGCGCAGAAGCTGATGAATGAACAGGTTCTGCGAAGCAAGCTCATTGACGATGCGGAAGGATTTTGTGTATTTTGGATCGGCGCCCGCAAAGCCGTCGAAAATAAAAATTTCGCGGTTCTGAAGGTACGCGGTTACTCTGGCAAACAGCGCGTCAAAGACCTTCTGCGCAATCGGCTTATTCACCTTGCCCCACGCAATTTCATCATGAACTCCGGCGGAATCGACAATAAATTTGTCGTTTGCGGAACGACCGGTGTATTTGCCGGTCTTGACAACCAGCGCGCCGGTGCTGCTCAGAGAGCCTTCGCCGCGGCGAAGAGCTGCCTCTGTCAGCTGAGCCGGCGTCAGGTTCCGGTAAACTGCACCCGGGTTCAGAATCCCGAGTTTTTCAAGACCATAGGTTTCCATGAAAAGAGTCCTCCTTTATGAAGCATAATTCTTCTATTGCGTCAGGCGTCTGCCTGAGAACAATCAGTTTTCCTGCTGCAGCCGCACCTGTACGGTAAAGGTGCGCGCCGCAAATTCCCCGCTTTTGGGACGATAAATGGTAATTTCAACGTTTTGACCGGGAGAATATTCATCCAGAAGAGCAAAAAATCGGTTGCGGTCTTCACAGCGGTTCCGTCGATTGCGGTAATAATGTCGTTTTCCTGCACATCGGTGCCGGCAAAAACACTGTTTTCCGCAAGATAAGTAATCTGCATGCCGGGTTGAACCTGATAAAGGGATGCGTCCAGCTCGCTCACTGCCGAAAAGCGGATGCCAAGGCGGACGCGATCGGTCACACGGCCGTATCGCAGCAGCTTGTTGACGATGGTTTTTGCCTGCGCCGTCGGAATGGCAAATCCCATCCCTTCATAATCACTGGCGGAAACCTTCGCAGAATTGATACCGATCACCTGGCCGTAAGCGTTCACCAGCGCCCCGCCGGAATTCCCGGGGTTAATGGCCGCGTCGGTCTGCAGCAGCGGCAGAGAATTGATATCCAGCGAAAGAAATCGGTTGGTGGCCGAAAGAATTCCCTTGGTGACGGAATTGGCATAAGCCACGCCGCCCAGGTTGCCGAACGCGAGAACCGTATCGCCGATGCAGAGGAAACGCCGGCGGAGCCTTGGGAGACGGTGCCGGAGGAAACAGGCGGTTCGCCGGAAACGGTGGGAAGGGATGAGGTTCCGGGCCGTGTGGCAGGGGGGCAGTCGAAACGGCGATCAGAGAACCAAAAGCGACCGCTGCTGCGGCGGCAACAGCTGCAAGAAACGCCCGCAGTGCCGCAGAACAGCGTTTTTTTCTCCGGGGAGGGGATGACGTTTTCCTTCCCGGAGGCAGTTGAGGTTCAAATGGATTCCATTCACTCATAAAAGCCCGCCTTTCTTTAAACCTGCTCGGCAGGCACTACCGGCTCGATCGGCAGATGAAATTCAAATTCGCAGAATTGACCTTCTACACTGTTCAGCGTAATTTCTCCGCCGTGCATCTGAATAATGGTGCGCACCAGATAAAGTCCGAGTCCCATGCCGTTTTTGTCATGACTGCGGGATTTGTCGGTTTTGTAAAAACGGCCGAAAACCAGCGGCTGTTCTTCGGGAGCAATTCCCGCGCCGGTATTGCGGATTCTGACGCCGACGTCGTTTTCCGCGTGCGAGATTCCGACCGAAATGGTGCCGGAATCATCGACAAACTTGACGGCGTTTTCCACCAGGTTGTAAATCACCTGATGAATCAGGTCGGGGTCACCGTCCACAAAAACGCTTTCGCAGTCCTCCAGCCCTTCAATGCGAATGTGACGACGGTCAATCAAAGATTCAAACGAAATCATGGTGTCAACCACAGCGTCACGGATATCGAACCGGATGCGATGCAGCTTCATTTTGCCGCTGTCAATGCGCGAAAGGTCGAGCATGGAGCGAACCAGACGAGAAAGGCGCTTGACCTCGCTGGAAACAATTTTCAGGTAATAATTCTGCTTTTCATGCGGAATGGTTCCGTCCAGAATACCATCGATAAAACCGGAAATTGTGGTCATGGGAGTTTTCAGCTCGTGCGAAACGTTCGCCACAAAGCTGCGGTTCATGTTTTCGCTGGCGGAAAGCGAGGAAGCCATGTTGTTGAAAGCTTCGGCGAGCTCGCCAATCTCGTCTTTGCTGCGGACACGGACGCGCTGAGAAAAATCACCCTTTGCAAAGCTGGCCGCCGCAGCGCTCATCTCCCGCAGCGGCAGCACCATCCGATAGGTCATTGCGCCGGAAAAGATAAAGGAAACCGCCGCAGCAAAAATGGCGGAAATGATGCACATCTGAACAATATCGCGGCGAAATGCCGTCATCGTTCGCGCAGTGGAAGTGACAAACACCGCGCCGATGGTGGTGTTTGTGCCGGTGTCCGCATCGGTATACACCAAAGGAACGCCGACGATATATTGTTTGTCGGTATACAGACCGCCCAAATTGGAAATATCAGTATAAGTACCTTGCAGCGCTGCCTGAACGGCACTGTCCGGTACTCGTTTGCCCACAAAGCTGCTGTCCAACAAATCAGAGCTTACAAGAATCTCACCGGTAGCCTTGGCGATAAAAATGTCGGCGTCCAGTGTCTGATCCTGCAGCATGAACATAATCTGCGCGTCACCGGAGATTTGGTAGGTGCTGTCTTCGGATTTGCTGATTTGCCGGGCCGCGGCGTGAGAGGAAAACGTCGCGGTTTTCTCCAGAGCATCCAGCTTGTCCCGGATCCAGTAATTTGACATGGAAACATACATCACGCTGCCCATCACAAGAAAGCTCAGCAGCATGATGCAGGAGGTGAGCAGCAGATACTTTTTGAATATCGAATTGCGCATTATTCCTTGACCTCGAATTTATATCCGACGCCCCAGACGGTTTTCAGATCCCATTTCTCCGAAACGCCGTCCAGCTTTTCGCGCAGGCGCTTTACATGGACGTCAACCGTGCGGCTGTCGCCGTAATAATCAAAGCCCCAAACCTCGTCCAGCAGCTGGTCGCGCGTAAAAACACGGTTCGGATTGCTCGCCAGATGATAGATCAGCTCCATCTCTTTGGGCGGCGTATCCACCTGAACGCCGTTGACCCGCAGTTCATAGTTGGTCAGATTAATGGAAAGCTTGTCATATTCCACTTTTTTAATTTCGATGCCGTCGGTCTTTCCGCTGCGGCGAAGAACTGCCTTAATGCGCGCCACAACCTCTTTGGCCTCAAAGGGCTTCACAACATAGTCGTCGGCGCCAAGCTCCAGCCCCAGAACCTTGTCGAAGACCTCGCCCTTGGCGGTGAGCATAATGATGGGACATTTGGATTTTTTTCGGACTTCACGGCAGACCTGCCATCCGTCCAGTTCCGGCAGCATAATATCGAGCATAATCAGGTCGGGCGAGCCGGATTCAAAAAGCTCCAGCGCGCGCTTGCCGTCGTTTGCAATGTCGACCTCAAAGCCTTCCTTTTCGATGTAAAGGCGCAGCAGCTCGCAGATGTTTTTGTCATCGTCCACAACCAAAATTTTTCCTGCTTGCATGGTGACCATCCTCCGTTTGTATTGATTTTATGAAAAAATATTCTGTCTTATCCTTATCTTATATCATATTATACTGTTTCAAAAGATGCAAGTGATGAATATTTTTTTAATACTTTTCAGGCAAGAAAGCCGCAATGTCTGAGTTTTCCGTTTTCCCGGCAAAAGGCCGTCTGTTGTGTAAAATTCCTGTTTGGAGCCTGATTTCCGCAGTTCTGGCAGACCTCTCCACGTCAGGATTGGCACAGCCGGCGGGGATATAAAAAAGCAAGAGCCGCCGCAAATTTGTCTTTGCAGCGGCTCTTGCCGGTTGTGATTATACCGTCTGTTTTTCCAGACGTTTGAGCAGCTCGTGAAGCGGGAGAACCAGAACCGCAGAGGCAAAATCTCCGATG
This sequence comes from Acutalibacteraceae bacterium, assembly GCA_050947015.1. Classification (GTDB taxonomy): domain Bacteria; phylum Bacillota; class Clostridia; order Oscillospirales; family Acutalibacteraceae; genus CAKXIK01. The sequence goes on from JBMNVT010000007.1 coordinate 94,575, forward strand.
CCATGCATTAAATCCATGGGAAGACCGGCGATAATCCAGGTAATCATCCCCTGAAAACTGAGCCCGAACATCAGTGCCTGCGCGGGGGCGTAAAGAGTACCGAAAGAAAGCCCGTGCAGCCCGCAAAGCACCATGTACAGCGGAACCTGAACCTTGCGCGGCAGCCGGAGCCTGCCGGCCAGCATCATCGCGCCCCACAACGGAAGCCAGATGTAGAGGTACGGCAGCCACCAAAGGGCAAACCCGTAAAACACGCCGTCCAGCAGAATAAAAACATACAGCGGAATCAGTGCCCGTGCGCGGTAGGTCAGCGTAAACGCCGCAATGAACATGGCCAGCAAATGAATGTTCGGCAGCGCCTGCAGGGCGAAGGTGGTTAAAAACATAATTGATCCCAGCACGGCGAAGACCACCAGATCCCGGACGGAAAGCTTATTCTTTTGTGTAGACAAACGCATACGTTTTACCCTGTTCAATTGTGGTGGAATCAACACCCGCTGAGGCGTATTCGCCGTCAATATAAAATGCCCAGTAAGCCTTGTCGGTATTGTAATCGGCGGTCAGTCCGTTGACCTCCGTAACCATCAGCCCGTACTCGGAATCACTTCCATTAATCAGCTTAAGGGCGAGCAGCGCTTTGCCGACGATGGTCTCGTCGGTGTGAACATTCCAGCGTGTTACGTTTTTTTCGTTGTCCGTTACCTCAAATGCGAAGACGGTGCTGCCTTCTCCAACGTCTGTCGCGTCCGCCGCAGAAGAGGAGGTCGCGGCGGGTTCGGAAGAAGCCGCCTGGGAGGAGGACTGAGAGGCCGCCTGTGAAGAGGCCTTGCTGGCTGTGCCGCTGTCAGCGCTGCCGCATCCGGCGAGCATAACCGCGGTCATAATCAGAGCAATCAGCAGGGAAAGTGTTTTTTTCATGTTGCATCATCCTTCTTGTTGATTTTGTTTGAAAATTGAATAAAAAAGCGATCGCAGTTATCTGCGACCGCTGAAACCCGACAAAGCTATGCAAAACCCCTCGAATCAAAAGGAAGGATGAATACAGACTTTGTGAGAATAATAGATCCGTGAACCGCAGATCCGAGATTCCACGCGCAGGCAGGTCTCCTGACTTCGTTCATCGCCGCGCTCCTCTTCCCGGTTTCCCAGTGACTATGGAGACAGCTCCCGTATACAGTGACGGCATCGTTCCGGATTTTCACCGGATTCCCTTTTCATCCGTCCTTTCGGACGGACACCTGAACGCTACAAAACTCTTAACATTATTCAATTTTCAACATAAAAATTATAGCATGCTTTTCACCGTATTGCAACACCTGCGGAACAGAAGAGCAAGACCGTGCGGGCGGAAAAGAGCAAGACCGATTCGCACGGATGCTTGATACTTTGTGTTTTCCGTGGTACAATAAAGGCATCCTGAAGAAATCGGAGGGTTAAAACAGAATTATGCGCATTCGCATCTGAACCTGTTTTTGTGCAATGAGAAAAGACCAAAAAGTGCACTTGCCGCTTTACTGCGTCAGGAATGCTGTTTTTGGGTCTTTGCGCGGAGAAAACGCGCCGTTGCAGCAAAACAGGTATTTTTGTACCCAAAAACAACCGTGCGGTGGCAGAAGATCCATGCGGCGGCGGAAAACATTTGGACGACAGATTCGGGAAGGAATGATGAATCCGTGGAATGGACGGAAAATAAGATTGTACCGGAACGGGCAATGCTCGTTTCGCTAGATACCGGGGAGTATGACGCCGAGGCTTCCCTGAATGAGCTTGCCGAGCTGGCGCGCAGCGCCGGAGCGGAGGTGGCAGCACAGACAATGCAGAAACGCCCGGCACCCGACGCAGGAACGTGTGTCGGTGAAGGAAAGCTTGAGGAGATTCGAGATTTTTGCGCTGCCAATGCGATCGACCTGCTGATTTTTGACCGGGAACTTGGGCCGATTCAGCAGCGAAACATTGAAAATGCGACCAATGTGCGCGTGATTGACCGTACGATGCTGATTCTTGATATTTTTGCCCTGAGGGCGCGTTCCAAGGAGGGCGCGCTGCAGGTGGAGCTGGCACAGATGAAGTATCAGCTGCCGCGGCTGACCGGCCGGGGAACCGCGCTTTCCCGGTTGGGCGGAGGAATCGGTACCCGCGGCCCCGGCGAAAGCAAGCTGGAAACCGACCGAAGACATATCCGCCGCAGAATCGAGTCCCTGCGCAGCCAGCTGCAGCAGTTGGAAGAACAGCGGGGAAGACTGCGCCGCCGCCGGAAAAAGGACGGTGTGCTCACAGTCGCTCTTGTGGGTTATACTAACGCGGGAAAATCAACTCTGATGAATGCGCTGACGGATGCGGGTGTTCTGGCTGAGGATAAACTGTTTGCCACGCTGGATCCAACCGCGCGTGCGCTGCGCCTGCCACACGGACAGACGGTGATGCTGATTGACACCGTTGGGCTTGTCCGCCGCCTGCCGCACCATCTGGTGGAGGCGTTTCGTTCCACGTTGGAGGAGGCCGCGCAGGCGGATGTCATCCTGAACGTATGTGACGCTTCCAGTGATGAAGCAGCAGTTCATCTTCAGGTGACAAATGAGCTGCTGGCTGAACTGGGATGTGAAAATCACGCTGTGATCCCTGTGATGAATAAATGCGACTGTCTGCCGCCGGATTGTGTTGCGGCCTCTGTGGGCGGCGCGGTGCGTATTTCAGCCAAAACGGGCCAAGGACTGCAGGAGCTTTTGCTTGCGGTGGAACGGGAGCTGCCGAAGGTGCGGCGGGTTCGGCTGCGCGTGCCGTTTGACCGGGCCGGAATTCTGGCCTCGGTTCGCGCCGAGGCACAGCTGCTCAGCGAGGAATACACAGCCGACGGAATTTGCGCCGAGGCACTTGTTGACGCGGTGATGGAAGCACGACTGTCGGAGTTTATTCAGGAATAAAGGCGCTGTGTTTCGCCGCAGCGGAAAAATCCCCCTGAAACGGCCAAAAGCAGGTTGCTTTCCGCGACGTTCTGGGGGATTTTTTGACTGTTTATTTTTTGATTCGGAAAACAGAGGAACGCTCGACCAGGCTGACCGGAATCTGCAGGTCCACGCAGGAAAAACCCTGCAGATTGGCTTGCTGCGTCAGCAGGCGGGCAGCAGCCTCGCCGATTTTCGTGTAAGGTTGTTCCACGGTGGTCAGCGGCGGATTGACCATGCGGGCGACTTCCAGATCGTCGTATCCCACGATGGAAACGTCCTCCGGAATGCGCAGGCCGCATTCCGAAGCAGCGCGGTACGCGGCAGCGGCGATGGAATCGGTTGCGCAGAACATTGCCAGCGGCTGCCTGCGGTTTATCGACGAAAAATATTCGGCGAAAAACCGCACATGCTGCGATTCGTCCCGAGGAAAGATCAGAACCTTTTCGCGTTTCAATTCCAATCCGCTCTGGCGAAGCGTGTCGGAGAATCCACGAAAGCGGTCGAGCAGCGAGGTGCCTTGTGTGAAAACCGGCGACGCATATGCAAAATTGTTGTGGCCGTTGTGAATCAGGTGCTCCGCCACCAGACGGCCGCCCTGATAGTTGTTGGAAGTCACACTGCAAAGCGGAACACCGGCAATCTGTTTGTCGATAAGCACAATATGCCGATCTTCCCGGGCGAGACGGCCGTAAAAATGCCGGGAATCTGTCGAAGCGCAGGGGTAAATGATTACGCCGTCTACTTTTTCGTTCAGCAGGGAGGTGATCAGCTCTATTTCCCCCTGATAGGTATAATCCGAAAAGCGGATGGTGAGATTTGCGTGGTGCCGGTTAAAATATGTCTGCGCCCCGGCCAGATATTTAATGATGATCGGAGAATGGTACGGCAGAACGATGGCGAAATTCCCGCCGGAAAAATGATCGCTGTCGCCGTCCGATGCTGAGGGAGCCGATGCAGAAACAAAAGTGCCTCTGCCGGGAACCCGGTAAATACTTCCGCGACTGACCAGAATGTTCAGGGCGCGCTGCACGGTTGTTCGGGAAACCTGATAGGTTTGCATGAATTCGTTTTCCGTCGGCAGCATATCGCCGGAGCAAAGCATTCCGCTTTCCAGCTTTTTTTCAAGGTCGTCGAGAATTACCCGATATTTGCTGTTCGTCATACTGATGCCCATCCTTTTGTCGGAACCGAAACAAGAAGGAGCTTGCGAAAATCTGTGATCCGGTTTCACGTTAATAAGAATAGTATAACAAAGATTTATGCAAATGTAAACACAAAATAAAAATGCCCTGCGTGACGAAAAAGGCCGAACACGCGGGGCATTTTGAATTAGGAGACGGGTATCAGAAAGAATTATTTGTTATTGGAAAGCCAACGGTCATAAGCAGTTTGGTAAGTGGAGATCAGTTCATCCAGATGCATGGACTTCAAACCATCGACAAAGCTGCTGTAATTTGCAACGTCGTTGTCGCCGGTCATGTATTTGGCGCCCTGCTCAATGATATACTTGTTCAGATCGGTGGTGTAAGTGTCGATGACCTTCTGCTCCTCTGCCGTCAGGAACATATCCGGCAGCGGCAGGTAACGGTACGGCCAAACCTTTTCGTCGATCTGTTTCACACGGGTCTGCTGCAGTGGGTCGCTCCAGTTGCCTTCCGTTTTGGCGCGGACAAATTTCGGGCAGGGGATGCCGCAGTCGGGGGTAATGCTGCCGCCGCGGCGCTCTTCATAGCTGCGTCCGTCGGTCGGCATAATCTGCTCGTAAACGCCGTCGCTATTAGTCTTCCAGCCAAGGCCTTCCGGACCGTAATGGATGAGCAGGGAACCTTCCTCGGAATAAAGGTAATCAACCCAACGCATCATAGCTTCCACGTTCTTGCAGTTAGTGGTCAGTGCAAAGGTGCCCTGTGTAATACCGGATCCGGTCTGGCGAGCCATCTGCTTGCCATTGGTTACGGCGCTGCCAAGGGCGGGAAGAACCGGATATTTTGCAGCTTCTTCATTGGTCAGATCGCTGCCGTAAAGCAGAGTCGGAATGGCGTGGAACGCAAGGCCGACTTCGTTGCTGCTGCCTTTGGCGGAAAGTTCGGCATAGCCCTGTGTAAAGGCGTCGGGATCGAGCAGCTTTTCGCTGTAGAGCTTCTGAATGTATTTGAAGAATTCAACCGCATTGTCCTGCGCAAGGCCATACTGAATTTTGCCGGCTTCGTCGACGTAAAAATCGCGCGACGGGATTCCGAATGCCGGGAGAATGTTGGTGTAAAGCGAAGCGGCGTGCTCGCCGTCGTCGCCGACGCTGAACGGGTATTTGCATCCGGCATCCTGCATCTTTTTAAGCATGGTGTACAGGTCTTCGACAGTGGTGGGAAGTTCATCGTTGCTCATGCTGATCTTTTCCATCCACTTGTAGTTTACCCAGCCGGAGCCGATCATGGCAATCGGGGCAACCGTGTATTGCGGGATGGCGTAAATGTGACCGTCGGTTGCGGTGATAGAGGCTTTTACGTCGGGATGGTCAGCAAACATTTTGCTGATGTTCGGGCAGTACTGGTCGATCAGATCCTCCAGCGGAAGAAGGATTTTCTGATCTACACCGTACTTAACCATTTCCTGCGTGCTCAGCATAGAGCCGAGGAAGACGCCAGCATATTCGCCGGAAGAAAAGGCCAGATTTTTCTGATCCTGAAATACTTCCAGAGCCGGGGTATCGAACTCAAAGGCAATATTTGTTTTGGTTTCCATTTCCGTGAAGAACACCATCTGAGACCAGTCGCCGTGGATGGGATGTTTGCATCCGAACAGTGTTTCGGTGATCTTGTCGTTGACGATGGGCATACCTTCTGCGTTGAAGTTTGACGGTTCCGAAGCGGTTGAGGTATCGCTTCCGGTGCTGCCAGAGGCAGCCTGAGACGACGCGGGCGAATTGCTGCAGCCTGTTGCCAGGGCCATGCCGCAGGCCATCAGGCAGGAAAGAGCCAGCGCAATGAGTCTTTTTGCTTTCATTCTTTTGACACTCCTTCAAAAAATTATTATCGAAAAGGGTAAGAGCAGCCTTACCCTTTGATCGAACCAACCATAACGCCTTTCACGAAATATCTTTGCAGAAACGGATAAATGATGATGACGGGGAGCGTGGCGACGATCATAATAGAATACTTCATGATGCTTGCAAGCTTTGCCTGTTCCGCCATGGTTTTCAGCTCCTCCGAGCCCATAGTCGTGTTGGAAGCGTTAATCTGTGTAACAATCAGCAGTTCACGCAGAAAAACCTGCAGCGGATACAACGCGGAATTGCGCAGGAACATCATTTCGTTAAAGTAGCTGTTCCAGCGGCCGACACCATAAAACAGCGCCATAACGGCAATAATCGGTGCGGAAAGCGGCAGAATGATGCGGAAAAACTTCTGGAACACATTGCAGCCGTCAATTTCGGCTGCTTCCTCAAGTCCGGGAGGAATCGAGGATTCAAAAAAGGTGCGGGTGATAATGATGTTCCAGATGGAAGCAGCCGGCGGAAGCAGCACCGCCCAGATGGTATTGAGGATATGGAGATCCTTCAGCAGCAGGTAAAGGGGAATGATGCCGCCGCCGAAAAACATGGTGAACAGGAACAGGCCGTTAAAGAGCTTTCTGCCGGGCAGCTTTTTGACGGTCAACGCATAGGCGCACGGCAATGTAATCGCCAGACTGATGAGTGTGCCGAAAAACGTATAGAAAATCGTGTTGCGGTAGCCGGTCCAGATATCCGGATCACGGAACACCCGGGCGTAACCGGTGGTGTTGATGCCGACGGGCCAAAGCCACATCTGACCTCCGTTTACAGCGTCCGGAGAGCTGATGGAAGCGCTCAGAACGTAAATCAGAGGATACAGCGTGACGATGGTGAACAGGCCGACGATCAGCCCGTTGATGACGGTAAAAATCCTGTCTCCGCGCGTGCTGGAAATATGGATGCTTTCTTTCATCGTTGTCTCCTCCTTACCACAATGACGTGTCGCTGATTTTGCGCGCGATTGTGTTGACCAATAGCAGTAAAATCAAGTTGACGACAGAATTGAACAAACCCACGGCGGTGGAGAAGCTGTACTGTGCGTTGACCAGACCAACCTTGTAAACGTAGGTGGAAATAACCTCGGAAACGTTTGTGTTCAAAGGCGTCTGCAGCAGATAAATTTTTTCGTATCCAACGGAAAGAAGGTTGCCGCAGTTTAGAATCAGCATAATAACGATGGTCGGCACAAGTACCGGAAAATTGATGTAACGGATTTTCTGCAT
>JBMNVT010000008.1:0-99014 GCA_050947015.1 Acutalibacteraceae bacterium
GGTTCCATTCAGGCTTCCGAAACGCTTCCGTCGCATTCTCATGCCATTTTTCTTCGTTTCGTTCGCCCCGCTCCGAAGAGCGCTTGACTATAATACCACGCCGCATCCCCTTTGTCAACACTTTTTTCAATATTTTTTGAATGGTATTTTTTGTGATGCCAGATTGTCCATATGTAGTGGCCGTTCTCCCGAACAGCCACTACGGTTCCTGAAAGGAGTCCAGCCTAAGCCAGATTGTAACGGCATTTTGGCCTTTTGCTTTCGTGTACTGAATATCCTCCATGGCAAACCGGTTGACCGAACCATAACTCTGGTTGGCGCGCTGCATCAGATAAATCAGCTTATACGGCTGGTCAGTAATCAGCATGGAAACGCTCTCCTCGTAATCCATAGAAGAATCGAACCGTATGGCCAGCATGGTGCTGCTGGCTGCGAGCATGCTCTGCAGCCGGGCAAGCAGCCGCTGGTCGTTTTCCTCGTCAAAACCGTTCAGGTAAACGGCACAGCGGTTAAAGTAATTCAGAGTGACGGCTGTGCATTCCGGAATCCAGAGGTTGTACTGCTCCTCGCCGCCCTCTCCCGGGTAAACCGGGTCGACCATATGGTCAATCTGCAGGACTTCTGAAGTAATATTAAAGTAATCATAACGAATGCGCTGTTCCGCGTCGTTCCATGTGGCATCGAGGTAATACCACTCCTCATCCAGAAGAACCGCGTTCCATGCGTGGGCAACTCCCTGCGACGCGCCGGAAATAACGGTGCTTTCAATTCCAGCGTAGCAAAGCAGCAGCTTCATGGCCAGCGCATACCCCTGGCAGACCGCCTTGCCTTCCACCAGCGCGCCGTATGCGGTAAACGGTTCCGGATTCTCGGCCGAACCGGCCGCCTCTCCATCATACGTCACGGAGGCAAGCAGTGCGTCGTGCAGCGCAAGCTCACGGCTGAAGACCGGTTGGTTCCCATTGAGCACCGAGCACATTTTGCGCACTGCCTGCGCCAGTTTTTGAATTCGCTGCCCACATTCCTTGGCGGAATAATAGGAATACAGCTCCACCACGGTTCCCCGGCGGGTGTCGCTGTCATAGCCAAAGCGGTTGGTGATCCAGAAAATCTGCGGATTATCGCTGCGCATGGCGGAAAGCGCCAGCCGCAGCTCCCGTTCGCTGAGGCTGATCCCCTCCAGAAGGACGCTCGCTGTGCGGTATTCTCCGCGGTCGTTGCGGCTCGACGTAATGGTGGAAACCGCTTTCAGCATAGCGTCGTATGCCTGCCGGGTAGCCTGGTTCGGCAGCTTTTCATATTCCAGCCGCATCTCTGCACACGCAAACGGCGTCTGCACCTGCGGGACGGAGGTGCTCACCTGATTGGAAAACGTACTGTGGGAAGAAACCTCTTCCCACGCGGGCTTATCATCGGGAACCCTGCCCGATGAAGTCTCCTGCCGGGAGGAAGCCGACTGCTCCTGCACCGAGGAAACTGGTTTGTTCCAGCCTGCGCAGCCGCAGACCGGCAGCAGCGCCAGCGCCAGCAGCAAGGCAATTTTTTGTTTTGCGGTCCGCAGCCGTTCCATCCCGCTTTCCCTCCTTAAATAACAGACTTCATTATTATTGTTGTTTCCGTTCAAAAAACACCGAATGCCGAAAATATTTAAAGTTTTTCTTCGTATTAATGTTACCATATTCCCGCAAAAAGTAAAGCCTCGGAAAATATTACTTTACATTATATCCTGTTCAAAAGCAGCGCCGGCGCGAGCGGTCGTCAGGTGTAAATTTTTTTTGAATTTCGTCGGGAAGCTGGGATTTCCGCTTTAATTTCTGAATATTTATGATATAATAACAAATAGGATTTCACAAATTCTCCCCGCAGCAGCCGCAATTTTTGGGGCATCCCGCGCGGCGCCGCACAATAATGGCTGCCGGAACCACCATTTTAGTATTGGAAAGGGGTCTTACAAATGACTTTTTTTGATGAAGTGGGCAAACGCCTGAATTATGCCGTTTCGGAGGTCAGCTCCCGAACAAAAGAATTTACCGCCGTTACCAAACTGAACACCTCAATTTCCGCCCGCGAGCGCGAAATTGAATCCGCCTATGCGCAAATTGGCAAGCTGCTGTTCGAGCGTGAAGCCGCCGACCCGGAAAGCCCCGCCGCTGCGCTTTGTGCCAAAATCAGCGCCAACCGCGAAGCAATCGACGAAATGCGGGCGCGCATTGTAAAAATCAAAGAAGATCAGAAGGACGCGCGCAAGGCAAAATCCGACGAGCTGTTCGGCAAGCCCGACGCCGTTACGGTTGACGCGCACGATGTTTCCGCCGGGGACTGTTCCTGCTGCTCCGCCGGAGAGACGGGCGAGGGTGCCTGTGAGAGCGGCGAATCCTGCTGCTGTGAAGCTGCCGCGGAGGCGGTGGAAGCCGTCGCCGACACCGTTTCCGAAGCCGCTGCGCCGGTTGCCGAGGCGGTGTGTGATGCCGCCGACTGTGCCTGCAGCAAGGCTGCGGACGCCGCAGAAACCGTTGCGGAAAAGGTTGAAGGCGTCGCCCAGAATCTGAGCGATTTTTACAAAAAACGAGAAGACAACGCCTAACTCTCCGCGTTCTTCTTGGGGGCTCGCGGGGATTGACCTGTCAAATACAGCCGCCGCCGGAATGTTCTTTCTTCCGGCAGCGGCTTTTTTAAAGGAGACTCTTCCCATGGAAAAAAATTATATTCTGGCCCTGGATCAGGGCACCACGAGTTCCCGTGCGATTCTGTTTGACCGGGAACAGCGGATTGTCGCTTCCGCCCAACGGGAATTCAAGCAAATCTTTCCGCAGCCGGGTTATGTGGAGCACGACCCGGGCGAAATTTTTGCCTCGCAAAGCGGCGTGATGAACGACGCAATCACCCGCAGCGGTGTTGACCCTGCAGAAATTGCCGCGATCGGCATTACAAACCAGCGCGAAACCACCGTTGTATGGGACAAGGCCACCGGACTTCCGGTTTACAACGCCATTGTCTGGCAATGCCGCCGCACGGCGGACATCTGCCGTAGGCTGGAGGAAGCCGGACTTGGAGAAACGGTTCGCAGGAAAACCGGGCTGCTGATCGATGCCTATTTTTCCGGCACGAAAATCAAATGGATCCTGGACCATGTTCCGGATGCCCGCCGACGGGCGGAAGCCGGCGAGCTGCTGTTCGGAACGGTCGACACCTGGCTTCTTTGGAACCTGACCGGCGGCAGAGTTCATGTAACGGATTACACCAATGCCTCGCGCACGATGCTGTTCAATATTCACACGCTGGAATGGGACCGGGAGCTTTGCAGCGCGCTCGGCATTCCGATGTGCATGCTGCCGGAGGTAAAAAGCAGCAGCGAGGTTTACGCCGAGGCGCCCGTTGCCGGGCAGATGATCCCCATCGCCGGCATGGCGGGCGACCAGCAGGCGGCGCTTTTCGGTCAGGCTTGTTTTGAAAAGGGAGAGGCAAAAAATACATATGGCACCGGCTGTTTTTTGCTGATGAACACCGGCGCACAGCCCTGCGAAAGCTGTAACGGCCTGGTGACGACCATTGCCGCCAGCGCGGGCAAAAACGTGCGTTACGCGCTGGAAGGAAGCGTTTTTTCCGGCGGCTCGGTCATTCAGTGGCTGCGCGACGAGCTGAGGCTGATTGATTCCGCGGCCGACAGCGAATATTTCGCACAAAAGGTGTTGGATAACGGCGGGGTATATCTGGTTCCCGCGTTCACCGGGCTGGGCGCGCCGCACTGGGACATGTACGCCCGCGGCACGATCACCGGGCTGACCCGCGGCGCAAATCGCTACCACATCATTCGCGCGGCGCTGGAAAGCATCGCGTTTCAAACCCGCGATGTGCTTGCCGCCATGCTTGCCGACACAGGGGCTTCGCTTTCCGCACTCAAGGTGGACGGCGGCGCTTCGGCAAACAACTTCCTCATGCAGTTTCAGGCGGATGTCATGGGCGTGCCCGTGCAGCGCCCAAAGGTGCGCGAAACGACAGCACTCGGCGCGGCGTACCTTGCCGGGCTGGCGGTTGGCCTGTGGCATTCCCCGGAAGAAATCCGACAGAGTCAGGTAGTGGAGCGTGTTTTTGCTCCTACGCTGCCCGAAACCGAACGCAGCCGCCTGCTCTCCGGGTGGAAGCACGCGCTTGGCAAAACGCTGGAAAAATAAATGACGTTGACCGAAAACGCGGCGGGTCTTTCCGAAAAAGGAAGACCTGCCGCGTTTTCTTTCTGCATTGCAAATCGTTTTTGGGTGAACGTTACAGAGCCACGCTGTTGCCTGCCCGCAGGTGAACGGTGCGCACAACAAGATCGGCCGGCTGGCTGGCCGCCTGTTTCGGCCGCGTCTTCCAGACAAGAAAATCCACATCCGCCTCTGTTTTTTCGGCCGCGCGCGCGGACGCAATCATTCGGCTGCCGCTTTTCTCAATCGAAATCCTCAGCCCGGCATGATGAAAATTCTTCATTGGCACGGCAGGCAAAGCCATTTTCGTGCTGTACATGGCAAGGCCGTGGGATTCCCACAACGAAGCGATCAGGTCGCCCGCGCCGACGTTGGAGGTCATGCCCGGCGTGCAGTAAAAACCGTGGTCACTGTGCGCAAGCTCGCCGGTTTCCACATTCCAGCACTCCCACACGCTTGGGTACCGCAGCACCACCCGCAGCAGACCGTCGCGCACCGTCTCCGCCAGCTCCGGATAGTAACGCCGGCAAACCTCCAGCATCACCGAACACGCCTTTGGCCAGCAGGCGCCGCGCCAGTAAACATCGGCGCGGAAGCCGGGTTCTCCTTCGGCGACGGTGCGAACGCCGTAGGGGCCGATGAGCCGGCAGACGCCCGGCTCCATTTTTTTGAGGCGCTTCTCGTCCGGGAGGCCGTACAGAATTGCAAACAGGCCGTCCAGCCCAACGCGCGTATCCAGGGTTTTATCCTCGTGCCGCACGCCGTACCAACCCGCGGCCTCGTCCCACAGTACGCGATTCATTGCCTCGCGCGTTTTTTCCGCTTCGGCGCGCCAGGAGGAACCATCGCCGCCCAACAGTTCTTCGATTTCCGCCATGGAAAGCTCATAACGAAACCGCTCGGCGCCAAAAATAGCCGGATAACAGTACTTTTCCTTTTCGTGATCCGGTTCGCCGTAGGTGACGCGCTGGAACGCGCTGGTGGTATCCAAACCAGTGTCAAACGAAGAGAAAATTGCCCACAGGTGAAGGTTTTCCAGTTCGGTGTCGCGCGAAGTGCAAAGATAACGGTAGTATTTTTCCAGTGCAGGCTTCCAGCGGCGCAGCAGCTCTGTTCTGCCGATTGCATAACAGTGGCGCAGCGCAGTCCACGGCAGATGCGGCGTTTGCACGGTCCCGCTGTCCGCCCAGCCGCTGCCGGGAACCTCCTCATCAATATAAATGGCGTGCGTCACGTAGCCGTCTTCGCGCTGCGCGGCAAGCAGCATATCCATCGCTTTTTCGATCCATTGTGAGGTGTAATCGGTGTTCTGGTCGGAATACCACTCCACCGCGGGCGTGGCCCACTGCCAGATTCCCTTGTAAACCGGCAGAGATTCCATAATGCTGTGCCCCCAGCGCGGATGGTCATAGTAGTTATTTTTGATGACCGCCCAGCACTTATAATAGGCACGCAGTTCCTGCCTGTCGCGCAGATCGACCACGGGCAACGACTCAAACCACTGATCCCACACCGCAGCAATCCGACCTTCCAGCAAGGCAAGCGCTTCATCCGGATCCGACTGACCGGCGTTGTTCAGCACGCCGGCTGCTTCTTTTGCTTTCTGCGGCGAAACGGTGCTGATGCCGATGACGAATTGTGCGCGCTGCAGCGACGCCATGGAAAACGACTGGCGCAGGGCAAGCAGATATCCCTTTTCCGCGCGATCCGCCGCTTTTCCGGCCGCTTCCCTCTTCAGCTCTCTTTCATCGCGGTAAACCGCTGCGGAAAACGGCTGCGACGCCGCAATATAATACGCGATATCGTCAAACTGCAGCGTCAGTACATCACCGTCCATGGAAGCGGAAAATTCTTCGTCGCTCCGCACCACGGAAATAAGATCCTCCTCAAACCGGAACCACTCCGTGCGGCAGGTGAAATCAAAAATCCAGCTGAGCGCGCCTTCGGTAAAACGCCCGAACCGTTCGCAGCCGACCAACGGCAGATTGGTGTATTCCAGCCGGCGACGGATCAGCGACGGCAGAAACGTCTGCCTTGTAAACAATGCCCTGTTTTTGTGAAGCCCGTCCGCCCGCTGCTCATATGCTGCAAAATCAAAATGAAACTTGGGCGGCATATCGTAGCCTGTACGGATGGAATGTTCGAACACAAATCCCGCGCAGTTTTCCCCGCTGGGGTAAGCAAAGCCGATTGTCCCGTCGCTTTCGCGCACATAAACCGCCGTTAAGCGGGGTAAATTGCTGTCAAAATCCTCTGCAAGCATTTTCCAGACCGATTCCATAATCATTTCCTCCCGTGCAGACTTGTTCTTCTTTTCTATTGTAACGTGCCGCCCCGCTGCGCGTCAATCCGAAAATTCGTTAAAAATTTTGTGCAGACAGCCGTCTGCCCCCTCACAGCCCGGCAATCAGGCTTTTCTTTCCCGGAAATTCGTGATAAAATAAGAACAGATCGGCCGGGATTCCGGCTTGGAAGGGGAATGATTTTTGTCATGGAACATATCATCCGTTCATTTGACGAGCTGATTGGCAACACCCCGCTGATGGAGCTTTGCAATCTGGAGCGTGAGCACCGGCTTGGCGCGCGCGTGCTGGCCAAGCTGGAACTGTTCAACCCGGCCGGCAGCACCAAAGACCGCGTGGCAAAGGCAATGATTGACGAAGCCGAGCAAAAAGCTCTGCTCCGCCCCGGCGCGACCATTATTGAACCCACCAGCGGCAACACGGGCATTGGCCTTGCTGCAATTGCCGCCGCCCGCGGCTACCATGTCATTCTGACAATGCCGGATACGATGAGCCGCGAGCGCATTGCCCTGCTGAAGGCTTACGGCGCCGAGGTGGTGCTGACGCCGGGCGCGCAGGCGATGCGCGGCGCAATGGACAAGGCCGAAGAACTTCACCGCTCGATTCCGGGCAGCATCGTTGCCGGCCAATTCACCAACCCGGCCAATCCGGCGGCGCATGAAGCCACCACCGGGCCGGAAATTTGGCGGGATACCGGCGGAAACGTGGATTTCTTCGTTGCCGGCGTCGGCACCGGCGGAACGCTGACCGGCGTATCGCATTACCTGAAAAAGCAGAATCCGAATGTCAAAGCCGTCGCGATGGAACCCGCGGGCTGCGCGGTGCTCAGCGGCAAAAAGCCCGGACCGCACAATCTGCAGGGGATCGGCGGCGGGTTTATTCCCGATGTTCTGGACCGCAGCGCTTATGACGAGATTATCACCGTCTGGGAGGAGGACGCCTACCGCACCGGTCGCGACCTTGCCGCACACGAGGGCATTCTGGCGGGGATCTCATCCGGCGCCGCTCTTTGGGCCGCCGAACAAATTGCCCTCCGCCCCGAAAACGAAGGCAAGACCATCGTCGTTCTGCTGCCCGACACCGGCGACCGCTACCTTTCCACGCCGCTGTTCGGCTGAACCTGCGGCAAAACGTGCGTCGTTGGCCGAACATTCGAAACGGAAACTTAAAATTGAAAATACGGTGAAAAAGAGATTTTCCTCTTTCTCACCGTATTTTTTGCGTATTTTTATTCCGTTTTGTATTTTTTAATTCTATATTACCGGATGTATCTTACTTTTTGCCCGCAAAACCGCCCGCAAACCGTTACAGCGGCTTTTTCGCGATCTTTGCGCTTTGGCGGGGGTAGGCCGCGGGCGTTTCCTTCACCTTGCGGATCACGATCAGCGTCCGTCCGCTGCCGTCCTCCAGCGTTTCCTCCCGCGTGCTTTCCAGCTTACCGCCCAGCTGACCAATCGCGTTTTTCGCGCTCGCGATCTCTTCGGCACAATCCGGCCCTTTCATCGCCACAAAGCACCCGTTCACTTTCACATACGGCAGGCAGTATTCACAAAGCACCGGCAAGGCTGCCACCGCCCGCGCCGTCGCAAAATCAAATTGTTCGCGCAGTTCCTTCCGCCGCCCACCCTCTTCGGCGCGGGCATGAACCATTTTCATCGGCAGCGAAAACTCTGCGCTTACGGTCTGCAGGAAACCAAGCCGCTTCTGCAGGCTGTCCAGCAGCGTGATGTTAAGGTCTTCGCGTACAATCTTCAGCGGCACGGCGGGAAAGCCCGCTCCGGTTCCGACATCGATCAGACTTGCGCCCTGCGGCAGCTCCACCGCTTTCAGCAACGAAACGCTGTCAAGAAAATGGCGGATCGCAATGGCCTGCGGTTCCGTGATCGCCGTCAGGTTCATTTTTTCGTTCCATTCCACCAGCAGCTGCGCATAGCGTTCAAACCGTTCTTCCGCTTGTTTGCTAAGAGGAATATTCCGCGCAGAAAATCCCCTGCGTAAAATCTCTAATGGGATCATGCCATCTTTCCTTCCGGTATATATTGCGGTCAAAATCACAAATCTCCGCTTTGGGGAAGCCTTTTCGGCTTTTTGCCGCCCTCCATTATTCTGCAGAGGAATCGGCGGGTAATGGGATCTGCAGCAGATCCCTGCTTTTGCTGCGAATCAGCAGCACCGAAATATCGGCGGGGCTGACGCCGGAAATGCGCGATGCCTGCCCGATATTCAGCGGACGAATTCTGTTCAGCTTTTCCTGTGCTTCCAGGCGCAGCCCGGTGACCGTGCGATAATCAAACTCCGGCTCCTGCGGCAGCTTCTGCACCTCCAGGCGGCGCATCTCCGCGATCTGCGACTGCTGGCGGCGGATGTATCCTTCGTACTTGATCTCGGTCTCCACCTGTTCAAAGATGGCGGCGGGCAGCTGCGGGCGTTCCGGGTCGACCGGGGCAAGCGCGGCGTAGCTGACTTGCGGCCGTTTCAGCAGCTCGCTCATGCGCACGCCGGTGGTCACCGGCGCCGTCTGGCATTCCTTCAAAATTGCATTCAGCTGCTCGGTCGGCGAAAGCGTCAGGGCTTCCACACGTTTGATCTCCGCTTCCTTCTGCGCTTTGCGGCTCAGGTAGCGCTGCCAGCTTTCTTCCCGAATCAGCCCAAGCTCATGACCGATGGGCATGAGCCGTTCGTCGGCATTGTCCTGCCGCAGCACGAGCCGGTATTCCGAACGCGAAGTCATCATGCGGTAGGGGTCCATTACGCCCTTTGTCACAAGGTCGTCAATGAGCGTTCCGATGTACGAGCCGGCGCGGTCTAGCACGAGCAGTTCCTTGCCCTGCGCCCGGAGCGCCGCGTTGATCCCGGCGACCAGCCCCTGCGCCGCGGCTTCCTCGTAGCCGGAGCTGCCGTTGAACTGCCCGGCGCCAAACAGCCCGTGCAGCGCCTTGAACTCCAGTGTTGGCGCAAGTTCCTGCGGGTCGACACAGTCGTATTCAATGGCATACGCAACGCGCATCATCTGCACGTGCTCCAGCCCCGGCAGCGAATGATAGATCTGCAGCTGTACATCCTCCGGCAGGGACGACGAAGCGCCTTGCAGATACATTTCCTCCGTCTCCGCCCCGCATGGCTCAATAAAGAGCTGATGGCGCTCCTTGTCCGGAAAATGGACGATTTTGTCTTCAATGCTGGGGCAATAGCGCGGCCCCACGCCTTCAATTTTTCCGCTGTAAAGCGGAGAACGGTGAATGTTTTTCTGAATGATTTCTTTGGTTTCGGCGTTGGTCCAGACCATGTGGCACACGGCGCTGTTTTTTGGCGGGTGATCCAGATCATCATACGAAAACGGGGTGACCGGCTCATCGCCCGGCTGCACCTGCAGACCGGAAAAATCAATGGAACCGCGCAGAAGCCGCGCGGGAGTTCCCGTTTTGAACCTGCGCAGCCCCACACCGAGCCTGCGCAGCGGTTCGCTGAGAAAGCTTGCCGGGAACATGCCGTCCGGCCCTCCTTCATAGGAAACATCTCCCACATAAATGCGCCCGCCAAGAAACGTTCCCGTGGCCAGCACAACGCATCTGGCGCGGTAAACGGCGTGCAGCCGCGTGACGCATTCCCACTCCCCGTCTTCCGTGCGGCGCAGGTCACAGATTTCGGCCTGCTTTAAAAACAGATTCTCCTGCAGCTCCAGCTTGTGTTTCATCAGCTTGGAATATTCTCTTCGGTCGATCTGCGCTCGAAGGCTGTGCACCGCAGGCCCTTTGCCGCGGTTGAGCATCCGCATCTGCAGGCAGCAGGCATCGGCGGTTTTGCCCATCTCGCCGCCCAGCGCGTCAATCTCCCGCACCAGATGTCCCTTTGCCGTTCCGCCGATCGAGGGGTTGCAGGGGCAGTTGCCCACGGCATCCATATTAATGGTAAAAACACCGGTTCGGCAGCCCAACCGCGCCGCTGCCAATCCGGCTTCAATTCCGGCATGCCCTGCGCCGATCACAATCACGTCAAAGCTTTCTGCAAGAAATTCCAAAAAGGGTCTCCTCCTAAACTGTAAATGGATTGCGCCTTATCTGTTAAAAATCCGTTTTGCAATCGCTTTTGCCGTCGGTGCGGCAGCAATTCCGCCGAGCGCCGTTTCCCGCAGAGAGGTCGGCAGCGCGCGGCCAACGTGATACATGGCGTCGACCACCTCGTCGAACGGAACGTCGCTGCGGATTCCGGCAAGCGCAAGATCCGCCGAAAGAATGGCGTTGACTGTGCCGGAGGCGTTGCGTTTCGCGCAGGGGGCTTCCACAATCCCGGCAATCGGGTCGCAAACCAGCCCAAGAATATTTTCGAGCGCGATCCCGGCAGCACAAAGCGCCATATCGGCGCTGCCGCCGCGCAGCTGAACCACCGCCGCCGCCGCCATGGCTGCCGCCGTTCCGCATTCCGCCTGGCAGCCGCCCTCCGCGCCGGAGACCGTCGCGTTTTCCGTAATAATCGCGCCTACGCCTGCCGCCGTAATCATGGCGTCGGTCACCTCGTCCGCAGGGGAATGCAATTCCTCCGAAACCGTAAGCACCGCTGCAGGCAGAATACCGCAGGCGCCCGCCGTCGGCGCGGCACAGATTCTGCCCATGGAAGCGTTGACCTCCGAGCAGGAAAGTGCGCGCGCCATCGCGCGGGCGATGGTATCGCCGCAAAGAGTTCCCGACGTTTTTCGGTAATCCTCCATTTTTCGGCTGTCTCCGCTGATCATTCCGCCGACCGTTTCCACCTTTTCCGTCAGCGCGCGCGAAGCAGATTGCTTCATGACCGCGTAATGCTCTGCGGTGCGGCTGCGGATCTCCTCCTCGCTTTTGCCGGTGAGCAGCATTTCCTTTGCGAGCACGGCTTCCGAAATTTTAGTCATTTCATTTTTTTTCATATATTCCAGCAGCTGCGCGCCGGTTTGATACATCATAAATCAGGTCTTCCTTTCCTTCGGCGGTCGTACTCAATCGATCGGGTTGAGTACCCGGACGGTATTGACGTTTTCCAACTTCATCAGCTCTTCCGTAACGGCAGCGGGAATTTTTTCATCCGTCTCAATCGTCATCGAGGCTTGCATCCCGCGTTCGCGCCGCTTCACGCGCATCACGCCAATATTGATACCCGCGGCGGCCAGCGCAGTGGAAACCTCGCTGATCACGCCAGGCTTGTCCGTATGACCGATGACGATCGTCGGATATTCGCCGGTGATTTCGGTTTCAAACCCATCAATATCGGTGATCAGAATAGAACCGCCGCCCACCGAAGAACCCTGCACATAGAACGTGCCGCCGTCCGCCAGAGAAAAGATAATGCGCGCGGTGTTTTCGTGGCAGTCGCCAAGGTCGGTCGGCTCAAACGAAAGCTCCACACCATGGCGCTGCGCAATGGCAAGCGCATCCTTTAAGTTTTCGTCGTACGGCATCATTCCTAAAACCCCTGCCGCCAGCGCCTTGTCGGTACCGTGGCCGCGGTAGGTTTTTGCAAACGACCCGTGCAGCAGAAAATGAACCGCATTAAATTTTTTCCCGCAGATCTGCCTTGCCGCCCGCCCCAGGCGAGCCGCACCAGCCGTGTGCGAACTGGAAGGCCCGATCATCACGGGGCCCAAAACTTCAAAAATGCTATGATCCGCCATGTGAATCCAATCCTTTCTCACCGACAGCACGGTGCTTCATCCCGCTGCCGGTCGCTCCTGCATCTGCCGTCCCGCCGCCGCTACACTGTATCGTCCCGGCGTTTTCTTCTTTAAGTTTAACGGCTCAGGCTGCGAATTGCAAGTAGTATTGCCTTTTGTTTTTCATTTTGATGTGTATCTACATTCCGGAAAATTGGAACACCCGTAAAATTCTCCGTATTTGCCTTTGCGCAAAACAAGAGGGGCTTTGCAATAGGGGCAAAGCTTCTGTTCCTTCATTTCTTTTAATTCCTCTTGATAAGCAATCACATTTTGCTTGTGTGCTGTCCGCACTTCTTTTCCTTTTTTCTGATTTTGCTCAATATAATCAAATATCGCCTGCTGTTTTTCTTTATTCAATACAACGGGCTTTCCTTCGGCAAAGCACTGCAAAGCTTTCTTCGTCATCGGCAGCGAACTGCAGATGACCGTATTTATTTCGCCGGGCCGGTTAATGTTTTTTACTTTAAAATCATCACAGATAATCACCATAACCGAAAAATAAGGAATATCTCCAAAGTCCTTTAAAAACTTTTTCAGGTACTCAATATGTTTTCTATTCTGTTTTAATGGACTGTAAATTTCATATTTTTTATTATAATGATAATAGTACCATTGAGACCGGTCTCCATCCCCGTAAATTTTAGCTTCGTTATACATCTTTACTTCGACTACGTAAACCCCCTTGCTGCCAATTGCCAATAAATCAATTTGAGAAGTATAGCCATCTGCGCCGTCAATCAGAACATCATGCAGTACAAGTGTATCGCTCACAAATTTAATATACCATTTTGCCATCCACTCTCCAAAACTACCCTTAAGTTCGTTCCTGTTAGGAAAACTGTCTAATTTCAAAATCATCGCCCTTCCTGCTTTTTAGAATTCGCGAATTGATACCCCATTATAGCATTTTCTGGTACATTAATAAAGCCCCGATCTGCCATGCTCCGCCGCGCCGAACGATCGGTTGTATTATGTACCGGGTTATATTATACTGACATTAATGATCCCCGCCCGATGGGCATCGGAAAATTCTACCCGAAATTAGAATAAACATTAGAAAGGCAGGATGATCGAATTGTTCAATTCTTCGTTTCGCGCCATGATGATCGGCGCACACCCCGATGACTGCGATATTTCCACTTATGCGGTCACCTCTTTGCTGACAGCAAAAGGCTGTTCCGTGCGTTATGTTTCCGTCACCACCGGGAACGCCGGTCACCAGACCCTGCGCGGAACCGAGCTCGCCAAAATTCGCGCTGCGGAAGCGCAGGCCAGCGCTGCGCTGCTGGGCATTACTTATGAGATTCTGCCGTTTGACGACGGTCGCTTGACGCCTTGTCTGGAGGCGCGCGACGCCGTCATGCGTTCGATCCGCCGGTTCCAGCCGGATGTTATTTTTACCAACCGCCCGTGCGATTATCACCCTGACCACCGTGCGACCGCCCAGTTGGTTCAGGATTGCTCTTATCTGCTTGGAGTTCCCGCCATTTGTGAGGACACCCCACCTTTGCGAACCGTTCCAACAATCCTTTACTGGCACGATTCCTTTACCGAGGGAATGCCATTCCGCCCCGACTATGCAATTTCGGCCGATTTTGCGCGCGAAACACTGTTCCGGATTCAATGCTGCCACGCTTCTCAATTCCTTGACTGGCTGCCCTGGATTGACGATAAGGTGGATCTGGCAGGAAAATCTTATGAAGAACGCCTTGCCTTTGTCCGTCGGCAGTTCGAATCCCAGACCGGCAATGTGGATGATGCGGTGCGCCGCTGCCTTGCGGCACAGTACGGCGCGGAAAAGGCGGCCTCCATCCACTTTGCCGAAAGCTGGCAGGTTAGTGAATACGGTGCGGATGTCAACCCGCAGCTGGCTGATCTGTTAACCCGTCCGCTGTAACTTTTTTCTTTGGGCCGACAAATGATTGCAAAAAGGTTACAAATCATTACAATATTGTAACTTGTGTTGACATATTACCATCGTTATGGTATTGTATGGATAAGACACGAAGAATGCTGCTTCCCCGCAGCGCCTTTTTTCCGCCAGCGGGCGCAGCCGCTGAACCCAAGGTTTCTGCAATTCTTCTGCTTTTTCATTTTTTCTCCTCCTCTTTTCTCACGGCTCCGGGTTTTCCACAGAATTTTAAATTCTTGTGGAAAACCCGGAGCCTCTTTTTGCGGGATTCTGCGCCAAGCATACCGCCAGCTGGACCGCTTTTAGCCGGCACATAAAAAAACCGTTTCGCACAGCTACGCACGAAACGGTTTTTGAGTCCTGATAAAATCAAAATTATTTGCAGATTCGGTCGGTTCCCATAAACTTGCGAAGCACCTCCGGCACGGTAACGGAACCGTCAGCATTCTGATACTGCTCCACAATGGCAGGCATCACGCGGCTGGTTGCCAGACCGGATGCGTTGAGCGTATGCACAAAGTGCAGCTTTTTATCGTCTCCGCGGTAGCGAACGTTGCCGCGGCGAGCTTGATAATCGCGCGCATTGGAAGCCGAGCTGACCTCCTTGTAGATCCCCATCGATGGGATCCAGACTTCGATGTCATAAGTGCGGGCCATAGAGAACGAGCAGTCGCCGGCGGCCAGCTTGCTCAGGCGGTAATGCAGGCCAAGCTCCTGCACCAGCCGTTCCGCTTTGCCAACCATTTCCGCAAACGCGTCGTCCGAGCCCTCCGGCGTGGTGTACTGCACCATTTCAACCTTGTTGAACTGGTGGCCGCGGATCATGCCGCGCTCTTCGCTGCGGTAGCTTCCGGCTTCACGGCGATAGCACGGCGTATAGGCGATATATTTGCGCGGCAGCTCCTCCGCGGTCAAAATTTCGTCGCGGTGCAGATTCACCAGTGCGGTCTCTGCCGTCGGGAGCAGAAATTTCTTTTCATTGCTGGTCGGATTCTGAATCCAGTAGACCTCGTCGCTAAACTTAGGAAACTGGCCGGCGACATAGCCGCAGTCGTAACCGAGCATATGCGGCGGCAAAATCAGTTCATACCCGTCGTTCAGATGCTCTTCCACAAAGAAATTCAGCAGCGCCCATTCCAACCGGGCGCCTGCGCCGCGGTAGACCCACGAGCCTGCGCCGGAAAGCTTTGCGCCGCGCTGATAATCGATCATGCCAAGCGATTCGCAAAGATCGACATGATTTTTCGGCTCGAAGTCAAACTTGGGCTGTTCCTTAAAATAATGCAGCGGAACATTCTGTTCTTTTCCGCCCGCCACAACGTCCTCATCCGGCAAATTGGGCAAACAGAGCAGTTTGCTTTTCTGTTCTTCCTCGATCCCGGCAAGCTCTTCGCCCGCCGTTTTAATTTGTTCGGAAAGCGCCTTCATCCGCGCCATCAGCTCGCTGGCGTCGCCGCCCGCTTTTTTGATCTGCGGGATCTGCTTGCTGTCGGCGTTCTGTTCGGCTTTCATCGATTCCACCTTGCCGGTGACCTCGCGGCGTTTCTGATCCAGCGCAAGAATTTCGTCGATCACGTCATCCAGATCCATCTCGCGTTTTTTGACGGCTGCTTTTACAAAGTCGGGATTGCTGCGGAGCAATTTGATATCGATCATATTTTTTCTTCCTTTCCTTTTTTGTGTTATCTTCTTAAACTCCGGTTTTTATTCTTTTCCCAGCTTCATTGCAAGCTCCTGCAAATCTTCCGGGCTGTAAAATTCGATTTCCAGCCTGCCCTTTTTGCCGTTTCCGACCGTTACCCGAACGCGGCGGCCAAGCTGCTGTGCAAGCGCGATCTCCACCTCATCGAAAAAGGTGGCGCGCCTGGCTGAGGGCGGCGCTTTCGGCGCTGCCTTTCCGACGGACGCAGATTTTGCCAGTTTCTCTATGTCGCGAACCGTCAATGACTGTGCCACCGCGTCTTTTGCGCGGGAAAGCATCTGTTCCTGCGGGAACGCCAGCAGCGCGCGTGCATGGCCGGCGCTGAGTTCCCCGCTGCGCACCATTTCGCCGATTTCATTCGGCAGCGCGAGCAGGCGCAGCGAATTTGCAACCGCAGGGCGCGATTTGCCGACAATTTGGGCAACCTCCTCCTGCGTCAGCGAATAGCTTTCCATTAAAGTGCGGTACCCTTCCGCTTCTTCCATAGGGCTAAGATCTTCTCTTTGCAGATTTTCAATCAGTGCAAGCTCCATCATTTCCTGATCGCTCATCTGCCGAACCACAACGGGTACCTCGGTCAGCCCCGCCATGCGGGAAGCGCGCCAACGGCGTTCTCCCGCAACCAGCTGATACCCGCCGCCGATCAGCGGGCGCACCAGCAGTGGCTGCAAAACGCCGTGCTGTGCAATGGAATCCGCAAGCTCCGCCAAAGCGGCGTCGTCAAATTCTTTTCGCGGCTGTTCCCGGTTCGGTTCAATCTCGCTGATTTTCAGCTTGACTGCCGGTGTGTCTTCTTCAATGGCATTATCGGCAAACAGGGCGTCCAGCCCCTTGCCGAGGCCTCCTTTTTTGGCCGCCATTCTGCTCTCCTCCTTTTCATGCGGCAAGCATTTTCTTCTGTTTTACCGCGTTGTTTCACGTGAAACACTCAATGGTTCCTGTTGTTTGACACAAATTCGCCGGCCAGCTCTTCGTATGCCAGCGAACCCTTGGAAGCTTTGTCGTAATACAGCACCGGCTGACCAAAGCTCGGCGCCTCAGAAAGCCGAACTGCGCGTGGAATAACGGTGCGATAAACCTTGCGCGGAAAATATTTTTTTACTTCGTCCACAACCTGCTGCGTCAGATTCAGCCGCCCGTCGTACATGGTAAGCAAAACGCCTTCAATTTCGAGGGAAGAATTAAATTTGCGCTTGACGATCCGAATATGGTTCATCAGCTGAGAAAGCCCCTCCAGCGCGTAAAATTCACATTGAATCGGCAAAATAAACGTATCGCAGGCACAAAGCGCGTTAAGCGTAAGCAGCCCCAGGGAAGGCGGGCAATCGATAAAAATAAAATCATACTGCGCGCGCAGCGTGGCAAGGGAACGCTTCAGGCGAAATTCACGCTCCGAAATCTCTACCATTTCAATTTCGGCACCAATCAGCGCATTGTTGGTTGGCAGCAAGTCAACATTTTTGAAAGCGGTATGCGTCAAAACTTTCTCGGCAGCCAAGCCGTCCACAAAAATGTCGTAAGTGGATTTTTGCACCTTTTGCTTTGAAACGCCAAGCCCCTGAGTCGAATTACCCTGTGGGTCAATATCAATCAGCAGCACTCGAAAGCCTCTGGCGCCCAGACAAGCACTCAAGTTGACGCAGGTCGTCGTTTTTCCGACACCGCCTTTTTGATTTGTGACCGCAATCACCTTTCCCATATCAAACGACCCTTTCTTCGCGTTAAACTGCAGGCCTTCAGCCGCAGAAACGGAGTTCCATGACGGGAAAGATGAGTCTTCTAACCTTTCCCCAATTCAGAGACAATATACCGACCCGCTTACTGCCGCAAGCTTTGCCAAAAAAAAGTTTCGGCTGTTTCTCAGCGAATTTATTTGTATTATACCACACGAAACTTAGAATGAAAAGCCTTTCGTCCTATGTTTCACGTGAAACAATGCAAAATTTTATGTTTACGCGGTATTTTGCGCAGAAAAAACAACGAATCGCCAACAGCAGGGAAATGGGACAGCTGAAAAGCTTTTGAACAGCCGCATCATACAGGCACATTTTAAAAATAGTTTTCACTGTCGCTATGCAAAACGCAATTGCAGGCATGCAAAAAGATTTTCTTGGTCCACGGTGTTTTGTCTTTGCTCAAAAATAGCAACCGCAATTGTTGTTTTTTTGACAGGCAAAAGCAATTGTTGTCGGACACCGCAGCGCTGTTTTTAAGCCATTAGGCGCAAAAATAAAAACAAGCTCCTTTTGTTCTGTATTACGGCAAGCAAGCAAAGATTCCGACGCATTTAAAGGTGCCATAAGCACGGCCAGGGAAATGCTACTGCTTAAAATGCTTTATAAGACAAACATCTTAAAGAGGTTTGCAAAACAAAAATATCGTGCAGGACACCAGCAGCTCATACGAAAAAACCAAAGTCTGCATTCCTGCACGATATTTTTATTTTAATAACACGGCAAAAAGAAAATGTGAAAACAATGATGAATACGCTCAGGCAAAACGACATTCTTCGTTTTGGATTAACATATGACATAAAAGAACGCAAAAGCTTCTTTGGGCAAGGTTTCTGCTGCAAATAATATGATCTAAAAAACTAAGCTTTTTAACGTTTCACGTGAAACAAATTGGGCGGTGCATCCAAAGATACACCGCCCAATAAAAAAGAGGGGGAAATGAAACCAACCAAATTGTTTAGGCCGAACGTTCTTTACAGGCGGCCTGTTTTGGAATTCGGATCACATACTCAATACAATCGTCTGTTTCGTTTTGTTCCTCTGAAGCATTGATTCCGGAACGACGCATCAGGTCAAGCGCATGCGCCACCGTATTAAAAAAAATACGAACATCTTTTACTACAATGATCGCGTTGGACGGCTTTTTCCCTGCCTTTTGCCCGCTGAGCAGCTGTTCCACACGCGCCTCTGTTTTTGCAACCGTCAATTCTTTTTCGCCAATCTCCCGCAAAAGCTGCAGCCTTGTTGTTTCGTCTTCCATCCGCAGCAGTGCCCGGGCATGGCGTTCCGAAAGCTGATACCGGGCAATCAGGGAACGCTCCTGCGGGGAAAAACGCAAAAGCCGCAGCTTGTTGGCAATGGTGGACTGCTGCTTTCCCAGGCGCTCGGCAGCCTGTGTCTGCGTCATGCCGAATTCCACAATCAGCCGCGCAATGCCCTCCGCTTCCTCAAAGCAGGAAAGGTCCTGCCGCTGCAAATTTTCAAGCAGTGAGCAAACCGCCGCATCCTGCTCTTCCATTTCGACCACCATACAAGGAACCGTGTTTAACCCTGCAAGCTTTGCTGCGCGAAGCCTTCGCTCCCCGGCAATTACCTCAAACCCGTCGCTGCAGCGGCGAACAAGCAGCGGCTGCAAAATTCCGTTTTCGCGAATACTGGCTGCCAGAGAGTCAAGCTCTTCCTTGGCAAACATTTTGCGCGGCTGATGGACACCCGCCTGAAGCGCATCAATTGAAATTTCCGCAAGGCGGGACTTTGCCTTTTTTCGATCAAACCCAGGTAAATTCATTAAAATACGCCTCCTCTGTTTTGCCGGTACCCTGCACAGCTTCTGCAACTATAGAATACCATATTTAGGTAATTCAATTTGTCGAAATCTGTCGCCAAATAAAAAAAGATACGGGAAATCGCAAATCGTTTCCTGTATCCTTTTCATACGCCTTGCTTTGAAAAACCTCCGCTGAAAAAATATTTTCGCCGCAAAGTCATTTTCCGACACAGAATTGTGCAAAAACAGCGTCCACCACTGCTTCCGAGGTTTTTTTCCCGGTCAGTTCCAACAGCGCGTCGATCGCGCTTTCCACCATAACGGTCACCGCGTCAAACGTAATTCCCGAACGGACGGCCTCCAGCGCCTCGGCAGCAAACGACTGCGCGCGGCAGGCGGCTTCGCGCTGGCGCTCGGTGGAGAGCATCCCCTCGTCGGGAGAAAGTTGCGCCGTTCCAAGAACCTGTGCAATGGCATCTGTCAGCGCATCCATTCCGCTTTGCTGCGCGGCGGAGATCGTGACAACCTGCGGAATGCGCCGTTCAATTTCCGCAAGCTCAACCTGCAATGCAAGATCCTCCTTGTTTACTACAGCGACGGTCGGCCGGCCCGTTACGGCATCCAACAGCGCGTGGTCCTCTTGCTCCAACGGCTGGGATCCGTCAAACACCGCCAGCACTAAACCGGCCGTAGAAAGCTTTTTTCTTGCCCGGTCAACACCGATTTTCTCCACCGGGTCGTCGGTTTCGCGCAGCCCGGCCGTATCGGCCAGCCGCAGCAGCACGTCCCCCACACGGACGGTTTCCTCCACCACATCGCGTGTCGTTCCGGCCACATCCGTTACAATGCTGCGTTCGCAGCCGGAAATCAGATTCATCAGCGTCGATTTTCCAACATTCGGCCGGCCGAGAATTACCGTTTCAACGCCTTCACGGATCGCACAGCCGGCATCAAACCGGCTCAACAACGCAGAAAGCGTGTCGCAAACATCGCAAAGCCGCTCTTCCAGCTCAGCAGACGTCACCTCCGGCACCTCTTCATCGGGAAAATCCGCCCACGCAGTCAAATGCGCGGCGGCATCCAGCAGTTGAGCGCGTACCCCCTCAATTTTGCGGGCCAGCGCACCCTCATGCGCGGAAAGCGCCGCCCGCGCGGCCGCTTCTCCCTGTGCGCCGATCAGATCCATCACGGCCTCCGCCTGCGTCAAACCCATTTTTCCGTTCAAAAAAGCCCGCCGCGTAAATTCGCCCGGGCGGGCAAGCCTCGCCCCCGAATCGAGCGCTGACCGAAGCAGACGCTGCGCAAGATAAACGCCGCCGTGGCACGAAATTTCGGCAACGTCCTCTCCGGTATAGCTTTTCGGCGCGCGGAATACAAGCGCGACCGCTTCATCAAATTCGCCGCGGCTGTCCCTCACATGACCAAAATGCGCCCGATACCCCGGCGACCGTTCAAGGCAAACGCCGGACGCGGCGTGAAAAACGCAGTCGGCAACAGCCAGCGCATCCGGCCCCGAAATTCTGACTACGCCGATTCCTCCCGGCGCCTGCGCGGTTGCGATCGCCGCAATTGTTTCCGACACAACACTTCCTCCTTAAATATGAAATCGCTTCTGAAGCTCGACCAACAGCTGCCTGCGCAAAACTGCGATTCCGGCAATCATCAGCGCGGGCGCAAGCGAACCCAGGACGATCATCGGCCAACTCATGGCCAGCCAGCCAAAGGCCGCGCAAAGAAATGCCGCGATGCCCGCCAGCGAAACCCAGAACATGACCAGCACATTTTGCCGCCGCCGCGGAAGATTGGAAAAAAACAGCGCCCCCAGCGCAATCAGCAGGCCAAATCCGATAATTGGGACCACAAAATCCGACCATCCGGGCGCAAGCAGCACATCGATCAGCACCAGCAGCACACAGACATAAAGCAACAGGTGGGTGGTTCTGCCCATCCAGTGATTTTCAACCAGAGGACGCGTGATAATACCCGACCACGCCAGCCAAAGCGACCAGACGACGACCAGACTCCACGCCTTTCCCCCCACGCACAGGTTCACAATGCCGCATGCGACGGCAGCCGCAAGAAAAAGCCAAAAGAAAAATCCACGGATGCGCTGCTCCGTCAAAAGCCTGCGCCGAATTGCCGGGTAGGCAATGGTAACGTCCATTGAAAATCAACCGCCTTTCATTCAGATCAGCTCACTGCCGGTAACGCAGAACGGGACGCCAAGCCCCTGCAGCTGCCGGTTCAGCGATTCCTCAAACGCGGGATCGTGCGTCAGCTTTGTTACCGAAAGCACCGCCGTGTTTCCCGTGGTCACCATGGCGCACGACGCCCGGTTCAGCATTCCCCCTCCGAGTGAAAAATCCATTTTTCTCACATGCTCTGCCATTTCCTGCGGAATTTTTACCACACCGAGATTCGACAGCGTCGTCGTAAACACACGGTCGCCCAAAAAGCCGGTGATCACCCGGGCAAACGGCTGCTTGACAACAAGCGGAACCCAGCGCAACGAGCGCACCATTGCGGAAGCGGCACGCATCATCTCGCTCATTTTCCGGCGGGAAGCCCCCTCTTCCAGCTGCTCTCGAATTTTCGGCAGCAGTGTTTCTGGCGAATCAATTTCCTCCAACGGAAAGCGAATCGAACAATACATCGAAAAATTGCGCAGCGTTTTACAGGGATAATATTTGCGCATATTCACCGGGACCTGAATCTGTACTCTTCCGCGCTTTTTTGGCGTTGCATCCCTGACCGCGCAGAACATCAGTGCCAAAATCAGCGCCGTCACCGTAACGCCGCGCTGCCGGGCACACTGCAGCAGCGCATCGCTCTGCATTTCAAAATGAAGAATCCGGCACGGGCGGATTGCCGAAAGCCTGCCTCCCATCTGTACGGCAGGCTTATCCACAAAACCGGAGGACTGTTCCGCCGCGGTCGTGCGGTCAAAGCCGTTGGCGCTCTCCTCATCCTGCGGCGGCTGCGCCGGGTCGGCAAGCAGCGCCGAATAGGTCAGCGGCACGCCGCGGAGACGCAAATATTCGCCCGCAAGCGTTTTCAAAAATTCTATTCCGCCCGTTGCGTCGGTCAGAATATGAAAATATTCCGCGCTGATCCGGTTCATAAAATACATGACGCGGAACGACGGCGAACCGCTGAGCGAAACGTCCATCGGCGCAAACGGCAGCTGGTTTTCGGCGGAAACCGTAAATCTTCTGCGCACAGAATCAATATAATGCCAGAAAAATCCTTTCTTCACCGTCGCCGCAAAAAACGGATAGCGGCGAATGGTAAACGTCAGCGCAATCTGCAGCAGCTCCGGCACCACAGGCTCCGTCAGGTAAACCGAAAGGCGAAACATCTTAATCTCGCGGTGGCTCATGGAAAGCGGATAGATTTTCGCCGCGTCGTCCAGCGGATACCAGCGGGACGGCGCCGTAGAATAAAAATCTCCCAGACGGCAAAGCGAAAGCCGCCCAAGCGCCTCGTGCAGCGGCACTCCGCTTTGCACCAGCACCAGAATGGCGGCTTCAAAATCATGTCGCATCGCTTTTTTCTGTTTTTTCGGCAGCAAGACCCTGTTGTACAGCCCGGAAAAAAATCTGCCCAACTCCAGTTGTTCGGCAGCACAGAGCTGCGCGTAAAACTGCGCATAGGGAGTAAGTTTGCGCTTTTTCATCAAATGCTTCCTTTCCTGTTTTTCGAAAACTTCATCCGCGCTTTCAGGAAGGATCCAGCTTTCCGGCGCCGTTAAAATCAATGGCGCCGCCGAACGGATGAATCACCAGACCGGTAACAGCACTCGCCACAGCGTAATATCTGCTCTGATAATACAATGGGTAAAACACGGCTTCGTCCAGCAGCAGGGCTTCGGCCTCCTTCGCCGCCGCAACCGTATCGGAATAGAAGCGAGAAATCAACGCGTCATATGCGTCGGAGCTGTACTGTGCCAAACCGCATACGGCGGAAAGAAAGCTCCGCGGGCCGTCCTCGCCTGTTCGAACCGGAACAAGCGCCAGCTGGTAATTCCCCGCCGCAACGCGTTTTTCGAGCGTTTCCCGAGAAACCGGCTCCAGATTAAAATAATACCCCAGCGCGCTGCGCCATTCGCCAAGCATCGTATTGACCGCAATCTTCGTTTCCTCATCGTCCAGACAAAGCACCGTAACAGCCGGCAGCTTGTTTGCGCCCAGATTCACTAACGCCTGCGAAAGCTCCTGCTTTGCGGCGGTAAGATCGGTTTGCGGCAGCGTGCACTTCCCCGCGGCGGAACGGTAGGTTTTTCCCATATAGCTCGTTTCTGGCGGAATAATATTATCGGCGCGGGTGCAGTTTTTCGGCACCGCCGCATAAAGCGAATTGCGGGAAAGCGAAAGCACCAGAGCGCGCCGTGCAGACCCATCGGCAAAAAGGGCGTCCGCTGTGTTAAAGCAAAGCCCCCAGGTAGTATCGGTAAAGCTTTGCACGGCAAGCCCGCTTTCTTCGGCCTGCTGCGCATCGTCTTCACTGATGGCGATCACGTCCGCTTTATTTTCCTCCATGGCGGCAAGCGGGTCGGCAATGGTCTTTACGGTAAACAGCACGCCGGACGGAACCGCCGCGTGCTCCCCGGCATAAAATTCATTTCGCACCAGCCGAAGATAGCCGTTGTGTACCCAGCCGCTCTTTTGGCGCAGAGAAAACGCGCCGTTCCCCAGCACATGAACGCCTTCCATTCCGTATTTCCCGGCGGAGGCTTCAAAAAAGCTGCGGCTACAGGGAAAAAAGACGGAACGCGCTGTTTGTGACGGAAAATCGTCATAAGAATAAGCAAGTGTAATCCTCAACGTATATTGATTAATTGCTTCAACTCCAAGTTGTTCTTTTTCTATCGTTCCGGCATTGATTTCCTGCGCATTCAGAATGCAGAACAGCTGTGAAGCGGAGGAGGATTTTGTCTGCGGATCGACGGCTCGCTGCATACCGAACACAAAATCGTCGGCTGTCACCGGGGTTCCGTCGCTCCATTTTGCGTCGCTGCGCAAATAAAACGTAAATACCGTGGAATCCGCATCGGACTCCCATCTTTCAGCAACCCCAGGCTCGGCCAGCCCGTCGCCGTTGAGTCGAACCAGCCCTTCAAACAGGCTTTCCAAAACCATCTGCGCCGCGTCGTCGGTTGCAACCTGCGGATCAAGACTGACCGGGTCGGAAGAAACATAACAATAAAACAGTTTGTTTTCCGGCGTATCCTTCTTTTTCCCACAGGCCGCCGCCGAAAAACACAAAGCCACGCAAAGCAGCAAGCAGCAAATCCGTTTCAAGGTCATCTTCCTTTCGTTTCAGCCTGATTCCGCCCGGAGCGGCAAAAATTTTCGAAATACGGAACGTATAACTTCATTATACCACTGAAATGCCGAAAAGAAAAATTACATTTTTGTCATTCCGCCGGAAGTGTTTAAAGATTCGGGATATATTTGCGGAAATGCGGCAGAACACCGATTCCGTCCGGCGCATGCGGCGGCATCTGCAGAAGGTCGTGCCCCGGAAACGGGTTTCCCTCAATCAGCACCGGGCCGTTTTCGGTAATGCCGACGTCCCAGCCGACATACGCCACCTGCGGCAGGGACTTTGCTGCCTCAAAGCACATTTCAATCGCTTCCTTCCAGAACGGCAGCTGCTCACCCACCAGCGGATGGCCGGTGTTCGGGTGGACGTCATAATATTTGTCAAACAAAGCATAGCCTTTGTATTTGATCTTTCCGGTCTCCCAATCCACCGGGCAGGTCAGCCCGCCGGAATGCAGGTTATCCACGACCTTTTCGCCGTTGCCCATGCGAACATAAAAATACAGCACATGCGGTTCGCCGTTGGTCAGAATGGTGCAGATTCGGAACGTATTCACCGAATAGGGGTTAAACGCCGCCATGTCATGGTGCTGTACAATATACTGTTCGCAAAGGCCGAAGTTGTGTTCTTTTAAATAATCGTACATTTCGTCGGTAGAGGCAAAATCCCCGGTCTTCAGCTTTTCAATTCCGTGGCCGCCGGTCAGATCGAGCGGCTTTGCCATAATAAACTCAAGCCCTTCGGCAAATTCGGCAAACTGCCTACGGTCGGCGGAACGCATGTCGATCCATTTGCGCCCCAGATATTTGTTGAAATATTGATTGAAATCCACCTTGTTTTCCAGAATATGAATATAATCCTTCTGGTTATACGTTTTTACAATCTGATTATTCTTGGCGCGGGTCAAAAAAGTGGCGCGCTGCGCCGCATTCAGGCGGTAAAATTCAAACAGACGGTAATCCGTATAGCCGCAGCCGTATTTCAGCCCGCAGTGAATCATGTCAAAAAAAAGCCAAATGCGGCTCTTCCCTGTTTTTTTATGCAAATGACTCACCATTTCAAACAGGCTTTTATAATTCAGCCCAAAAATGCGCTTGACCATATAAACCAATTTTCCCACGCAGACCGCTCCCTGTTTTTTATTTTTCCGCTTCCGTCGGAACCGCGATTCATTCAGAACAGTATTATTATAATAATTATTGACAGCTAAGGCAAGCAAAATATCGGGTTTCTGCCGTTCGCCGCCGGAAAAGCGCAATAAAATTTTAAAATGCGTCCGAAGCTGCCGAAA
The DNA here is from genome assembly GCA_050947015.1 of Acutalibacteraceae bacterium. Taxonomy (GTDB): domain Bacteria; phylum Bacillota; class Clostridia; order Oscillospirales; family Acutalibacteraceae; genus CAKXIK01. The sequence continues at coordinate 25,902 of JBMNVT010000008.1, forward strand.
AAGCCGCAGCCGTCTATGAAGTGACGATGCCTCCATCGCGTGGAAATCATCAAAACAGCCTGCCGAAAATCCGGCAGGCTGCAATTCAGGCTTCTGATTTGGTTTTCAGACCGGCTTTCACCGTTTTATTCTTCGGAACCGCTCTGGCGCTTCTTCATGATAACAAGCACGGCACAGACAGCGGACAACAGCACCATGCCGACGGCAACCGGCAGAACGGCAGTGCTTCCGGTTGCGGGAACCGGCGCAGAAGCGGTCGGAACACTGGTATCTTCCATTTCTTCCTCACTGCTCGGCCCTGCCAGCGGCGCAGAAGAATCTTCAATAATTTCCGTCTCCGAATAGTAGACATTAACGGTCTTGTTGCCGTCCAGCGTACCGGCAAGCAGATCGCCGGTGGTCGAATCGTAATCATAACCGTCGATGGTTATTTTATCCTTCGCGGTAACGTCATAGGCGGTATTTTCGCGGGCAGGATCCGAAACAAAGCTTTCGGCAATCGTTTCTCCGGTTGCTTTGTCGTAATAATTCACCGTTACCGTGTAATAAATCACGCCGTGCGCAGCCTTCAGCGCAGAAGCCGCCGTATCGCCGTTTACATCAAATTCCTCAGCGTGCAGGTCTTCATCCTTTTCGGCGTGCGCGTCCCAGCGATTTTCTTCCGCGTCGTCGTACCAACCGTCGATTGCATGCTCGCAATCCGGTTCGCCGTCCAGCGCCCAGTCAGAACCGACCTTGCCAAAGCTGATTTCGCCGAGATTGTAAATGTCGTCGCCGGCTGTGGCAGCATGGTTGTTGTAAAGCACAATCTCCGGGCTTAGCACGACCGTACCGATATTATAGATACCTCCGCCAAGATCAGCGCCGATTCCTTCCTTATTTACCGCACCGGTGCCGTTATTCGTAATGACCGCCGCAGCATTGATCGTAAGGTTGCAGACTGTCTGCTTCGTATAAATACCGGCGCCGGCATTATCTTTAACCGTCACGTTGGCGCCCTTTTCAATGGTGCTCGCATAGGTTCCGTTGCCCTGGAAGAAGATACCGGGATTCGTTGCAGAGCTGAATGCTTTGCAGCCATTTTTCTCGACGTCAAGCGTGCAGGTACCGTCCACATTGAGAACTCTGGTCCAAACACCGCTGTAGCCGTTGTTCGTCGCCGTGAGTTTGGAATTGTCCGTCATGTCGATCCGCCATGCGGAAATACCCCAAGCTCCGTTACCGTCAAATAGGACATCGGAATGATTTTTCATCGTGTAATAGGTTCCGTTGGAACCGTTGCCAAGGCTGTTGATCACCTTGACCGTACTGTTGTCAATGGTCGCATAAAAGGTTCCCGTAAAGCCGGAACGGTTGTGGTCGGAAATAAAGGTAGAATTTGTAATATTCACGTTATAGCCGCCGTCGCCGCCGTCCCATTCCAGAGCATCCTGCGTGTAATTCCGGATCGTCAGCGTTGAGCCGTTCACAATATTCAGCTTATTGTTCGAGCAGAAATAAATGGCATGCTTGTTCAGATTGGTGCCGGTTGCCTCCGGATCGCCTTCCATTAGCATATCGACATGATCCAGCGTCAGGGACGCATCCTTGCTGGCGCAGATCGTCATCCAGTTCCACTCTGCCGTGTAAGGTGTAGAACCGATCGCGTTCATCACCACTTTGCAGTCCTTAAAAGTAAGTGCCTTGCCCCAAAGAGCAATGCCGTACTTTGTAAAGGTAACTGTCTGTTCGCCGCTGCCCTGAATGGTCAGATTTTTGGTCAGGTTAATTCCTTCAGTCGTGCAGTCTTTCAACAGCACGACGGCATCGCCGTCGGCTGCAGCGGCAATGGCTTCGTCCAGTGTCGCATAGGTTGTCTCTCCAATTTTTGCCGCAGCAGGCTCTTCTGCAAAAGCCGGCACTCCGGCAAAGCAGAAAAGCAAACAAAGAGAAACAAAGACCGCGAGAGCCTTTTTCCACGCTTTTTTCATCTTACATCCTTCTTTCATAATTTTCCTTTTCAGGTTTTGTATTTGTAATACCTGTTTGTTTCTATTATAACTATAAAAGTCACAAAACGGTAACACTATCTATGTCTTACAAAAAAATTTTTTTAAAAAGCGTAGAAAAAAACAGAAACTTGCAGAAAATGCAGGCTTCTGTTTCTTCCATTCAACAAAATTTATTTTTTCAAATCAATTCTTCCATAAAGCGGAAGCTTTTCGGCCTTTTCGGCTGTTTCGGGACGTTTTGCTTCTGTAACGACCGGCTTTTCTTCGGCAGCATCCTGACGGAAAGCCTGATCCTCCTCCAATGCACCGAGTCTCTGCACCGCGGGGGAAACCTGTTTCGGCTGCCGCATGGAAACCGTTTCAGGATTTGTATGCTCTGCGGGCAAAACATCGCTGATGGTCGGCATTGTTGTTCCGCGCTCAGCGGCAGAGAAAAGAACCTCGTCCATTTCACTCGCCTGAACCACCGAACGAACCGGCGCGTTGTTTACCGCACGGCCTTTTTCCGGTTTTACGGCGTGACTGTAGCGTTCCGGCTTTGCCTCCGGATGCGATCGGCGCGGTCTGTCGCTGCGGTTGCCGGAAGGACGGCGCGCCGCGCGATTACGGTCGTTTCCGTCACGGCCGGGGCGGGCTGCGGCGCCGGCTGCCGGGCCGATCACCACATGACGGTCAAGGTCGGTTCCCTCCGACCACGAGGTCGCTCCTTCAATTTCCTGCACGGCAGTGTGAATAATGCGCCGTTCATACGGGTTCATCGGCTCCAGGGAATATTTTCGGTTGGTTGCAAGCGCTTTCTGCGCCAGACGGGAAGCCAGCGCCTGCAGTGTTTTTTCGCGTTTTTCGCGATAATTTCCGGTATTGAGTGTAATACGGTAATAATCGTCGCGCACATGGTTCGCCACCAGACCCGTCAGATACTGCAGTGCGTCCAGCGTTTCCCCGTGATGGCCAATCACAATCCCCGCATCGTCTCCGGAAATCGTAATCACCGCTCCGTTTTCTTCTTCGGAAACAGAAAGCTCCACCTTTTCGGCTCCCAGCCCGGCAAGCACCTTTTTCAGGTAATCCGCCGCGAGTGCGGACGGAGACTCCTGCACATACGCGCGAACCTTAAAGGGCTTTCCGCCGAACAGACCGAACTTTTTCTTTTCGCCGTATTCCAGGACTTCAAATTCCACTTCGTGTGTTTCAAGCCCAAGCTCTCTGCACGCGTTTGCCAAGGCAATCTCGGCGGTATCGCCGATTCCGACTGCTTCTCTCATTTTGATGCCCTCCCCATTCTGCTCATTTCTTTTTCTTTTGGGTGGTCTGACCGGCGCGGGCCGCATTCCCCGTTTTAATTACCTTATCGTTGCCGTACGGCGCGGACTTTTCCGCCGGGGCTTTTGCCGCAGGAATTTTGTCTTCCGGCGCGGCCGGTTCGTTCGCTCTGCGCAGGGAATCAAAGGCGGCGCGAATATTGACGCCTCCGAATTTTGCAAGCAGCGCGCTTTCTTCGTTTTCGCGGCGCGCATACCGTGCGGCTTCATCCTGCGCATTCATCACCCACATGTTATAATACCGGTTCATAATCACGGTCTGTAGAATCGACGCAAGGTTGGAGAAAATCCAGTAAAGGCCGACCGCACCCGGAACCGAAAACGCAATAATCGTGGAAAACGCCGACATAAAAATCGGCATGCCCCACTTCATGCAGCCGCCGCCCGTTTGAGGCTGCACGCTCGTTTTATTCATAATAAAAGACATTGCCATGGACGTTACAAAACAAAGGATCGGAATCACCAGCAGCACACTGATCTGGCTGATGCTCGGTGTTCCGAGCAGGTTGATGCCGAACAGATTGAAAGCGCCGTTGGCAAGCCCGTCCAGCTCGGCAAGCTCCGTGCTGTTAAAAATGTTGGACGCCACCACTTTTTCGCGCAGGGACGCAAACTGGCTGATGAAATCCAGCTGACCGTAACCGGCCTTGTCCAGCCCGACCAGCTGCAGCGCGGCGTTTACCTTGTCCACAGACATATGCAGCACACACATCAACGGCTTTGTAATCGCGCTGTAAAGACCGATGATGACCGGAAACTGAATCAGCAGCGGCAGGCAGCCGGACATTGGATTGGCATTTTCACGCGCGTAAAGCTTCTGCTGCTCCTCCTGCATTTTCTGCGGATTGTTTTTATACATCTCCTGCAGTTCTTTCAGTTTTGGAGCAAGCCGCGCCTGTTTTGCAGAGGTTTTCTGCTGCTTGATGGACGACGGCAGCATCACCATACGCACCGCAATGGTAAACAACAGAATACCGATGACATAAACGCCGGAAATTTTGTAGCCAAAGAAAATGATATAGCCGAACAAACTCCCCAGATAATCCAAAATATTCATATAAAACGGTTTCCTCCCGAACAGCAAGTTCTCTATGATTGGAACAGGAAGCGGAATCCGAAATGAAACCGCCCTATTGAACTTTCGTGTCTCTTCTCCGAAGCAAAAGGAAAAAAACTATCGTCGCTTCGAAGCCCTATTTTTCCTTCTGAAAAAAGAAAATTCTTCCGGCACGGGGTCGAACCCGCCCGGGTGAAACGGCTGGCATTTCAGCAGCCTGCAGATCGCCAGCCAGCAACCCTTCAGCGCCCCAAAGCGCTCAATTGCCGTAAAAGCATACTGCGAACAGGTGGGGTAAAACCGGCAGCAAGCCTTTGTATGAGACGAAATATGTTTTTGATAAAACCGGATCAGCGCAAGCAGCGTTTTTTTCATCGCGACTCCCCATGCGCCGTCAGCCCTGCTTCGTTGAGGTGCCGGCGCAAAACCCGGGCGACATCTGTGCTCTTCAGGCGCACCGTTCGGGAACGCGCAACAAAAACCAGATCCACCCCACGGGAAACCCCGGGCAAAACCTCTCGTGCAGCCTCCCGAATCACGCGCCTTGCGCGGTTTCGTTCCACCGCGCAGCCGATCTTTTTGCTCGCGGTGATCCCGCAGCGCACACACCCCTGCTTGTTTTTCAGAACATAAGTAACCAGAGCGGGATCGACAAACGCCCTGCCCTTCGCGTAAATTCTGCGGAAATCCCTGTTCTGATTCAGCACCGAAACCTTGCCCATGAAAGACCAACTCCTAACCTGACGACCGTAACGCTTTCATAAGGCACAAAGCGCGGCTGATAAAGAAAAGACCACGCAAAGGTGGTCTTCAATCAGTGCGTCAGGCGCTTTCTTCCCTTAGCTCTGCGGCGGGCCAGAACCTTACGTCCGTTGCTGTCTGCCATTCTCTTGCGGAAGCCATGTTCCTTTTTGCGGTGAAGCTTCTTGGGCTGATATGTCCGAAGCATGAAAACACCTCCTTATGAGTGCTGAAAAAACTCTTTGCTAAGGTACAATTATAGCCCATGACACGAGGGCCTGTCAACAAAATTTTCACAGATTTTTTAATTCAGGCGCGACAAACGGGTTCCGGGGGCAAAATACGGTCTTTTCCCGCTTATTTTGCTCCCTTTCCCCGTTTTTATCGGTCCCCATCAAAATTTATTTTTCAAAACCGCGCAGCGGTGTCAGCACGCCGCAGTCCATTTCACAGACCGTGTCGCACAGCGCCTCAATATCCTCCGCATAATGGGACGACATCAAAATGGTGATCCCGTCCTGCCGGCACAATTCCAGCAGCAGAGCACGGATGCTTTCCACCCCGTGTTTGTCAAGCCCATTCATCGGCTCGTCCAGCAGCAGCAGCGGCGGCTTTTCCATAATTGCCTGCGCAATGCCCAGCCGGTGGCGCATTCCAAGCGAAAACTTGCCGACGTGCTTTTTGCTTTCCGGGTCCAGGCCAACCCGGGCGATCACGGCGCGGATCTCGTCGTCGGAGACGACGCGCCTGATCGACGCCAGCAGCTTCAGATTTTTAAACGCGCTCAGCGACGGAATAAACCCGGGATCCTCAATAATAATGCCGATATTCTGCGCCGCCGAAGGCTCCACCGGTTTTCCCTCTACCAGAACCGTTCCCCCGGTAGGCTGCATAAAGCCGCAGATGCATTTGAACAGCACGGTTTTTCCGCTGCCGTTCCGGCCGATTATGCCATGGATTTTTCCTTTTTCAAAGGAAACCGAAACATGGTCGAGCGCCGTAACCGTTTTGAACCGCTTGACCAGCTGATTGACTTCCACAATATATTCTGCCATAAAAAATTTCCCCCTTCCGAATTCTTTTCCGAAATACCACAGGTGCGCTCTTTTGCCGTCAACGCCGGAAAACGATATTCCTGCGGCAGAACGAGATCACCGAAAGGACCGACAGCACCAGGATCAAAAAACCCTGAACCCCGATCACATAAAACAGGTTGGGGCCTTCCGAGTAAAAAGGCGAGATAACGATAATGGAGCTCCAGCTGTAAACCGTAAAATAATTCATAATCGGCCCGACGAATATCGGGGCCAGGTAAACCGAAAAGGCCGAAACGAACAGCAAAACCCCCGCCGCCACCACGCCGATGCCCGGCTTGACCAGCACATTGAAGGAAAGGATCAGCACGCCGGAAAAAACACCGTTCAGCCACATTAAAAAAATGGTAAGCAGGCTGGCGGAAAGCGGAGACGCGTTGTTGACGACCGAAAGAGAGAAAAATCCCCAGCCGTCGGTCAGCCCGTACTTCAGAACCTCGTTCGGGTAATTTGCCAAAAGCTCGATCACGCTGCCCCATTCCGCGGCAAAGCCCATGCTGGGAAGGATCACGAGCCACGCGCTGCAGACGATAAAGAGCGTCAGCAGCAGCGAAGCCACGGCGATGTACAAAAGCTGACCCTTGATCCACGTCGCCTTACCCGTGCGGACGATGACAAACGGGGCGTCGTTTTCCAAAAACGGCGCCGTGCTGAACAAAAGAACGGTTAAAAAGCCGTAAATGGATTTCATGCTGCTCAGGATAAACGGAACGATCCAGAGAGATATCCTCATCCCCGACGCAGAACAGAAGCTGTTGATCCACGACAAATTCCAGAAGCAACAGATCAGCACGATCGCCGCGACCACATAGATCAGCGATTTGCTCCACCATTTGCAGATATTGCTGCGGACGCAGAGAAATTCCGTTTGGATGCTACTCATTTTTCTGCCTCCTTTTTGCGTTGAGCTCCGCCAGAAGACCCAGCGCCGTGCAGAGCACCAGCGCCGTCGCCAGCTTGGCCAAAATCGTCCAGAGCCACCTCAGCTCGCCGTCGCCCTCGACCATGAGCCCGTCCACCAGATTAAGCCTGTAGAAAGGGATCCCCGATAAAGAGACGAGCCACTCATAAAAAAAATCCACTATAACGGGGGATACGATCGTTGCGAGCCTGTCCGGGATCATCGACGAAAACCAGACGGCGGTGCAGGCCGTCATTGCGCCGGAAAGCGCCTTGTAAAAGCCGTCCACCAGAAGGTACGGCACAGGGCTGCCATACTTTAAAAAATTCCCGAACAGATTTCCGTCCGCCTCCACTTCAGGAACCGGTATCGTCGTAAAAACAACCGTATCAAACAACAGAATGCCCAAAAACACCGTTAAAAAGCCTGTTACCGCCGCCGTTACCCAGACGCTGCGGACGTAGCGGCGAACCCCGCAGCGAACGCTCCAGAACGGGATCGCGCCGGAATAAACATCCTCCGCGTAGCTGAGCGCAAACGGGAACAGCGGCAGTGTCTTATAGATCATGTCATTTACGCTTCCGGTAGAAAACGCAAAGCTGTAGGCCAAAAACGCATTGTCCGCCTTCCTTTTTAACAACAGAACTTCCCCCAGCATAAAAACCGCCAGCCCGACCGGGGCAAGAAAAAACGCCGGCGAAAAAAAAGCGCGCCGGAAGCTTGCGCGCAGGGAACCTGTTTTCTTCATTTTTACCCTCCTCACGGCGAGAGGAGTTCTTTGTCGGTTTCCACGAACCTGCCGTTCAGCGCATTGACAAAGAACGCATAATAATGAACGTCCTCTCTTTTTTCCCCATTCTGATCCTCAACCGTTTCCGTCATTCTGATGCTGAAATTCCAACAGGGCTGCAGCCTTTTGATGAAATATTTTTCGTCGCGGACATTGATGTAACAGAATTCGCCCGAAACGACCTCTTTTTTGAATCCGCTGCCAAGCTTTTCCCGGCAAATTTCCTCCACTGCACGGATCGCTTCCTCCGCAGGAACAACGTTTTTTTCTTCGATCACGCCAGAAATTTTCGGAAAACCGTAAACCTCAAGATAAATCGTACCGTCCCTTCCGGTGATCACCGTAATGATGTCCGTACCGACGAAGGAATCGTAGCCGTCCGGAATTATGTTTCCAAAAAAAGGATCTTCATTCCACGCGCTTTTTGTTTCGTTGACCATTCGCCGGAACTGAAACAGGTAAAAGCCTTCCTCCGAAAAACGGTATTCTTCCTCGCCGGGCGCTGACGGATTTATTTCCGCGCGGATCTTGTTCAGGCTCCCCGGGTCCATTGCAATGGCAAGGGAACAATCCATCTCCCCCAGCCCGAGCGCCTGAAACAGCGTATCCAATCTATCCAGCTCCTCCTCAATGGAAGCAAACGAAAAGGTTTTCCCCGCGTCGCTGTTTTCTAAAAGCTCCCGATTGTGAGGATACAATTCAATCGTATCTCGTACTTCTGCTATTTCCTTATCTATTTTTTCATCGGCACTGTAAAAATACTGAAAGCCGATCCATCCACTTGTTTTTTTGTAAAATTCCCTTCCTCCGTCCAGAATGTTCAAATACTCCTGAATCTCTCCGGAAGGAAATGCCTTTGTATACGATATCCCGGGGGCCACCGCAGCGCGCTCGCAGCTGTTTTTCAGCAGCGTATCACAAAGAAGGCTTTCCGAAGGCTCCCAGTTTTCCGCCCGGTAGGCGGCTGCTTTTTCCGGGGCGTGCAGCCCTGCTACGTCAGTGCAGTACAGCAACTTATCTTGATATATTTCGTTCCCCGTCGTCGCCATGCAGGCCGAAAGGGAACAAACCATACTGCAGGCCAGCAGCGCTGCTGCGAAATTTGCTTTTTTCAAACGGTTCAACCACCCTTCCTTCTGTAAATATCCGAAGGGAACGCGGGCTTTCCCCCCGGGAACCGGTTTAGCTGTTCAATAAAGTACTGTTACGGGGACCACGTTCCGCCAGATGTGTATGCATAGTACTTCTGACCTTTGGTTGCCGCCGTAGGAACTCCAACCATGTATATATACTGTCCTGCTCCGCCGTATCCTGTTTTGTACGTAAAGCTTTTCTTTACAGTAGTGGAATAATTTTCGATCGTCTTATAAGACGCAATCGGGTCATAAACTACGCTGATAGAGGAACCTTCTCTGTACTGAAGGTGATAATTGGTCGGCGTCACATTCGCATTATGTTTGACATACGGTGCAGAAGTGGTTCGCTTTGCGGTTGTATATTTGGTCATGGGTAAATTCGAATCCGAACTTGGGAAAGAAAAGATAAACTCATACGCCAACGCCGAGGAACAAAATGCCATGAAAAGGAACAGAACCATCATCACAGAAATAATTTTTCGAGATATGTTTTTCTTTTTCAATCTTTTGACCTCCTCATATTTTTTTACTATTTTCTCTTTCAACCGCCCGCGCTGTTGAAAGAAATGTTTTACTGTTAAGGATAAGAATTCTTTTGCTACCTTTAGCATAAGACACACTCTTAAAAATGTCAATATTTTTATAGCAAATAATTGAAAATTTTAATTTATTTTATCAAAATAGAGAGATTCTTCTCGCTTTTCAAAAAAGGTTTCTCTCCCAAAATTTTGTTTCAGGAATTGTGCAGGATGCTGTTTTTTTTGCCGGAAATTTGAATGAAATATTTGATGCATTCTATATTTGGAGCTTTCTTTTGAAAAGTGCTTTTTTCTCCACAAAATATATGGAACAGAACCGTTCCGATTTTATTTTAAACATGGGTGTTGAAAGTTTGTCAAAAATCCGATTTTGTGTTATCATCTTAATACATATTTCATTTTGTCCCGGTACGGTTTGCGGGACACGTTCTTGCCGCGCGGCAAGACAAAGAAATCTGACGATTAAAGGGGAAAATCAGGATGGAATCTTTTCAGGAAGCCTGGGAACTGGTGTGTGAGCATTTGCGGAAGCAGCTCACCGAAACCGCGTATAAATCCTGGATTACGCGGATCGAACCGGTAAAGATGGAGGCAGGAACCGCTGTGCTTTGCGTTCCAAACATCTTTCACAAACAGACCGTCGAAAATTTTTACATGGATCGCCTGGGAGACGCGTTTCAGGAGGTCTTTGGCTCTCCGCTGAAGGTGCGCATCATTACGGCGGATGACAACGCCAATAAAGATTCCGTCATCAACGGGATTCTTTCCGGCGGGAGCGATTACGAATATACATTTGAAACCTTTATCGTCGGATCCTCCAATAAGCTTGCGCATGCGGCGTCGCAGGCGGTTGCAAACCATCCGTCCGGCGAATATAATCCGCTGCTGATTTACGGCAATTCCGGTCTTGGCAAAACGCACCTTCTGTACGCCATCTGCGACCAGATTCACCGCAACAATCCCAAAATGAACATTATCTATATTAAAGGCGACGATTTTACCAACGAGCTGATCGACGCCATTGGGCAGGGCTCCACAATGGCGTTTCATCAGCGCTACCGCCAGGCCGATGTGCTGCTGGTGGACGATATTCAGTTCATCGGCGGAAAAACACAGACGCAGGAGGAATTCTTCCATACATTTAATGCGCTGTATCAGGAAAAGAAACAGATCGTCCTCACATCGGACCGGCCGCCCAAAGAAATTCAAACCCTGGAGGATCGCCTGCGCACGCGGTTTGAAAGCGGCCTGCTGGCCGATATTCAGCCGCCGGATTTTGAAACGCGCATTGCCATCGTCAAACGCAAGGCCCAGCTGCTGAAGATTGATCTCAACGAGGTCGTCTGCGAATACATCGCCTCCCGGCTCAAAAACAACATTCGTGAGCTGGAAGGGGCCGTCAAAAAAATGCGCGCCTATTACCTGCTGGAAAATCAGGCGCCGTCGCTCGCAACGGCTCAGAAAGCCATCAGCGACATCCTCAACAACGACCAGCCCGCACCTGTTACGGTCTCTAAAATTATTGAAGAGGTCAGCCGTACCTTTAATGTAACGGCGGAGGACATCCGCTCCAAAAAACGCGCGGCGAGCATTTCCCGTGCACGGCAGATCTCCATGTATTGCGTGCGTGAAATCACGCAGATGCCCGTCACCGACGTCGGCGAGGAATTCGGAGGCCGCGACCATTCCACCGTCATCTATGCCCTGCAGCAGGTGGAACGCCTGATGCAGCAGGATTCCAAAATCAAAGCTTCGGTGGAAGACATCATCAAAAACATCCGCGACCGATGAACCGGAGCTCCTGCCGGGAACATTCTTTCCTTATATATAGGCGTTCTGAAAAAGTGGAGAAGTTTTCAGTTTTTCCACAAATCCGTGGAAAACGAAAAAAAGTCGACTCTTTTTCAGTCTCTCAATTCTAAACAAGTTTTCAACATTCCCCACAAAGTTTTCAACACAGAGGTTTATAACTTTTTTTCTGCTTTTTTTTCCACATTTTCACGACAGAAAATCCACAAAACCAAAAACCTGTTTTACCCGCGGTATAATCAGCCATATTTCACTTTTCCACAGTTTAAACGCCCTCTAATACTAAACCTATTAATTATATTCTTTCTTTCTTTCTAAAACGGAAACGGAGGTCTTTTTATGAAGTTTACATGCAGCCAGCCAATTTTTCAGGCAGCGGTGTCGAATGTTTCGCGCGCCGTATCCTCAAAATCGGCAATTCCCGCATTGGAGGGAATCCTTGTAAAGGCAAAAGGCAATCAAATCTTCCTCTGCGGCTACGACCTCGAATTCGGAATTACAACGTTTGTGGAGGCCAGTGTAGCTGAAGAGGGCGACGTTATTTTCGGCGCAAAGCTTTTCGGAGACATCATCCGTTCCCTGCCGGACGAAACAGTGACCATCGAGGTAGACGCCAAATATTCTGCTGTTATCCGCAGTGGGGAATCGGAATTTTCCATTATCGGCATCGCCGCTTCGGAATACCCCGACCTGCCGAGCGTTTCGGGCGGCGTTTCGGTCACATTGCCGCAGAACACCCTGAAGAGCATGATCCGGCAAACGCTGTTCGCCGTTTCGACCAGTGACGCAAAACCGGTTCACACGGGAACGCTGTTTGAAATCGGCGACGGGAGAATCCGCCTGGTCGCTGTGGACGGCTGCCGTCTCGCCATGCGGACAGAGCCAGTGCAGTGCGACGAACCGGTCAGCTTTGTGGTTCCAGGAAAAACGCTTTCCGAGGTGCTCAAGCTGATGGGGGAAGAAGACACTCCGCTTTCCATCGGCGTCGGCCGGCGGCATATCATCTTCAATATCGGCAGCTATTCCGTCATTTCCCGCCTGTTGGAGGGAGAGTTTCTTGATTATAACAATGCGATTCCGCAGAATATCAAGACGGAGGTCGTTGTTCCAACCCGGCGTTTTTCAGAAGCGGTGGAGCGTATGTCTCTCGTGGTGAACGACAGGCTGAAAAGCCCGGTTCGCTGCAGTTTCCTGTTTGACGAAGTTCGTTTTTCCTGTGAAACGGCAATTGGCTGCGCGCACGACCGGTTTGCGATTAAGAATATCGGAGACGAAGTGGAAATCGGCTTTAACAACCGCTATTTACTTGACGCGCTTCGTGCCGCGGAAACGGACGAGGTACGCATTCAGATGGGAGGGCCGCTGAGCCCGATTAAAATTCTGCCGAGAGACGGAGATCATTTTCTTTTCCTCGTTCTGCCGGTTCGGCTGAAGGCGGCAGAACACCCGGTTGGCTGAACCGGCGGCCTCAGCCGGATTTCTGTTTTTTGATTTCAAACAAAGAGGGATGCTCTGAATGATGGAACAAATTAAAATTACAACGGAATTCATCCGGCTGGACGCCGCGCTGAAAATGGGCGGTATGGCGGAAACCGGCGGGCAGGCCAAAGTGCTGATTCAAAACGGAGAAATAAAGGTTAACGGTGAAATCTGCACACAGCGCGGAAAAAAGCTTCGTCCGGGGGACCGCGCCGAATGCGGCGGAAAAGCTGTCGAGGTTGTGCAGGCGTGAACGTAACCGAACTTTCCTGGAAAAATTACCGCAATTTAAAACAGGGAACGATGGCCCCCTGCGAAGATGTAAACGTGATTTTCGGTGAAAATGCACAGGGAAAAACAAACCTGCTGGAGGCAATCTGGGTTTTTACCGGCGGGAGGAGCTTTCGCGGCGCAAAGGATGAAAACTTGATTTCATTCGGGAAAGATCACGCTAAAGCGGCAATTTCCTTTTTTGCCGAAAACCGCGGGCAGGAATCGGAGCTTTTGCTCCGCGCCGCAAAGCCGGGCGCTTCTGTACGCAGAAGCTACACGCTTAACGGCGTCGCACAAAAAAGCCCTTCCGGCATGGTCGGCAGGTTTTGCGCGTGCGTGTTCGCGCCGGTTCATCTTTCGCTGGTGGAAGCAGGCCCGGCTGAACGGCGAAAATTTCTGGAAGGAGCAATTTGTCAGGCAAAACCGGGCGCGGCACAGACGCTGGCTCGTTACCGCCGCGCTGTGGAACAAAGAAATGCTCTGTTAAAGGAGATCTCACGGCGGCCGTATCTGGAAAATACGCTGGATGAGTGGGACGAGGTGCTCGCTCCGCTGGGCGGAGCCGTGATCAGCGACCGTCTTTTATACCTTTCGCAGCTGCAGCCGGCTTCGGAAGAATTTTATTTCGGCATTTCTTCGGGAAGAGAAAAGCTGTCCGTTTCCTATGAATTTTCCTTTCCGGAACATGCGGAACAACCGGCGGAGGCTGCCCGGTTTGCAGAGGATTTTCTTGGTGCGCTGCGGCAGAACCGCCGTGCGGATCTTGCCGCCGGGTTTACGACCTGTGGGCCGCACCGCGATGACTTTTCCCTTTGCATCAACGGCCTTTCCGCCAGAACCTTTGGTTCTCAGGGACAAAAACGCTCGGCGGCGCTGGCTCTCAAGCTTGGAGAAGCCGCCGTGCTTCGCAGGAATCTGGGGGAAAAACCCGTCGTGCTGTTCGACGATGTGATGAGCGAACTGGACCGGAGCCGTCAGGACTACCTTTTCAACCGTATGAAAGGGTGGCAGATCTTTATCACCTGCTGCGAGCCGGCCGCAGTGCTTCGTCTTTCCGGCGGAAAGACGTTTTGCATGAGTGACGGTGTTCTTTCGGAGCAGTAACTGTTTAGCGGAATGCAGACCGGGAATGAAAAAGGAAGAAAAAAGATGAACAGAACAGAAGAAAAAATAGAATTCGTCCCTGTTGAAACACCGGAACAGATTGCGCAGCTGTGCGGGCTGGCGCGGGAGATTTGGCGGCAGCACTTTACGCCAATCATCGGTGCGGAGCAGGTCGAATATATGCTGAAAAAGTTTCAGTCTCCAAAGGCGATCGCAGACCAGCTGGAAAACGGCTACCGGTACTGGCTCTTTTTTCTTGGAGAAGAAGTGATCGGTTACACCGGCGTTCACCCCGAGCCGGACAAACTGTTTCTAAGCAAACTTTATCTCCGGCAGGATCAGCGCGGAAAAGGGTTTGCCTCGCAGGCCATGCGGTTTTTGTCGGACTTTGCGCAAAAAAACGGTGAGCATTCTATCTGGCTGACCGTCAACCGCCACAACGACCGTACCATTGAGGTGTACCGCCACCTCGGCTTTCAAAAGCTGCGGGAAGAAAAAAACGATATCGGCGGCGGTTTTTTTATGGATGACCTGATTTTGGAAAAACAGCTCGGATAGCGGTAGATGAAACCGGAAGCAACTTGGGGAACGGTCATAAAACGAAGAAAAAGGATGATTTTGAAGCATGTATCTTCACCTTGGGCAAACGACGGTGATCCGTTCGGAAACCATTCTCGGAATTTTTGATCTGGAAAAGACGACGGTTTCCAAAACAACGCGTGATTATCTTTCGGCGGCGACGGCGGCAGGCGAGGTGGTAACGGTTTCTTACGAATTGCCGAAGTCGTTCATCGTAACGATGGAAAACGGTCGCCGCACCGTTTATATTTCTCAAATTTCCCCCTCCACGCTGCTCCGGCGCGCCGGATTTATCGACACCATCCGGTTGTGAAAAGAAGTTTTCAGGCGGCAGAAAAGTGAGAAAGGCTGCGTCCGCCAAAATAAAGAAGGGAAGGAATCGTTTCATGAAGAGGAAGATCGAAAAAGGAAGGCTTGCGCGCTGCCCGTACTGCGACAGATATATCAATTACTTTTTTCTTTACGAAAGCAAGCATTACGATTTCGGCCATTGTTCTCACTGCGGCGGAATTTACGCCGTTCGATATTCCGGTTGGGCGTCGGCGCTTACCGCAGCTGCGCTGCTGGCGACGGCTGTCGGCGTTCTGCTCAGCCAGCTGGCGCATGGCGGTCTGCCCTCATGGAAATTCTTTTTACTAATGGCGCTGGTTCTGGCGGTGATTTATGTGTTGATCCCGGTATTTATTCTACCGACCAAGTGCGTGGTGGAAGGAAAACTGGGCGGTTTTCCGGACCGGGATTCCATGCCGGACGGCCTGCAGAAAAGGGTTGTAAATGGTTCAGAAGCGGCAACGCCCGCAGAACAGACACTGAGCGAGGAAGCAAGAAAAATGTTTGTCGGTTTTTCTCCCGAGGACTACAGTGAACCGGAAAAAGAGGAGAACACTGCGCGCCGCGCTTTGAAAGGGGAAGAACCCACAGAGGAGCCAACCATGATTGCGGCCGAACCGGGGGAACCTCTTTCCGCGCAGGAACGGTTCCGCCGCGCGCAGAAAAACCGCACGCAGGCGCGCCATTCCAGATAATTGCCGGCGGCAGAATGCTCCCGCCGTGAAAGGAACCGACATGGGAAAAAAGAAAAGAAAAAAGGCGCCGGTGCAAAAAACGCCGGCTGCTGTTGCGCAGAAAAGGTCTCCGTTTTTTGCGCTGCCCCGCTGCCCGGAATGCGGCAGGACCGTTTTGTACCGCACGCTTGCGGCAAAACCGATGCTGTTTGCGGTGCGGTGCCGGTGCGGTGCGGAATTCGGCTGCCGCCCGCGGCTTGCCAGCGGAATTCTGTGGCTTGTGACCCTTTTGCTTTGTCTTGGGATGATCCGGCTGGTGATCGCGGTTTCGACCGACATGATACCGGTGTTTTTCTTTACCGTCGTCTTTGTGACCGGCGCATTTTTTTTGTATCCGCTGACCCTGCGCGCGGTTCGCCGGAACCCCAAAAAACAGCAGTTGTCGAAAGATGAATCACAGCTCCCTGAAAAAAACGAAAAATAAGGGCCTTTATAAGCCCACAGAGCCATTTTTAAAGATTTTTTGAAAAAAACTTTGGAAACCGCCTGAAAGTGTGCTATAATAAACGCTGAAGGCTGTTTTTGAAAATCGCCGCCGAACCCCGGCAGGCGAAAGAATCTGGAGGGGTCTTTTTGGATAACAATCCTACTACTCACACCGACGCCGCTTATGGTGCGGAACAAATTCAGGTGCTCGAAGGGCTTGAAGCAGTCCGGAAACGCCCCGGCATGTATATCGGCTCCACCGGCCCGCGCGGGCTGCATCACCTTGTTTATGAAATTGTAGATAATTCCATCGACGAGGCTCTGGCCGGCTACTGCGACAAGATTGACGTCGTGATCGAACCGGGCAATATTATCAGCGTAATTGACAACGGGCGCGGCATCCCGGTCGGAAGGCAGGAAAAAACCGGCCTGCCTGCGGTCACCGTTGTTTTTACCATTCTGCATGCCGGCGGCAAATTCGGCGGCGGCGGGTACAAGGTCTCCGGCGGTCTGCACGGCGTGGGCGCCTCGGTCGTCAACGCGCTGAGCGAATGGCTGGAGGTTGAGGTCTATCATGAGGGCAAGATTTATTTTCAGCGGTTTGAACGCGGAAATGCCGTCTGCGACCTTCATGTCACCGGAACTACCGACAAAACCGGAACGCACGTCACCTTTAAGCCCGACGGGGAAATTTTTACCGAAACGCTGGTGTACGAATACGAGATCCTCGCGCAGCGCCTGCGCGAACAGGCTTTTTTGAATGCCGGAATTCACATCGAGCTGCGCGACGAGCGCAACCCGGATGAGATTCGGAAGGAGAATTATTGCTATCAGGGCGGCTTGAGCAGTTATGTGGATTACATCCATAAAAAGCGCGGGCTTGAGGTGCTTCACCCCGATATTCTGCATTTTTCCGCTGAGGCTGCCGACCATAATTCCACTGCGGAAATTGCGATGCAGTATAACGACAGCTACAATGAACTGATTATTTCCTTTGCCAACAATATTCATACGACCGACGGCGGTACGCATGAAGAAGGCTTCAAGCGCGCGCTGACCCGTGTGATGAATGATTACGCCCGTAAGTACGGTATTCTGAAGGAAAACGACAAAAACCTCAGCGGCGAGGATGTGCGCGAAGGCCTTACCGCGATTATCAGCATCAAGATTAAGGAAGCGCAGTTTGAAGGGCAGACAAAGGCGCGCCTGGGCAATACCGAAATCCGTACGCTGGTGGATAAGACCCTTTCGGAAAAGCTGACGGCATATCTGGAGGAAAACCCCGCGACGGCGCGGGCGATTTTTGACAAAGCACTGACCGCTGCGCGCGCGCGGGAGGCGGCAAAAAAAGCCCGTGAGCTTGTACAGCGCAAATCGGCGATGGAATCGGCTTCGCTGCCCGGCAAGCTGGCGGACTGCCAGTCCCGCGATGTGAACGAGACCGAAATTTACATCGTGGAGGGCGATTCGGCAGGCGGCTCCGCCAAGGGCGGACGCGACCGCCGTTTTCAGGCGATCCTTCCGCTTTGGGGGAAGATGCTCAACGTGGAAAAGGCGCGGCTGGACCGCGTTTACGGCAACGATAAGCTGATGCCGGTCATTACGGCGCTCGGTACGGGGATCGGTGACGACTTTAATATTGAAAAGCTGCGTTACGGAAAAGTCATCATTATGGCGGATGCCGATGTTGACGGTTCCCATATCCGCACGCTGCTGCTGACGTTTTTCTTCCGCTTTATGCGCCCGCTGATCGAGCAGGGGCATGTTTACCTTGCGCAGCCGCCGCTTTATAAGCTCAGCAAGGGTAAAAAACATCTTTACGCCTATACGGACGCTCAGCGCGACAGAATCATTCAGGAGCTTGGCGGCAATGCGGCGATCCAGCGCTACAAAGGTCTTGGTGAAATGGATCCGCACCAGCTGTGGGAAACGACGATGGATCCGGAAACCCGCACGATGATGCGTGTAGAGCTTTCGGATGAAGACCTTGCTTCCGCTGATGAAACGTTCACTATTTTGATGGGCGACAAGGTGGAGCCGCGCAGAGAATTTATTGAGCAGAACGCCAAATATGCGGGAGAACTGGATATTTGACGGCTTCGGAGGTTTTCATGGAAGAACACGAAAAAAACATTGCCGCGCAGCAGACCGCCGGAAAAGTTCCCGACGAAAACGCCGCGGAATGTCGGGTGGAGGAAAAGATCCACTTTCGCCTGACGGAAGAGCAGATTTATCGTGCGCTGAGATCCCGCGGCGTTTTCCGCACGCAGGGCGCCCGGGCCGTTGTGCAGACGGTTCTGCTTGCGGTGCTCGGCGCAGGGTTTCTGGTTTCGTACTTTTGTTATCACGACGGCAGCGGGCTGTTTCTCGGGATCGTCAGCTTTGCGGTGATCGCAATGATCTGGCTGGTGCCCTGGCTCGGTCTGCGTTCCCGTGCGCGCGGCGCAGTGCCCGAAAAAGAAGTTTGCGTTGCGCTTGCGCCGGAAAATCTGACGATTGGTGAAGGCGGGGGTATGTGGGAATTTCCGTTGGACGGTTCCGGATACTGCTGGCAGACGGAAGAGCTTTTGCTGCTGGAGACCTCGTTCGGCCGCATGACAGTGATCCCTAAAAACGCTTTTTCCGCAGAACAGCAGGAACGCTGGTTTCCGCTGATCGCGCAGAAAACCTCTCCGGAAAAACCAAAACGCAGAAGAAAACCATAAGGCCGCGTCCCTCAGGCGACTCAACCGCGCAGAAAGGAGGAAAATATGGCATCGTTTTATGACAAACCGTTGTTCACGGCAACACAGCTGCTTTCTCCCGACGAATTCGAGGATAATTGGATGATCCGCGAAAAGGCCGTTGGGCGGCTGAAATACCAAAAGCTTTTTCTGGGCATGCTGACGGTGCTGAGCCTGTTTTTCCTTTCCTTTGCGCTGCCGGATCTGGCAAACAGCCGATGGATGCGCTCGATTGCGGCGCTGACTTATGTGTTGTTCTGCATCTGCATGGCGGCGTATGAGTCGATGATCCTGCCGCGGCGGGTGCAGATGGAGGCGGTGCGGATGTATCGCACCAACCGGCTGCTGCAGAGTGAAACACAGCTGGTTGTGACGCGCGACGGCTATACGCTGAAAAACCGGTATGAAACGCGGACCGGATATTGGTCCGAAACGGCGTTTTGCGCCGAAACAGAGCAGAGCTTTGTTTTTTGCGGCGGTCGGGAGCGCGATCCGCTGATTATTTTAAAAAATGTGATTCCCGCGGAGGAACGCGGACATTTTTCCGAGAAAATGCAGGAAACCTTTGCCGGGCGTTACCGCTGCCTGAAGCTGTGACGCGAAAGACGGAAAAGAGGGATCAGATTCAGTTTTACACGTCATCGGTTCTGCGGGACTGCGTGTTTTTTGTTCCGGAGCAGCCGCTTCGTTTTCCGCTGCTCGCGCACACATAAACGTTTAAGGGGGTGGCCGCGTGGAAACGCCTATCGTTTCGTTTTCGTTTTTAACAACAGAGGAGGATTACTGCTGCTATCGGCTGGACTGCGCAAGGCTCAGCTGCGGAAAGCGCGACCGAACCGGGCTGATGCTGATTGGGGTCGCGTTGATTTTGGGCGGCGCGGCAGGAGCGATGCTGTTTTCGCATAATCTGCTCAATTACATTGCGTGGGGGCTTTGCATCACGACGGGTTTTTTTGCAGCAGGGTATTTTTCACTGTTTGAGCCGCTGCTGGTCACGCGCCGTGCGCAAAAGGAATACGCGCAGATTCGCAGCAAGCTTTCGGCACAGACCGTGGAGCTGTGCGAAACGGGAGTGCATATCAAAAACGACCGCTGTGACGGATTTTACCCTTATGAAATTTTACATCGATGCATCCGCACGGAGCATTTTCTGATTTTCTTTTTCGGTGTGGGCGATTCGGTTGCCGTGGCGCTTCGAACGGCAAAACCCGAAGAGCTGGAGCAGGCGGTTTCCGTCCTGCGGCGGCAGCTGGGGGAGAAATATATCGATCACATGGCGCAGCAATTTCGTTGATCGGACAAAAAAGACCGGGGCTTGAAAAGGGCTTTTCAGCGGCAGGCCAAAGGTTTTCCGGAAAGGAAAGATTATTTTTATGACGCAGGGATCTCCCGGACGGCAAGATGTGCCGGAACAAAACGCTTTCGTGACCGAAAGCCCGCTGCTGATAAAGCTGCAGGTTCGGCTGCAGGCAGAAGAATACGTCGGCGCTCACCGGCTGTTTCTCCGCGCCCGGCAAAGCGCGACACGCGTTTTGTCGTTTATTGCAATTTTTCTGCTCGCCGTTATTGTCGGAATGGTGCTTTTTTTGTTTATTGCGTCGGGCGGGGAGGAATCCGGCCTGCTGGTGTTGCTGCTGCCGTTGCTGCTGCCGTTTTTGCAGCGTACGGTTGTGACGGTTTCGGCCCGGCATGCTTATGAAAAGGATCCGGATTTGGGGGAATCGCGCAGAATCTGGTTTTTTGACGACCGCGTGGAGGTCGTTTCCCCAAAGGGACGTTCCGTGTTTTTTTGGCCGGATGTCGGCGGCGGCGCGGAAAACGGAGAACTGCTGCTGTTGTGGTGCGGCATGCAGATGGTCATCGTTCCGGCCGGTGCGGTGGATCCCCCCGCAGCGGCCTATCTGCACAATTTGCTGCTGGCCAAGCTTTCTTCCCGGTTTCACTTTTTTTCGGCAATTCAAGCGTACGGCGCGGCCGATTTTCCGGAGGAGGAATTTCCGGTTTCGCCGCTGCATGCGGCAATTTCGGCGGCAGAGATCCCGCAGGATGTTCATCAGTTTCCCCCGTTTGTGCTTGATTTGCCCAACCGGCCGGCCGTCAACCCGAGTTGGGCGATAACGATTGTGTTCAGCGTGCTGTTTTCGCTGTGCCTCGCCGTACTGCTGACCGCCGAATGGCAGGAATCCCTGTTTACCGGCGCGTTTTTCTGGTGGTGCTGGGGCGCTTTCTTCGTGCTGCTGTGCGGACTGACGCAGCTGATGCTCCGGATCTCGGCCAAAAGCGCCCTGCGCGCGGAACCGCGGCTGCGTATCACGCTGATCCCGACTGGCTTTGGCACCGACACCGGCCGCAACAGCCTGCTGACAGCTTGGGAAAGCGTTTGGGTGAGAGAAACGGATTCCGCGGTTTGGATTGGCGGAATCGGCATGCTCGGGAGGCAGCTGAAAATTTGCAAAAAAGAAATTCCGCCGGAGGTTTTTGAGGAGCTGCGCCGCCTGCTGGTCCGCTGCTGCCCAAATTATCGCAGCAGCTCCGGCGTGATCCCCCGGTGATCGGCCGAAGGCTGGCTGTCTGTTTGGGAATACAGAAGATCCTCAACGGAGATTCCGTTTTTGAAAGGAATGGTTACAAGCA
Organism: Acutalibacteraceae bacterium; assembly: GCA_050947015.1. Classification (GTDB taxonomy): domain Bacteria; phylum Bacillota; class Clostridia; order Oscillospirales; family Acutalibacteraceae; genus CAKXIK01. Next base: position 47,564 of record JBMNVT010000008.1, read on the forward strand.
ATGGAAGATCAACAACTGGAACAGAAGATTGTCGACATCGGCATTGAAAAAGAGATGAAGAAGGCGTACCTTGCTTATTCCATGTCGGTGATCGTCGGCCGCGCGCTGCCCGATGTGCGCGACGGCTTAAAGCCGGTTCACCGCCGCATTCTTTACACAATGTATGAAAACAATATTACGCCGGATTCCGCCTACCGCAAGTGCGCCGATACCGTCGGTACCGTGCTCGGCCGGTACCATCCGCACGGCGATGCGTCGGTTTATGACGCGCTCGTTCGTCTGGCGCAGGATTTTTCGATGCGTTATCCGCTGGTGGACGGCCACGGAAACTTTGGTTCCGTTGACGGAGACCCGCCCGCTGCTTACCGTTATACCGAAGCGCGCATGGGAAAAATGTCGGTCGACATGCTGACCGATATTGAAAAGGATACCGTAGAGTTTCAGCCGAACTACGACGACCGTCTCAAGGAGCCGGTATATCTCCCCTCCCGTTTTCCGAATCTGCTTGTCAACGGCTCCACCGGCATCGCGGTCGGCATGGCGACCAACATTCCGCCGCACAACCTGGCCGAGGTCGTCGACGGTATGTGCTGCCTGATCGATAACCCGGACGCTTCGCTGGAAGATCTGATGGAGCACATCAAGGGGCCGGATTTCCCCACCGGCGGCATCATCATGGGCCGCAGCGGGATCCGCGCCGCCTATGCGACCGGCCGCGGGCGCATTTTTCTGCGCGCGCGCGCGGAAATTGAGGAAGAGAAAAACGGCAAATCGCGCATTATCGTCACCGAGCTGCCGTATCAGGTGAACAAGGCGCGCCTGGTGGAATCCATTGCGGAAATGGCAAAGGAAAAGCGCATCGAGGGAATTGCCTATGTCACCGACCATTCCGACAAGGACGGCATGTGCATGGTGATCGACGTTAAGCGCGACGCCTCGCCGCAGATCGTGCTCAATCAGCTGTACCGCTATACCCAGATGCAGGTGACGTTTGGCGTGATCATGCTGGCCATCGTCAACGGCGAGCCGAAAGTGCTGACGCTGAAGGAGATCCTGCAGAATTATATCGATTTTCAGCTCGATGTTATCACCCGCCGGACCCGGTTTGACCTGCGCAAGGCGGAAGAACGGGAGCATATTCTGGAAGGTCTGATCATTGCGCTCGATTTTATCGACGAGGTGATTGCGATTCTCCGCGCCTCCAAATCCATTCCCGAAGGAAAAGCGGCGTTGATGGAGCGATTCGGACTGGACGACGCACAGGCGGGCGCAATCGTTGCCATGCGCCTTGGCCAGCTGACCGGGCTGGAACGGGACAAGATTCTGGAGGAATCGGCACAGCTGAAAGAGAAAATTGCCGATCTCCGCGATATTCTTGCCAGTGAAACCCGCCGGAAGGATATTCTGCGCACGGAATCCATGGCGATCCGTGATAAATACAAGGACGACCGCCGCACGGAGATCGCTTCCATCAGCGGCGAGGTTGATATTGAAGACCTGATCCCGCAGGAGGAATGTGTGCTGACACTGACCAACTTCGGTTACGCCAAGCGCCAGCCGGTCGATACCTTTACGGCGCAGCGCCGCGGCGGCCGGGGAATTACCGGCGTGGGCCGCCGTGAGGAGGACGTTGCGACGGAGATGTTCGTCTGCAATTCGCACGATTATGTGCTGTTCTTTACGAACCTCGGCCGCGTTTACCGCCTGAAGGCCTACGAAATTCCGGAGGGAAGCCGAACCTCGAAGGGCATGAACATTGCAAACCTTTTGCCGCTGGCACAGGAGGAAAGGATCACCTCCGTGATCCGCGTGCCGGAATTTGAAGAGGATCGCTTCCTTGTGATGGTGACGCGCTGCGGCATTATCAAGCGCACCGATCTTTCCGCTTACGATACCGCGCGCAAGGGAGGTTTGATCGCGCTCGACCTGAACGAAGGCGACGAACTGGCCTGGGTACGCATGACAAAGGGCGAAAGCGAGCTGCTGGTCGCGACCCGCAAGGGCATGGCGATCCGCTTTGCCGAAACCGACGTTCGCAGCATGGGAAGAACTGCAAGGGGCGTCAAAGCGATCACGCTCGGCGAGGGCGACGAGGTGGTCGGCATGGCGATTCTTCACGCAGGGCAAAAGGTGCTCACTGTTTCTGAAACGGGCTACGGCCGCCTTTCCCCCATTGAAAACTACCGTATGCAGTCGCGCGGGGGCAAGGGTCTGAAGAATTACCACACCGAAAAATACGGCGAGGTTGCCACTGTGCTGGTGGTCGACCCCGAAAACGATGATGTTATCATCATTTCGTCCGATGGCGTTATCATCCGCGTCTGTGCCGGTGAGATTCGTGAATGCGCCCGTCCGTCCAAGGGCGTCAAGGTGATGCGTCTGGCCGAAGACAGCAGGGTCGTCACGCTGGCCCGTGTTCCGCACGAGGAAGGCGAAGCCACCGAAACGATTGAGGACGACGGCAGCGACGCCGACGAGGGCGCCGAAACCGAGGCCGAGATGGAAGCCGAGGCAGCAGAAGAAACGGGTGCTGTGCCCGAAGAAGAGCAGTAAGCGGGTTTGACCGCCAAGCGGCCGGAAAACGGAACAGAAAAGGTCTTCCGTTTTTCGGCTGCCTTTTTGCTGCGGTGAAACCGTCTGTTCCACGGGGCCGATCCCGGTGAAAAGGGTGTTTCCGACCGGATCGTTTTGAAATGGCATTTTCCGAAAGGAATGTGGTCTGAATATGTCAAAAGTAAGATTTATCACGGCAATGGCTGCGGCAAAGGCGGCTCAAAATATGCTGATTGCGGCAAAAAAGAACGCTGCGTGGCATCTGCCGGGCAGAGTTGCAAAAAAGATCATGCCGGCTTTCCCCGGCAATGAGCTGCAGCGGCCGAAAACGGTCATCGCGGTGACCGGCACCGACGGCAAGACTACGGTGTGCAACATGCTTTGTGATCTGTTCACCTCCATGGGGTACCGCGTGGTGTGCAACAACATGGGCTTCAATGCGCTCGACGGCATCAAGTCGATGCTGATCTACGGTTCCACCGTAACAGGCAAACCGAAGGCGAACATCGGCGTGTTTGAAATTGACGAGCGCCGCACACGGCAGATGTGCGAGCTGCTGCGCCCGCAGTATTTGATGGTGACCGGGTTGTTTCGCGATTCGGTCAACAACAACGCGCACCCCGAATACATCGCGTCCATCGTCAGCGGCGGCGTTCCGGCGGAAACGCAGCTGATCCTGAACGCCGACGATCTGATCTCTTCGCGGATCGCACCGCAGGTTCCGCGCGAAAAAAAGCACTTTTTCGGGCTGGACCGGCTGGAAAGCGACGTGACCCGATGTATCAATCTGGTCAACGACGCGCGCGTCTGCCCCGTCTGCCAGGCGCCGCTCGTGTATGATACGATCAAATATCACCACATTGGCCGCGCACACTGCGAAAAATGCGGCCTTGTGTCGGAAACACCCGACGTGTTGGGCAGGCAGCCGAATCTGCAGAACAACACCCTTACCGTCAAAGAAGGCGGAATCGATACCGTATATCCGCTGGTGAACGACAGCATCTTCAATATGTACAACGAAACGGCCATGATTACCCTCCTGCGCGCGATGGGGATCGCCCGCGAGCAGATTGCAGAGGCGTTTTCCAAACTGAAGGTGACCGAGACTCGCTATTCGCGCACCGAAGTCGGCTCGTGCGAGATCGTGACGCAGCTTGCGAAGGGAAAAAATTCGGTCGCCTGCTCGCGCGCGTTTGAGTACATCAAGAATCTGCCCGGGGAAAAGCAGCTGATCATTATGCTGGACGACGTGTTCGACCGCGCCGCTTCCTCCGAGGATACCGCATGGGTATTCGACACTGATTTTGAATTTCTTAACGACCCTCACATTCATAAAATCGTGATCGCCGGTGTGCGCCAGCGGGAATACCGCTTCCGGATGCTGATGGCGGGGATCCCGGAAGAAAGGTTTGCCTGCATCGACGACGAGCAGCAGACGCCGGACTGCCTTTCCTACGGCGAACCGGGGATGCATTATTATGTGATCCATGAGATCTGGCATGCCAAGGTGGCGTTTGGTCTGCGAGACAAGATCCGCGAGCGGATCCTCGCCGCAGAATCGGGCGGCGGCGAGCCCCAAAAGGAACCGGCGGCTGTGCGGTAATTCTGCCCCGGATATCAAAAGGGCTTGCAGCATGGATTTTTGCGAAAGGATGTTGCTCCGATGAAAATTGAGATTCTGTATTCCGAAGTCTGTAATCTTGCCGGGGATTCCATGAACCACCGGTATTTAAAAAAGTGCCTTCCGCAGGCGGAATTCGTGTACACCGGGCTGAACGACGCGCCGGCGTTTGCTTCGGAACCGGTGCAGATGGTATACCTTGGGCCGATGAGCGAACACACCCAGCAGCTGGTGATCGAACGGCTGATGCCTTACCGGGAAACGTTTTTGAAGCTGATCGAAGACGGCACGGTGTTTTTGTTCACGGGGAATGCCGGCGAAGTGCTGTTTGACGAAATTTCCGACTGCGACACCGGCAAAACGCTGAAAGGGCTTGGGACTCTGCCGTTTACGGCAAAGCGCAAGCTGTTCGACCGCTTCAATTCGCTGTTCCTAGGCGAATCCGAATGGGGCGAGATCGTCGGCTTCAAGCACCAGTTTACCCAGTGGTACGGCGACAACAGCGGCTGCAGCCTTGCCCGGATGGAACGCGGAACGGGCATCAATCCCGAAACGCCGTTCGACGGGATCCGCTGCGGCAACCTGTTTGCCACGCAGCTGCTCGGCTCGGTGCTCGTGCTCAACCCCCCGTTTATGAAATACCTGCTGACGCTGCTCGGTGCAGAACCGAAGCTTGCGTTTGAAGACGCCGTCTGGGAGATGTACCGGAACCGTCTGGCGGAATTTCAAAAGCCCGAGACGGAATTTATCGGACACTGAAAACGGCATTTGTGAAGAATCAAAAATGAACTCGGGTTTTCCACAAAGTTTTAAAACGTTGTGGAAAACCCGGCGTTCTTCCGGCAAGAGAAGGGAGCGCACGGCGTTGAATACAGAGGAGCTGAAACAATATCTGGAGCGGATCGGGCTGAGGGAGCAGTTTTTGCCGCAGAACAATCCTCCCCTCACCGGGGAAACGCTCAGCCGGATCCAGTCGGCGCAGCTGGCCGCGATCCCATATGAAAACCTTGACCTGCTGCGGGGGATCCCGCTGAAGCTTTCCCCCGAAGCACTGTTTGATAAGCTGGTGCTCCGGCAGCGGGGCGGCTATTGCTTTGAAGTCAACGGGCTGATGGCCGATGCGCTGCGGGCAATGGGCTTTTTGGTGACGGAATACGCCGCGCGGATGCTGCTGGGCAAAACCGAGGTGCAGGCGCGGCGGCACCGGGTGCTGCGGGTGCACGCGGAGGACGGCGATTTTCTCTGTGACGCAGGAATGAACCGCGAAATGCAGCGCATTGCGCTGCGCATGGAACCGGGTTTAGTGCAGAGCGACGGTGTTTCGGAGTACCGCTTGGAGCAGGACAAATTTTTTGGCTGGATGCTGTACCAGCGGCTTGCCCACCATGAGTTCTGGCCGGTTTATGCGTTTACCGAGGAACCGCAGACCGATCTGGATTATGAAATGCCGTCGTTCTGGTGCGAAAAGCACCCCGATTCTCCGCTGAATAAAGTTAACCGGATCTCCATCGTGCGTGGAACCGAACATTTTTCCATGTTCGGCGACGAACTGGTTCTCTTTGCGGACGGAACCGTTCAAGAGCGGCGTCCGGTGGCAAAGGAAGACCAGCCGGCGCTTTTTGCGGAGCTGTTTGGAATTCAGGGCTGAGCCTTCTGCCGTGCGGTGGCTCAAAAGCCCGAAGGGAGGCGTCGTTACCCATGCAGATCAATTTGCGCAAAGAAACGTTTCGGCTGACGCGTACCGGAATACTTGCCGCCGTTGCCATTGCGCTTTCGGCGGCGGAAGCGCTCTTCCCTGCCCTGCCGTTCCTTCCGCCCGGCGCAAAGCCGGGGTTTTCCAACCTGGCGTGCATGCTGGCGGCTGACGGTATGGGGCTTGGGCCGGCGCTTTCCGTGGCGGTGTGCAAAGCGCTGTTTGCCGGGCTGACCCGGGGTGTTTCCGCGGGGCTGCTCAGCCTTTGCGGAGGGATGCTCAGCACGGTAGTGACGTTTCTGCTGCTGAAAGGCCGTCGGTTTGGTTATATTGGCATCGGCATCGCCGGGGCGGTCGGGCACAATCTGGGGCAGCTTGGCGCGGCGGCGCTGCTGCTGACCCCGGCGGTGTTCGGGTACCTGCCGTGGTTGCTGCTTTTCGCGGCGTTGACCGGAACGCTGACCGGTCTGCTTTTCGGGCTGCTGGAACCGCGGCTTGCGGCGCTGCTTTCTGCCCGGCAAACATAACGTTCGCAACGTAAAAAGCAATGTTTGATTTTTTGTGTTTTTGTTGACTTTTGTGAGCTTTCGCAGTACGATAAAGTACGCGGGGGCTTTTTTTATTGGTGTTTCAGCAGAAGGTTAAATCAAAGGGAGGAAGCTTTATGCTGGCGGATGAAAGACAGCGAAAAATCTGCGAACGGCTGAGGGAACAGGGACAGGTGCAGGTCTGCAAATTGGCGCGGGAGTTTGATGTTTCCGAAGAAACCGTCCGGCGTGACATTGCCCTGTTGGACCGCAACAACCTGCTCCGCAGGGTTCACGGCGGGGCGGTGCCGGTGCAGGCGATGCGGCTGGACCCGCCGTTTGAGGCCCGCGAAGCCGAAAACCGCGAGGTCAGAATGCGGCTGGGCAGGGCGGCTGCCGCGATGGTGCGGGAAAATGAAGTCATTGCAATGGACGGCGGCGTCACCACCGGGGCGATGGCGGAAGCAATGTGCGGCTGCCGCGGGGTAACGGTGGTAACGGCTTCGGTGACGGTGCTGTGCCTGCTGATGAGCAAAAAGCGCGCCGGAGAATTTGCGGGCGACGTTTATTTTCTGGGCGGGTTGCTGGACGAGCGGGAGCAGATGACCGGCGGCGCGCTGACGGCAGAGCACCTGGAGCGTTTTTCATTTGACCGTGTGTTTGTCAGCGCCACCGCGGTGGATACCGGCGGCGTTTACATGGGCGACACAGAAAACGGCGAACTTGCCGCGCAGATGCTTGCCCGTACAGGAGAAGCCATACTGCTTGCAGGGAGCGAAAAATTGGGTCGGCGCAGTGTTTATCGCTACGCGGCGCTTGGGCAGATCAACGTGCTGGTTACCGACGCTCAAATGCCGGTTCCCGGCGCACTGGCGGCTGGGCTGAAGCAGAATGGTGTCAGGCTTGTCATGGTCTGAACATAACCGGGAAGAAGGATGAAAATGCAAAAAGAACGAAAGATTGTTGAGCCGCGTGCAGTCTGGCTGCTGTTTGCGCTGTGCTGGGCGGTTTATTTTTCGGCGTATATTGCCAAGCGGAATTTTTCCGCGGCAATGACGGAAATGATCGGCGGCGGGTTTCTGCCAAAGGATCGCGCGGGGCTGATCAACACCGTATTTTTCGTCTGTTATGCCGTCGGTCAGCTTTGCAACGGCGTACTTGGCGACCGTTTTCGGCCGCAGCGGCTGATTCTGATCGGCACGCTGCTTTCCGGCGCGTGCAATCTCGCCATGGGAACGGTGCGCGATTCATGGCTGATGCTGCCGCTCTGGGCGGCAAACGGCTATGCGCTTTCCATGTTGTGGCCGCCGATTCTGCGAATTCTCTGCGATCTGCTGCTGACCGAGGATAAAACGCGTTGCTCGGTCAACATGTCCACCTCCGTTGCGGCGGGCACAATGGTTTCGTATCTGCTTTGTGCGGGGGAGATCTCGCTTTGGGGCTGGCGTTCCACGTTCTGGCTGGCCGGCGGTTGGATGGTGTTGATCGGCGCGGTATGGGCGGTCACTTTTCCGGTTGTGGAAAAACGCGCCCGGGAGCTGGAGCTGCCGCCGGAGCAGCAGGCGCAACACAAAGCAAACAGCGGTGTGCCGCTGCGGGCGATTCTGCTTACTGCGCCGGTGCTGATGCTGGTCGTTCCGACGCTGATTCAGGGGGTTCTGCGCGACGGCGTTACCTCTTGGGTGCCGACCTACGTCAGCGAAAACTTCTGGGCGGATCCGGCGTTTGCCGTGCTGATCTCCACGCTGCTTCCGGTGGTCAATCTGGCAGGGCCGTATGCAGCGCGCTTTTTGCAGAAACGGTGGCTGCATACGGAGGCGGCGACTTCGGCGGCGCTCTTTGCGCTTGCTGCTGCGGCACTCGGCTGCCTGATTACCTTTGGCAAAAACAGTATGGGCGGCAGCGTTATCTGCTTTGGCGTCATCACCGCGTCCATGGAGGGGATCAATATGATGATCGTCAGCCTCTTTCCGATGCGCTTTGGCAAATACGGCCGCACGGCGACGATTTCGGGCTTTTTCAATTTTATCACCTATGCGGGAACGGCAATCTCCACATACGGCGTGGGGCTGTTGGCCGAGCGTTTCGGTTGGGGTTCTGCGCTGCTGGCATGGGTGACGCTCGCAGCGGCGGCGCTGCTGATCTGCATTGCGGTCGCGCGTGTGCAGCGCCGTGAGCAGGCGGCGGCTTTGTCCGACGAAGCCAAAAACTGAAACGGCAGCAGCGTCAGAAGGAGAAACAGGCCAAAAACAGGCGAAATCGCGAGCAAAACATGACATAAATTAAAAAAATACGAAAAAGGTGTTGACAAGCTTTTTCCGCCGTGGTACTATAATGGAGCAATTTTGCGGAAGTGCGCCCATTGGCGCTGCCGTTTCATTGATTATTGGAGGGAAATGCTATGAATACCACCATGCCAAAAGCAGGCGAAGTTACGCGCAAATGGTATGTTCTCGACGCAACGGGCAAGCCGCTCGGCCGCGTTGCTGCACAGGCTGCCGTTCTTCTTCGCGGCAAGCAGAAGGTCACCTTTGCTCCCCATGTGGACTGCGGCGACCACGTCATCATCATCAATGCAGAAAAGGCTGTTCTGACCGGCAACAAGCTGGAAAAGAAAGTTGCCTACCGTCACACCGGCTACATTGGCCACCTCAAAGCCGTCGGCTACAGCACGCTGATGGCCGAGCGCCCCGAAGAGGCCATGCGTCTGGCTGTCAAGGGCATGATCCCGGACACCACCATCGGCCGCGAAGCGCTCACGCGCCTTCGCATTTACAAGGGCGCCGAGCACAAGCACGAGGCTCAGCAGCCCGAAGCTTGGGAACTTTGAGAGGAGGACGTAAACGATGTACGAGAAAGCACCTTATTTTTACGGTACCGGCAGAAGAAAGAGCTCCGTCGCTCGTGTAAGAGTTTATCAGGGCACCGGCAAGATCACGATCAACGACCGTGACATCGACGATTATTTCGGTCTTGAGACCCTCAAGCTGATCGTTCGCCAGCCGCTGAATCTGACGGAAACCGCCGATAAGTTCGACGTTGTGTGCCGCGTTGCCGGCGGCGGCGTTACCGGTCAGGCCGGCGCTATCCGCCACGGAATTTCCCGCGCGCTGCTGCAGTATGACAGCGAGAACCTGCGTGCTCCGCTGAAAAAGGCCGGGTTCCTGACCCGTGACCCGAGAATGAAGGAACGTAAGAAGTACGGCCTCAAAGCCGCACGTCGCGCACCGCAGTTCAGCAAGCGCTGATTGCTTGAATCGAATGCTTTCAAAGGCTTCCGCAGCGGCGGGAGCCTTTGTTTTATCCGAATTTGGACGAAATCAAGAAAGAGCGGCAGAGGGAGAACTGTCGGCCGAAATGAAAAAGGTACGGATTTAAAGAGGAATATGATGGAATCAATTTGCAGAAGAGTTACCTTCCGCGAGGCCAAAGAGCTGATGAACCGACTGGAAAATTGGCTGCTGCTGGATGTGCGGGAGGAAGAGGAATATATTACCGGCCATGCGGACGGCGCCATTCTTTTACCGGTGGATTCTATTACCGAAAAAACGGCGTCGGAGCTGATTCCCGACAGGGGAACGCCTGTTTTTCTGTATTGCAAAACAGGCGCACGCGCCGAACTGGCCGCTGAAACGCTTGCTGAGCTGGGGTACCGGCAGATTTACAACATCGGCAGCCTTTCGGGCTGGCCGTACGGCCTTTCATTTGACTGAGCGCGATTTGCTGAAAAGCAGAAAACAGCCGCCGGGTTGAACGGATGGAAAAAACAGAAACATTTTCAGCGTGGATCCAACGGAACAGGATAGAAAGAATCGATGAATGGGAAAGGGATGTGATAAGATATGAAAAATATTGGTATGGTTGTCGCGGTGGAAATTCAGGCCGTTTTGGACAGGTACGGTACGCAACTGGAGGAGCTGTCGTTTCCGGGCTATCGGGTGAAAAAATACAGAACAGATCGGTACAACCTGTTTGTGCTGGACTGCGGAGCGGGCGAAATTGCCGCCGCTGCAGGGACACAGTTTTTGATTTCTCAGTTCGATGTGGAGCTTGTGGTCAATTTTGGTGTGGTCGGCGGGCTGACGGACGAAATGCACCTGGCCAAAACCTGCATCATCGAGCGAATTGTCCATTATGATTTCGACACCTCCGCGCTGGATCATTGCGAGGTCGGCCGTTATATGAATTATCCCAGCGTTTACATTCCCGCAACGCCGGAGCTGGTCAGGCGGGCGGTCGAGCTTTGCCCGTCGCTGAAGCCGGTGACATGCGCCTCCGGGGATAAGTTTGTTGACGGTGCAGAGCAGAAACAGCGGCTGCATGCGGCGTTTGGCGCCGATATCTGTGAAATGGAAGCGGCGGGAATTGCGCTGACCTGCAACCGGTGTGGCGTGCCTTGTCTGTTTATCAAAACCGTGTCCGATGCGGTGACGGGCGGCGCGGAGGAATTTCGCAGCCAGGTCGGGGAATCTGCCGGCCTTTGCCTTGAAGTTGCTGACCGGCTGATCGGCGGCATTTGCTGAATCGCGTTTTCAGCGCGGCTGTTCCGGAAGAGGAAAGCAAAATCAGGTAATTTTACTGTGACGAAAAGAAATTTTATTTTTTTGCGGAAAATCAGACATTTCATGTCACAAATGGCGTTTCCAAATCGTTTATATTAGTGGGAGTCAATCGATTCCTGACAAAAAGGAATCGGCGGCGTCAATCCGGTGTGAGCAAAAGGCGGCGCCGGGAAAAACCTGCCGAGCACTCCGAAGGAATGGTGTTGGAACGTTGGAAGAGAATCAAAAAGAAGAAATTTATCTGAAAAAAGCTTTGGAGCTTTACGACCGGGAACGGCTTGCCGGGTTTCCGGACGAAGCCCAGCTGCAGACGATTACGTTCTCGGCAGACTTTGAGCGGCGCATGAAGCGAATGATTTCGGGTCAAAATCAGCAACATAGGCTGGTTCCGTTTCTGAACAGCATCAGCCGACGCGTCGCCTGTTTTTTGGTCGCAGTTCTGGGAATCTCCTTTGCGGTGTTTGGCGTAAGGGCGGCTGCGGATTCTTCGTTTCTGCTCACGGTTCGTGAAACATTTTCTATGCTGATTTTTCCTGCTGCAGAAACCTCCGGTCAGGAGCGCTGGAGTCCCTCGTTCCTGCCGGATGGCTTTGCATTGGCACAGCAGATTGATTCGCAGGAAGGATTTTATTTTCTTTACCGCAATTCGTCCGGCGGGTATTTCTCAATTGAGCAGGTTCTGTTCAAAAATGCGATCCATCAGATTGATACCGAAGGCGCCGTTACGGAGCAGGTGTTGGTCAACGGCCAAAGCGGGCTTTTTGTTCAGGGAGATTCCGGAAATCTTCTCGTGTGGAACAATGCGGAAAACACCTTTTTGATGACCGGAAATCTTCCGTTTGGCGATTTGCTGCAAATTGCGGAGTCGCTTCAAAAGCGGTAGTGCCCTTGCGGGCTTGTTCACAAAAAATATTTTTAAAAATGCGTCAAAAACTGTCACATTTTGCTCCTGTAATTCGTTATAATTAGTAAGGTGCTTCAAAGACACCAAAACAAACAGGAGGATGATAAAATGATGGTCAAAAGAATTTTGTGTGCGCTTCTCTGCTGTGTCATGTTGGGTACCTGCCTGCCGGTGGCAGCGTACGCCGAAGAAACCGTGCCGGAGATTTCCGCGGCTTCGCAGCAAATCGGCGGGCAAGCCGGCGAAATTGCCCCCCTCTATGTGTATACCAGCACGCTGACTGCCGGACTGTCGATCAGCGGCGGCACAGCAACGTGCAGTGTTACGCTTTCAGGGTATCCCGGTACGATTAAAACTGTGTTGATGCATGTGTACTTAGAGAAGAAGACACTTTGGTGGTGGAATGAGGTTGACAGCTGGACGCAGTTGTTTACCGATGATTACTGTCACTGTTCCCGCCAGTTTGCGGCCAGCGGCGGAACGTTCCGCGTCCGTGTGGTGGCAACCGTAACGGGTAAAGACGGCGGTAGTGAAGAAATTACAGGGTACAGCCGGGAGGTCAACGGCTGACCGTTCATAAATCCGGCCAAAAAAGCCCCTGCCATGGTTCGTGCGGCTGCACGGCTCCGTGGCGGGGGCTTTGTGCTGTGAGCGGGGTTTCGGGAGAAAATTTGCTGCGCCGAAGCGGTTCAGATTATTCCGTGCGGCGCATATAAATGAAAAGGAGTTTTTTTGAAGGAGCGTGAACCGGCGTGACAATTCTGGTGGTGCAAAGCGGCGATACGGTTGCGGCCATTGCGCGGCAATATGGAATTTCGCCGCAAAGGCTGATTGCGGATAACGGGTTGGAACGACCGGGACAGCTGACGCCCGGCCAGGCACTGTTGATTCTGCAACCGGCGCAGGTTTATACCGTTCGCCCCGGCGATTCGTTGTTTTCCATTGCGCAAAGGTTCGGCACGACGCCGTCCGCGCTAATGCGGAACAATCCGTGGTTGACGGCGGAGCCGGAGCTTTTGCCCGGGCGGGAACTGACGATTCGTTTTACCGAGGAACCGCAGCGGCCTGCGCGGATTAACGGTTACGCCTACCCAAACATTTCGCGCACGCTTTTGCGGCGGGAGCTGCCGTTTTTAAGCACCATTACAATTTTTGGATATGGATTTACCGATTCCGGCGAACTGATTCCGCCGGACGATGAACCGCTGCTCCGGCTGGCAAAGCTGTTCGGCGTTGCCCCTGTGCTGCTGCTTTCCTCCATTACCGAAACAGGGAACTTCAGTTCCGAACGCGCCAGCCGGCTGTTTTCGGAACCCGGGCTGCAGAACAGGGTGCTTGCTGAACTGACGCAGGTCATGCATCAGAAGGGCTACCGCGGGATGGATATCGATTTTGAATATGTTCGCCCCGAAGACGCCGACGAGTTTCTGGCGTTTATTCAAAATGCCGCCCGCGTCATGCACGAAAACGGTTTTTTTGTCCATGTTGATCTTGCACCCAAAACCGCTGCGGGACAAAGAGGCCTGCTGTATGAGGCGCACGATTACGCGGCCATCGGCGCAGCGGCGGATACGGTGCTGCTGATGACCTATGAATGGGGATACACCTATGGGCCGCCGATGGCGGTTGCGCCGATCGATCAGGTGGAGCGCGTGGTGCGCTATGCAAAGACAGAAATTCCGACCGAAAAAATTCTGTTGGGCGTTCCGAATTACGGATATGACTGGACGCTGCCGTTTCAAAAAGGGATCACCCGCGCAGTCACAATAGGAAACCAGTATGCAATTGTTCTGGCAGGGCGGTACGGCGTTCCCGTGCAGTACGATGAAACGGCTCAGTCTCCGTTTTTTACTTATCGCAGCGTGGGCAGCGAGCATGTGGTCTGGTTTGAGGATGTGCGCAGCGTACAGGCAAAGATGAGGGTCGCGTCGCAAAACGGGCTTCTCGGCCTTGGTTACTGGAACCTGATGCGGCCCTTTGCGCAGAACTGGTCGTTGCTGAACGTCACCTTTGTTCCACAGCGAATCTGATTATAAAATAATACAGAAAACAAGAGCGCGGCGGCCAATTCACGAATGATTTTGTGCATTGACTTGTGCCGCGTTTTTGTTTACAATGCACACAGAGGAGGATGGAGGCGGTGTTTTCCGCAAAGGAACTGTTTCCGCAAAATCTATAAAGGACAGGAAAGAAGAAATATGGCAAAGAAAACAACGACACAGGACATGACTCAAGGCAGCCCGACGAAGTTGATTCTCGGGTTTGCGGTTCCTTTGATTTTCGGGCTGCTGTTTCAGCAGCTGTACAATATGGCCGACACGATGATCGTGGGACAAACTCTGGGCGAAGACGCGCTTGCGGCGGTTGGCGCGACAGGCTCCATCAACTTTCTGATCGTTGGATTCTGTACTGGCCTTTGTGCCGGATTCGTCATTCCGGTGGCGCAGCAGTTCGGCGCGGGCGATGAAAAGGCGCTGCGCAGGTTTGCGGCGAATGCAATCTGGCTGGCGGCGGCGTTTTCGGTTGTGGTAACCGCGGCGGTTGTGCTGCTTTGCCGGCCGATTCTGCGCCTGATGCGGACGCCGGAAAACATCTTCGAGGATTCGTATCGGTATATTCTTGCCATTTTTCTCGGAATCCCGGCGACGGTGCTTTACAATCTGCTGGCGGGTTTTATCCGCTCTTTGGGCGACAGCAAATCTCCGGTGCTGATTCTGACGGGCGCGGCGCTGCTCAATGTTGGGCTGGACCTGCTGTTTATTCTGCAGTTCGGCTGGGGTGTTGCGGGCGCGGCCTGGGCGACGGTGCTTTCGCAGCTGCTTTCCGGTGCGGCGTGCCTGATTTTTATTCTGATTAAGATGCCGGTGCTGCACCTGAGCAGGCAGGAACTGAAACCGGACCGCGCAACCATGCGGGTGCTCTGCGGCATGGGGCTGCCGATGGGACTGCAGTATTCCATTACCGCAATCGGCAGTGTTATTCTGCAGACATCGGTCAACGCGCTCGGCTCCATGGCGGTGGCGGCGGTGGCAACGGCGATGAAGATTAGCCAGTTTTTTGTCTGCCCGTTCGATGCGCTCGGTTCCACCATGGCGACCTACGGCGGGCAGAACATCGGCGCCCGCAGGCTGGACCGGGTGCATCAGGGGCTGCGCTGCGCCGTTTTGCTCGGCGGGGGCTATTCGGTGGTTGCGCTGGCGGTGATTTGGCCGTTCGGGCAATACCTTCCGCAGCTGTTTGTGGCGGACGCGGCCCCGCAGCTTTATGAAATGGCGTATCAGGTTTTGCTTTACAATGCAGTTTTCTATTTTCCGCTTGCACTTGTCAATATTATTCGTTTTATGGTGCAGGGGCTCGGCTTCAGCAAGCTGGCGGTGCTGGCGGGTGTGTGTGAAATGGTGGCGCGCGCTGTGGCCGGCTTTGTGTTGGTGCCGTGGTTCGGGTTTACGGCGGTCGGGTTTGCAAGCCCGCTTGCGTGGGTGGCCGCCGATATTTTCCTGATCTACGCCTACCGGCGCGTGATGCGGCAGCTTGAGCAAAGCGGCGACAAAAGCAAATGAGTTTGCCCGGCGGCGATCCCCCCCTGACCGGAAAATATTGTTTTCCGCCGGCAAAAAATAAAAGACGGAAATTCCTTGAGAAGCGCCGTGAAAGTGCGCTATAATAAGCTTGTTGAACCAGAAAAAACAGGAAGGGAAGATCTTGATATGGCATTGATGCAGGTGGACTTTTTTTCAAATGTTCTGGGAATGTGTGTGCAGATGGATGTGATTCTGCCGCAGCAGACCAGCGGGCAGATCGGCATGGAAACCAAAGCCGGGGAAAAGTTTCCGACGCTTTATCTGCTTCACGGATTAAGTGACGATCACACGATTTGGCTGCGCAGAACATCGATTGAACGCTATGTGAGCGAAATGAATCTTGCGGTCGTTATGCCGACGACGCATGTTGGCTGGTATGCGGACATGGCATACGGCAATCGCTACTGGACGTATCTGACGCAGGAACTGCCGCAGGTTTGCCGTTCATTTTTCCGCGGCATGTCCGACAAACGGGAGGACACCTTTATTGCGGGGCTTTCCATGGGCGGCTACGGCGCGTTTAAGGCAGCGCTCGGCGCACCGCAGACGTTTTGCGCCGGTGCAAGCCTTTCCGGCGCGCTGGATGTTGCCGAACTGGCACACGGGACTTCTCTTGGGGACGCGCATTACTGGTATACGGTGTTCGGTGACCCGGACAAAGTGAAGGGAAGCCAGAACGATGTGTTTCATCTTGCGGAGCAGTGCAAAAGCAGCGGGCAGATGCCCCGGCTTTACCAGTGGTGCGGAACCGAAGACAGCCTCTACGCGCAGAACGTGCGCATGCGGGATCACCTGCAGCGGTTGGGGTACGACCTGACGTATGAAGAATCCCCGGGCGACCATCGGTGGTGCTATTGGGATGAAAAAATTCAATCTGTTCTGAACTGGTGGGAACAGGGCCGCGGCAAATGACCCGAGCCCACGGCAGAAAGGTCAAAGCATGAAAAAGAAATGGACTACTGCAGCGCTGGCCGCGTTGGCGGCACTGATGCTGACAGAAGGTACAATATAATGTAACGTTTGACACCGACATGAAGGTCGCCGGCTTTTATTGCAAATAGCGAAATAAAGATCACCCGTTAGGGGTGGTCTTTATTTGTACTGATAACCGTACAACAATACCGGATGTCCGCAATATTTCTGCAAAAAACTGAACGATTTTCCGGTATACACCCTCAAAAACAGAACGCTGAAAGGTCTGGTAACACGCTGAAATACGGGAATTCGGCGTCAAACCAATGAATATTTGCTTAAAATATGCAGGGGTGTTCCGAACGCCAAAAAACGCAGTCTTGCGCGCTGAAACAGATGGCGTGGAGAAAAGTGGAAGCTAAAATATGGTAAAAACAGATGGAAAATGAATAAATATTCACATCAATACAAAGGTTACAATCTTGTAACCTTTTACTTTCTGACAAAATGACTAAAAACAAAAAGGGAAAAAGGGGAAATAGACGAGCGACTCGGCGAAAAAAGGTAAAAATTGTGCGTTTTACGGCGCTCTTTGCGTTACATAATTGCGTATGAATTGTGCAGATTGACAAAAAGCTGCTTTCTTTTGTTCTTGACAGTGAAGTGCAAAATGAATATAATGACGTCATCACAAGAATAATATTCATGTTGAGAGCGCTCTTCCGGAGTGCTTCCCCAAAAAAATTGTGATGTTAAGGAGTTTATTATGTTTCACTTCGATCATGCCAAAACGAAGCTGAGAAGTCTTCTTCGCGTGCGCGTTCTGGTTGCGATCCTCCTGTCCGGCGTGTGTGCGGCTTCTGTGTTTGCCGTTGCTTCGCGTACACGGTTGGTCACGGTGGTGGACGGCGAAAACACCGTCACTATGATGACGATGCAGACGGACAACGACCAGATTCTTAAACAGGCCGGCGTGGCGATGGAAGAAAACGACCGCGTCATTGAAACCGCAGCCGAGGGCAACGTCCTGACGCTGGAGGTCGACCGTGCCATTGAGGTGAGTGTGGAGGCCGACGGAGAGACGAAAAGCGTTGTGCTTTATGAGGGCAGCGTTGCGGATGCGTTGGCCGCCGCCGGCATTACAGCCGGAGCTGAGGACATTTGCAGCGTTTCCATGAGCTCGGCGCTGACCGACGGAATGTCGATCACGCTGGACCGTGTGGAATACCGCGAGGTCACCGACGTGGAGGAGATCGCCTACGAGGAGGAACGCAGAGACGACAAAACGCTTTTGAAGGGCAAAACAAAAATTTACCAGTACGGAATTCCCGGCGAACGCACGATTGTAACGCGGGAAAAGCTGGTCAACGGCCAGGTGGTTTCCACCGAGGCGGTCAGCGACGTGGTCACAAAGAAGCCGCTGAACAAGATTGTTCTGGTCGGCACCAAAAAACCGGTTCAGGCGGTTGTCGTCGCAAAGCAGACCTCCACCGCGACCAATTCCGGCGTTGTGGGCAGCGCGGCGGTTCCGGCCTCCGCATCGTGGCGCGCCAAGGTGAACGGCGATGGCACGCTGATCGATCATGAGGGAAATCCGGTTAGCTATCAGAGCGTGCTCAGCGGCAGAGCAACTGCATATTATGCCGCTCCGGGCGCGGGCACCTCCACAGGGCGCAGGGCACAGTACGGCGTGGTGGCGGTTAACCCGAAGGTGATCCCTTACGGAACCAAGCTGTATATTTGCTCTGCGGACGGCTCCATTGTCTACGGCTACGCCGTGGCGGGCGATACCGGCGGAACACTGATGGCCGGGACGGTTCTGGTCGATCTTTACTACAATAATTATCAGCAATGCTGCTGGTTCGGTTCCAAACGGATGAACGTTTATATCCTCAGCTGATCCGTACCGTGCAGTGCCTTCCCCGTTTCTGTTTCAAGCGAAAACCTGTCATCCGCGTTTTGCGGGCGGCAGGTTTTTTATCATGCAGTTGAGCAAAACCTACGCACAGCATAGCCTCCTCTTTCGGTGCAGCTTTGTACCCTGTGTTTTTTAGAATTGCACAAATTATCAAAAATTGTTTTTTGTGTATTGTCTTTTTTATTTCGCGTGGTACAATAAAAATAATTTGAGGCACCGGAAATACGGAGCGCTAAAGCTGCGTGCAAAGCCTGCGCTCCGGTGGAACAGGAGGAGGTTCGTTGTGAAAAGGCGAAGAATTACCGCGTGGGCGGCTTTGCTGGCCGGTGCGGCGCTTCTGCTTGGCTGCGGCGCGAAAACGCTTGCCGCCCGGCAAAAAAACCGTGAGCTGCAGAGCGAATTTGTTCAGAAAAAATATGCCGCGGAAAGCGTCTATCAAAACGGCGCTCCGCTGGAAACGCTCGATTTTAC
The DNA here is from genome assembly GCA_050947015.1 of Acutalibacteraceae bacterium. Classification (GTDB taxonomy): domain Bacteria; phylum Bacillota; class Clostridia; order Oscillospirales; family Acutalibacteraceae; genus CAKXIK01. The sequence continues at coordinate 66,306 of JBMNVT010000008.1, forward strand.
CCAGGTGTGCCGCTACTCGTTCTCATGGGGGACCGGCGCCGCGGCGTCGGCGCAGAATACGGAGGAAGGCTCCCGCATGGAGCTGCCGTGTGATATTTCTTATTATGCCACGCAGGGGGATGCTGATGCCGGGAAAGCCCCCGTTCTGGTGCTGAAGCGGGGAGAGACCGTTGCCGTTTCCTTTCACGGCGAAGGGGCGGGATCCGGCTGGGAGCCGGTACGGGGTTACGGATTTGACTGCACGCACCCGGCGTATCGGGCGGGGTGGCGGTTCGCTCGCCCGTTCCTGACCGGGGAACAGGCGGCGCAGATGACGCCCGAACAGGCGGAAGCGCTGCCGGGATATTTTGTGCGTACGGATGAGCTGAAACGCGCGGCGTCGGCCTATTACGCCGGTGTACCGGAACGGAGAACAGACACGTCTTCGTTGTTTGAAAATATTGACCGGGTGCTGTACGGCTCGGGCAAATTCTTTGCGCCGTCCGTTCTTGCGCCGCTGTGGGACAGCATGAACACATCGCTTGCCGCCTGCGGTGCGGCTTTGCTGGCGGCCGGGCTTGCCGGGATTATGCGGTTCCGGAAAAGAACGAAAAGCTGACAGACGGACGAACGATAAACAGCGCCCTCTGCTGCGGATACAACGGCAGCAGAGGGCGCTGTAAATTTTTTGAAAAGGATTACGCAATGCGGCTTGCGGCTCAGTAAAGCGACGCAAAAGCCGGCGTCAGTCTTCCTCCGGAAAAATGTTGCTTTCCGCGTTTGGCGGCGGGTTTTTGGCCTTGCCGTCGCGTAAAACCTTAATTTTGGAAACCGGAAACGATTTCGGGGCGGCGTCGGGATCCTTTTCCATCCGGATCTTAAGCGTCCCGGCAAGGAGCGAAACCTCCGTCACCGTGCCGCGCCCGTCCGGCGTGCTGACCAGAGCGCCGACACGCGGGGTGATTTTCAGCAAGTCGTCGTAAACGTTCTGCTCGTACTTCAGGCAGCACATCAGCCGGCCGCAGGTGCCGCTGATTTTAACGGGGTTGAGCGAAAGCCCCTGCTCCTTCGCCATTTTAATGGATACCGGCTGAAAATCGCCCAAAAACTGCGTACAGCAAAACGGCTTGCCGCAAACGCCCAGCCCGCCGAGCATCTTCGCTTCGTCACGAACGCCGATCTGCCGCAGCTCAATGCGCGTACGGAAGATGGAAGCCAGATCCTTGACCAGCGCGCGAAAATCGACGCGCCCGTCTGCGGTGAAGTAAAACAGAATTTTGTTGTTATCAAACGTGTATTCCACGTCGACGAGCTTCATTTCCATCTTATGCTCGGCAATCTTTTTTTCGCAGATTGCAAACGCTTCCTTTTCGCGGCGGGCGTTGTCTTCCACCCGGGCCAGATCGGCTTCGGTCGCCTTGCGCGTAACCGCCTTGAGCGGAAAAACGATTTCGTCCTCCGCAACGTCGCGGTTGCCCATGGCGACGAAGCCGCATTCCATGCCGCGTGCGGTCTCCACAATGGCGTGATCGCCCTTTTCCAGCCGGATTCCGGCCGGATCGAAATAATATACTTTTCCTGCGTCCTTAAACCGGACGCCGACTACTTCTGCCATGAAAGCCTCCTTAATTGGTGAGTCTGTTGTTGAAGCAGGGCGGCGTTACCGCCCGATGCACCGGCGCATGCGCGCGCAGAGCACCGTGACAAGCAGCGCCTGATTGGCGTAGCTGTCCATTGCGGCGGTGCATTCCCGGGTAATCTGCCACAGGCGCACCAGCTCCCCGGGGTTAAGCCCGGACGATATGCTCCGCCCGGCGATCTCGTCGCGCAGAGAGCTGCCCAACAGGCCAAGCGCAGCCCGGCAAAGGCCTTTGTCGCGAATCAGCGGAGCGGCAGCGCAAAGCAGGGCGGTCTCTTCTTTTTGCGGCAGCGCGGCGAGCATTTCGTGCGCGATGGCTCCGGCGCGCGTCAAAAGTCCGCCGGAAAGCGCCTCCACCATTCTGCCAACGTTCCCGCCGAACGCCCGGGCGGCGCGGCGAAGCTCATCCTCCCCGGCGCCGGGGCAAAGCGGCAGCGCGGCGGCGATCGCGGTTTCCTCGTCCAGCGTGTTTACCCGCAGAATCGCCGCGCGGGAAAGCACCGTCGGCAGCAGCTGTCCTGCCGATTCGCACGTCAGCAGGAACACGGCGTACGCCGGCGGTTCTTCCAAAATTTTCAGCAGCGCGTTCTGTGCAGGCTCGCCCATGTTGTGTGCGTTTTCCAAAATGTAAACCTTGCGCTCGGCTTCGTTGGGGCGGATGCTGACGTCGGCGCGCATTTCGCGCACCGTATCGATTTTAAACGAGCGCGGCGAATCCCCGCCCGAAACGGTCATGATATCGGGATGTCCTTCGCCGAGCGATTTTCTGCACTCGGCGCAATGGCCGCACGGGCGTTCCTCCGCCGAACGGCAGCAAAGCGCCGCGGCAACCAGCCGCGCCAGCGTGCGCTTTCCGCAGCCGGCTTCGCCTTCCAGCACGATCGCCTGTGGGATCCTGTCTTCCCGCAGCAGCTGCGAAAGCTGCTGCTTGAGCGGTTCATTGCCCAAAAAACCGGGAAATCTCATTGATGCATTCACGGCGTCAGGCTTTTTCGAACCGGTCCACGTTCAGCACAAAAATGGTTGCGCCGCCGACGGTGACCTCCACCGGGAACGTGGAATACATGCCGACGTCGAACGAGGAGGTGGTCGGCACCATCTGCGTGCGGCGTTTGCTCTGCTTTTTGATCAGATCAATCACGGCGTCCACCTTTTCGTCTTCCACGCCGACCAAAAACGTGGTATTGCCGGCCATCAGAAAACCGCCGGTGGTGGCGAGCTTGGTGACGGAAAAGCCTTCGCGGGTGAGCGCTGCCGAAACGACGGCGCTGTCATCATTGCTGACAATTGCAAGTACGAGCTTCATAAAAAAACCTCCAATATGATAATTTTAACCGATATCTCCGATTGGAGAGGATATACCGTTTTTATTTTACCACTTTTGCGCGCCGAATGCTACAGAAATTTGCGAATCTTTGCTGCAGGTCTTTTCTATTTTGCCGCAATGGATTATAATAGACATATTACAGGAGTTGTGTTTTTTGTCCGCGGGAATTTTCCGCCCCGCGGCGGAAAAATCGTTTCGGGAGGTTTTGGCATGTCTAAAAACAGAGTGCGCGTTTCCGTCTGCGGCAGTGATTATGTAATTACCGGCGACGAGAGCGAGGAATATGTCCGCGAGCTTGCGCGCGAGGTGGAACGCCGCATGGAAGAACTGATGAACGCGAGCAGCTGCGTTTCCGTCACCATGGCGGCGGTGCTGACGGCAATGAACTGCTGCGACGACGAATCCAAGGCAATTATGAGCGCCGACAATCTGCGTGCGCAGATGAAGGAATACCTTGCGGATTCCGCCCGCTGCCGCAGCGAGGCCGAGGAATCGCGCAGGGAGCTGGAACGGCTGCGCGCAGAGCTGCGCAAAACGCAGCGCCAGCTTGACGAGCTTCGCGAGGCGGCAACGGCTGCGCGCGAGGCAAAGGAGAATAAAGAAAACGCGTCGGCCGAAAAATCCGCCGAGGACGAGCAGCTGCGGCTGGAAGCCACTGCGCCCGTAACCCCGCCGCAGATGAGCGGAACGCGGCCGAAAGAGATTTCCGCGGGGGAATTTATGAGCCTGTTCGACGCACTGCACAAGGAAGAGCCCGAAAAGAATCCGCCGCAGTGACGGCAAAACTGCTCTTCGCGCCTGTGAGCGCGGGAAAGGAAAGACGCCTTTGAATCGATTGGAAATTCTGGCGCCTGCAGGCGGACCGGAATCGCTGGAGCCGGCGGTGCGCTGCGGCGCGGATGCCGTTTATCTGGGCGCCGCGCGTTTTTCGGCGCGCGGTTCAGCACAGAACTTTGACCGCGAACAGTTGGCCGACGCCGTGGCTTATTGCCATGCGCGCGGCGTAAAGGTTTACCTTGCCCTGAACACGCTGCTGCGCGATGACGAACTTGAGGATGCGCTGCAGTTGGCGGAGTACGCCTGCAGCCTGCCCGTGGATGCGCTGATTGTGCAGGATCTTGGGCTTTCCCGTGTGCTTTCCCGCTGCGCGCCGGGCTTAAAACGCAACGCCAGCACGCAGATGAGCATTCACACGCCGCAGGGAGCCGCCCTTTGCAGGGAGTTGGGGTTTGGCCGGGTGGTTCTGGCGCGCGAATGCTCCGCAGCCGAAATTGAAGAAATTGCCCGAACGGCTGGGCTGGAACTGGAATGCTTTGCGCATGGTGCGCTCTGCATGTCGGTTTCAGGGCAGTGCTGGTTTTCCGCAGTGCTCGGTTCCCGCAGCGGCAACCGCGGTCTTTGCGCGCAGCCGTGCCGGCTTCCGTTTGCCGCGCCCGGGGGTACCGGACATGACCTAAGCCTGAAGGATCTTTCTCTGGTCGGGCGGTTGGGCGAGCTTGCCGGGCTGGGCGTCAGCTCGGCAAAAATTGAAGGACGAATGAAGCGACCGGAATACGTTGCGGCTGCCGTTTCTGCCTGCCGCCGGGATGCGGACGGAGAGCCGGTTCCGCCGTGGCTTGCAGAGGATTTGCAGGCGGTGTTTTCGCGTTCCGGCTTTACACAGGGTTATTTTGACGGCGTGCGCGGACGCGAAATGTTCGGCACACGCCGCAGGGAGGACGTTGAAGCTGCTCCGGCGGCGCTGAAACGGCTTCATGAGCTTTACCGTGCGGAACGCCAAAGCGTTCCCGTGCGGTTGTCCTTTGCGGCGCGGTCGGGTCAGGCATGCAGCCTGACCGTGGAGGATCCCGCCGGGAACCGTGTCTGTGTTTCCGGGGCGGTTCCGCAGCCGGCACAGAGCGTCGCGCTTTCGGAGGAACGGTGCGCCGCGCAGCTCGGTAAGCTCGGCGGTACGCCGTTTGCCGCTCAGGGCTGCGTCTGCACGCTGGAAGAGGGGATCTCGCTCCCCGCCGCGGAGCTGAACCGCATGCGCCGGGAAGCGGCGGCGCAGCTGCTTGCCTTGCGCGCCAGGAAGCCGCCGACGGCGTTTTCGGCGCAGAAGGCCGGCGAGTTGCTGCGGGAACCGGCCGACCGTGCAGAAAGACGGCTGAGCACAGGGGAAACTGCGGCGCTGCGGCTGCATTTTGCATTGGCGGAGCAAATTCCGGCGGCTGGGGCCGCCCGGGAAAAGCTTCGGCAGGCGGAGCTCGTTTACCTTCGCGCAGGAACCTCGCCGCGGGAGCTGGAAAAGCTGCTCGGGCAGGGCGTTCGCCTTGGCGTGGAGCTGCCGCGCGCGCTGTTTGGCTGCGCAGAGGCCTTTCGCGCCCATCTGAGAACGGCGAGGTCGCTCGGGATTACCGACGTCTGGGCAGGCACGCTCAATGCCGTCGCGCTCGCAAGGGAGGAAGGGCTGACGGTTCACGGCGGTTTTGGACTGAATGCATTCAACACGCAGTCGCTGGAGGCGCTGCGGGGGCTTGGCCTGCAGGATACCGAGGCAAGCATTGAGCTGACGCTGGCGCAGATCGCCGTGCTGGGCGGAGAGATGCCGCGCGGTGTGGTGGTGTACGGCAGGCTGCCGCTGATGCTGACACGCTGCTGCCCGCTGCAAAATGGGAGAGACTGCGCACATTGTGACAAAAACGGCTCCCTGACGGACCGCCGGGGGGTGTCGTTCCCGGTGCGCTGCTTCGGCGGCGCGAGCGAGCTGCTCAACAGTGTTCCGCTCTTTTTACTGGACCGCCTGCGCGAGGTGCGCGGAGCAGACTTCGTTTCAATGCGCTTTGATGTTGAAAACTCTGTGGAAATTGAGGAAATCTTGACCCACTTTCCGAAAAATAGCCGGCCGGAATGCGACTTTACCCGTGGACTGGCTGAAAAAGGCGTGTTTTGAGGGTTTTCCCCATCGCGATTGGGTATAACTCTGTGGAAAATGTGGAAAACTTTCTGCTTTGATGAAGAAACGGTTTTTTTGTCGGAAAACGGAATTTTGCTCCGGGGATTATTTTTTTTCGCGATTTCGGAGAGTAAAATTTCAAATTGTAAATATTTTCAATTTTTCTGTAGAAACTGCCGTGCTTCCTGCGGATTTTTCGGTTCCATTCCCGGAAAACAGCGTGCATTTTCACCGTTTGAGCGGGGATTCGCCGCGCGGCTTTGAATTCTTAGAAAGGGCTGAGGAAAACTTATGGTACAAACCACAACGCCGACTTCTCCGGTGACGGATTGCTATTTTATTATCAAGACAGCCGCCAAAAAGGTTTCGGCAAAGGGCGATAGTTATCTGGATATGATTTTTATGAACGCGGAGGGCGAGATCCCCGCCAAGCTGTGGGATTACAAGCCGGAAGCGCACGATTGGATTGCCGGCGGAATGATCGTCAAGGTGCGCGGCAACGAGGAGCTGTGGAACGACAAAAAGCAGTTCCGAATTCAGCGCATCCGCCGTCTTGCGCCCGGGGATGATGTGGATATGCGCGCGCTGGTGCCGTGCGCCCCGTTTGACGGAGCCGAAATGCTCGCTCAGCTGGAGCGCATCGTCGCATCGTTTACCGACGATGCGCTGAAAAAGCTGGTAACGCACATTCTGGAACCAAACCGCGTGCGTTTGCTGATCTGCCCGGCCGCGGTCAAGCTGCACCACGCGGTCTGCGGCGGTCTGCTTTATCATACGCTGTCCATTGCGCGCGTTGCCGAGGGAGTTTGCACCGTATACCCGTTTTTGAACCGCGATCTGCTGCTGGCCGGCGTTATTCTGCACGACATTGCCAAACTTGACGAGCTGCAGGTGGAGGAAACGGGCATCGCCGGAGGCTACACGATGCAGGGCGAGCTGATCGGCCACCTTGTCATGGGCGCCATGCTGGTGCGCGACACCGCAAAAGAGCTGGGTCTGCCGGAGGAAACGGCCGTTCTGGTGGAGCATATGCTGCTTTCGCACCACGGGATTCCGGAATACGGATGCGCGGTGCGTCCCATGGTGCTGGAGGCGGAGGTGCTTTCCATGCTCGATAATCTTGACGCGACCGTCAACCAGATTACCGCGTCGCTCGGTACGGTGGAGCCGGGTGGCTTTGGCCAAAAGCTGTGGTCGCTTGACCAGCGCAAATTTTACCGTCCCGTCGGCTTTGCGCCGTCCGATATGAATGCCGATGTGCTCCGCAAAGAAAACTGACGAAAAATCCGTGGCCATTGAAAATGCGGTTTTACGGAAAGGAAGGGTCACAATGAAAAAAGCGCTGATTATCGGCGGTACGGGCGTTATCAGCCTTTCGGTAACGCGCCGCCTGCTGCAAAGCGGAGAATGGGACGTCACCGTGTTAAATCGCGGCAGCCACCCGGAGCTTTTGCCGCCGGGGGCAAGGCCGCTCATCGGCAATATTGCCGACGAGGAGGCGATGCGGAGGGCTCTGAACGGGGCTTATTACGACTGCGTTGCGCAGTTCATCAATTTTACACCGGATCAGGCTGAACGGGACGTCCGCCTGTTTTCGGGGAAAACAGACCAGTATCTCTTTATCAGCTCGGCTTCTGCGTACCGCAAACCGATGCCCTCGCCGTGGATTACCGAAAGCACGGCGCTCTGCAACCCCTACTGGCAATATTCGCGCGATAAAATCGCCTGCGAACGCGTGCTGTTCGACGCATTTGTCCGTTCCGGATTCCCGGTCACGGTGGTGCGGCCGAGCCACACCTATGACTGCCGGAAGCTCCCGGTGCAGCTGCACGGCAAAAACGGCAGCTGGCAGGTGGCGCAGCGCATTCTCAGCGGAAAACCGGTCGTTGTGGCGGGGGACGGAACCTCGCTTTGGACGCTGACGCACAGCCGCGACTTTGCAAAGGGCTTTGTCGGCCTGATGGCAAACGCCGCTGCGGTCGGCGAGGCGGTGCATATCACGTCGGACGAAAGCCTGCCGTGGAACGAAATTTACTGCTCCATCGGCCGCGCGCTTGGCAGGCAGCCGGTGTTCTGCCATGTGGCAAGCGACGCGATCATCCGGCGGGATCCTTCGCAGGAAGGCCCTCTGCTCGGCGACAAATCCAACTCCGTCCTGTTCGATAACAGCAAAATCAAGCGGCTGGTGCCGGGGTTCTGTGCGCAGACGCGCGCGGGGGACGGACTGCGCGAATCGGTGGAATATGCGCTTTCCCACCCGGAGGCTGCGCAGCCCGATCCCGATTTTGACGCATGGTGCGACGACATCGTCCGCGCGCAGGGGTAATCAAACGATGTTCCTGATGCCCCAGAGCAACAGAAGATGAGCGGGATAAAACACATAGAACAGCCAGCGCAGGTCGCGCCCGCGTTCTCCGGAATAGAGCGCGCAGGGCGCCAGGCCGAGCACGGCAAAGGCCTGCAGCGGCGCCGGAGTGCAGATGCTGTTCAGGGCCGTCAGCAGCGAAAAGGCGATCCCCTGCCCTGCCCTTTCCCGGCGAAGCAGATAAAAGCCAACGACGCAAAGCACGCCGTAGGCGCCGTAATCCGTTCCGGCCAGCTGGGCGGAAGCGGCGGCGGAAAGCGTAAAGAAAAGCGACGGCAGCGGCTTCTGTGAAGAAAAGACGAGGCAGCACGCCACACCGGCCAGCAGGGTAAACAGCACGTTCTGCGGCAGCAGGTTGTTCCAGCCAACGGAAAACGCCAGCCGGAACGGAAGCTCCGAAAGCAGCGCAAAAAGGCTCAGCCGGGCAAGGTAGTGCCCGGGGCGGCGGGTGTTTGCGGCGCCCTCCGCCGCAAGAAAGGCGTAAAGCGGGAACGAGACGCGTCCCACGACGCGCAGAACGGAAAGCTGCGGAAAAAACAGAACACCGGTGTGGTCAATCAGCATGCTCACGGCCGCAATCAGCTTCAGCCAGAACGCGCTCATAGGGAACCTCCTTTTGCACGGCTGTGCGGAAATAATTGTTGTACTTATCATATCAGGTTCCGTGTCCGGCGGCAAGATTGACGGTCGGCGCAAAATGGAGTAGAATACGAAAAAGAATAGCGGCCCGAAGACGATCCCGATTGGAAAGGATGTTTTACGATGACAGAAGAGGAACGCAGCCTGACGGAAGAAGCGAAGCAGCCGGTCAAAACGGCTGCAGAGCTTCAGGCATCGCCGCAAAGCGAGCCGGAAAACGGAATGCGGTCCGCAGAAGGCGCCGCGGAAGAAATGCAGGAGCCCAAAACGGAGCCCTCTGCTCCGGCGCCGGGCAAAAAACAGAAAAACGGCTTTGGTACGGCGGCGACATTCTGGCTGCTGGTGCTGTACGATTTGCCCGGTGTGGGTCTGATCGCCTCGGCGCTGGCCGGGTTCCTGTTTGCCAAAACGCGCGCCCACCGCTCGCTGGCGCGGGCTTGTTTTGTGCGCGGGCTGATTTTTCTGCTGATCGCGGCGGTGTTGGTCGGGTGTTACTTTTTCCTGCGCGGCCGGTTTGCGCTGAGCAATTTTCTGGAGAGGATCCTTCAGGAACTGCTCAATTTTGTGCGCAGCAACAGCGACAAGCTGTGAGCGGCGGAAAAAACCGGCGCGAAGAGCTGGGAAACGGCGTGTTTGCACTGGTCAGCGATTCCTTTTCCTTTGGAATGGACGCGCTGCTGCTGGCGCGGTTTGCGCTGAACTGTGCACCGGGCGCGGCGAACGCGGCCGATCTGGGAACGGGCTGCGGCGTGATTTCGCTTTTATGGGCGGCGCAGCGCCCGCTGCTGAAGATCAGCGCGCTGGAGCTGCAGGCGGAGGGAGCGGCGCTGGCGGCGAGGGCGGCAGAAGAAAACGGTTTTTCCGACCGGATCGCGGTGCGGTGCGCCGACTTGCGCCTGCCAGTTTTGCCGGCGGGCGCGTTTGACCTTGCCGCCTGCAATCCGCCGTATTTTTGCGCGGGAGCAGGAGGTGTGCCCGCAGATCCTGCGCGGAGAACCGCCCGCGCGGAGGAGACCCTGACGATGGGCGAGCTTTGTGCCGCGGCTGCGCGGCTGCTGAAAAACGGCGGCAGGTTTTGCCTTTGCCACCGCACCGAACGTCTGGCGGGCGTTATGCACGCCCTGTGCGGCGCGGGGCTGACCCCAAAGCGGCTGCAGTTTGTGCGGACCTCTGCCCGGCGGGAACCGAAGCTTTTTCTGCTTTGTGCGGTAAAAGGCGGCGGCGAAGGGCTCGTTTTGTTGCCGGAGCAAAAAACGCCGGAACTGCTGCACGCCGCGCAGGAGGAAAAACGGACGGAAAATTGCGCGCCTATAACGGAGGAAAAGAAATGCCGGGAAAACTGATGGTCGTCGGAACGCCGATCGGAAATCTGGGAGATCTGTCGCCCCGCGCACAGCAAACGCTGGCCGAGTGCGACTTTATTGCCGCCGAGGACACCCGCGTCACGCTGCGGCTGCTCAATCATTTCGGCATCAAAAAGCCGATGATCAGTTATTTTGAACACAACAAGCTGGAACGAGGGGAGATCATCTGCAGCCGGATCGAAGCGGGAGAAACGTGTGCGCTGGTGACCGACGCCGGAATGCCCGCCATCAGCGACCCGGGCGAGCTGTTGGTCGCGCAGTGCGCCGCACGCGGGATCGAAGTGGCAGCGGTGCCCGGTCCGAGCGCGGTGATTACGGCGCTGGCGGTTTCCGGGCTGCCCACCGGCCGCTTTACGTTCGAGGGCTTTCTTTCCACTGCTAAAAAAAGCCGGCGGGAGCACCTGGAGCAGCTGCGCGGTGAGCGGCGGACGATGGTGTTTTACGAAGCACCCCACAAGCTGGCCGCAACGCTGCAGGATCTGGAGAAGACGTTTGGCCCGTCCCGCAGAATTTCGCTGGTGCGCGAGCTGACCAAGCTGCATGAGGAGGCGATTCGCACCACGCTGGGCGAGGCGCGCGAACGTTTTACCGCAGAAGCGCCGCGCGGCGAATTTGTTTTGGTGCTGGAAGGCGCTCCCGAAGAGCCGGAGCACCTTTGCGCCACGCCGGAGGATGCGGTTGCGTTGGCAAAAGCGCTTTGTGCGCAGGGGCTGTCTGCTTCGGAAGCGGCCAAACGTGCCGCCCGCGAAAGCGGAGTCCGCAAAGGTGAAATTTACGCGGCGCTCGTTTCCCCGGGGGAATAGACCGTCACGCCGACCGCCGCAGGGCGGTCTTTTTTTTGTGTCAGAACGCCCGGTTTGCAGAAAAAATTTTCCGGAGGACGAAGACCATTTACAAAAGGAGGTGCTGCGTATAACAGGAAGCCATGGATTTTCTTTATGTGTTTTTAACGCGTAAATGTGAAAAACAGTCACAAACAGAGACTCTATATCTTGTATAAAAGGGAAAAGGCGTCTATAATGGTTTATATACCGATTGAATCGGTATTTTCAGGAAGAATGACGCATAACGAACGATTATGTGACTTTTTGTCGCATACCACACCTTGTGTGTCGGTTCCATCAAAATCTGGCTTTGCGGGGAGAGAGAAAAGAATCATGGACAACTGTACTTTTGCAATGAATTTCCTGTATCGGCGTGAGACGGGGTCGGAACCGGAGCGTGAAAGCTTTCGGTGTTCGCTGCTGCTTCAGGGGAAGGAAACGATTTTGCTCTGTGACGCCTCCTCCTCATTTTTTGCACAATTTCAAATTGAACCTGAGTGCAGAGGAAAAAATATTTTTATGCTGCTGCAAAAGAAGCTGCGGTTTCTGACGGATCTTTTGTCGGAAGATCTGCTGCCGGAGCAGCAGCTGCGGTATTTTACAGAGCTGGGCGAGCAAAGAGGCACCTCGTTTTGGGATTTTACATTGGAAAACACGCCGCCGTTTCTGCACCTGACGGCGCAACGGTGCAGCCCGGAGGAAATTGCCTCGCGTTACTGCGGCGAAAAATCAATCGACCTGGCAAACTTTTATGTTCCGGGGTGCCGCTCAATGTTTGTGGCGCAGGATTCTCACGGTATATCTCATCTCGTTTCCGGCAACGACACCGCGGAGCAGTACTATCAGTTCCCCTCAAAGGTGACCGGGGAGACCTTTGGCCGGCTGTCGTTTTTGCGCTCGGCACGGCTTTTTTCCTGTGCGGTACAACGCAAAAGCCTTTACTTTTATGATATGATTCCCAATGAGGCGGGCACGGGACGCTGCTTTCTCCGAATTCTCTGCCTGCCGGTGGAACAGGAAGGCAGGCGTCTCTTTTTGCTGATGGCCGCTCCCTGCGAGTCGGCTGAATTTTTTAACCGCTGCGCGGGCGGCGGCCTGAGCAGGGATGGGTTCGACCAGTGTCCGTACGCGGTGGCAACTTTTTCGTTTTCCGGCGGAAGTCCTGTTTTGGAAGGCTTTAACCGCAGCTGCGAAGCGCTGCTCCGGCAGGGATTTTCGGTGGCGGAGCTCCTGCAAAGCGGCGTAGTGATGAAAAGCTTTCGCAGCGGTGTGCCCTGCACGGGGCAGGCGCAGCTCAACTGCGGCGTTTACGATGTCAGCGTGCTGCCGGTGCTGCGCGAAAACGGCGGAAAGCGGATGATGGTGACGATTGTGCCCTCACAGGAAGCGGTGCAGGAAGCGCCAGCGGCTTTGAGCAGAAACCTGACGCCGCGCGAGCAGGAAACGCTTTCGCTGGCGGCGCAGGGATACCCCAACCGCTATATCGCCCACCGGATGGAGATTTCCGAGGGAACAGTGAAGAAATTGCTTTACAACGGGTATCAGAAACTTGGGATCAGCTCGCGCGTGGAGCTTTGCCGGATGCTTTTGCCGCGGAGCACAGCGATGGGATAGACAACAGAAAAGGGGCGGCTGCAGATTTGGTCTGCAGCCGCCCCTTCTTGCGCGAAAAACGAAACGTTCCGTCGGTTATCGGTATTGCTCCGGCCGGTATTCCGCCGGAAGAGGAATGTCGGAAAAAATCTTCCAGACGCTTGCAATCGGCCCAACCTTGCAGAACATCTGCCGGCCAAGTTTGCTGGAATCGCAAAGCAGAACGGAACGGCTGGCGTTTTGCAAATACGCTTTTTTTACGTCGGCCTCGTCCTCGTTGGAATCGGTGATCCCGCCCTCGGGGTGAACCCCGCGGCAGGAAAAAAACGCGAGATCCGCGTGAAAGCGCGCAATGGCCTCGGTGGTCTGGGTTCCGACGAAGGACTGTGCATTTTCACGCAGCTTTCCTCCGGTTGCGTACACCTGAATTCCCGGAATCTCTGAAAGAATCATGGCGGTTTTCAGTCCGTTTGTCACCACCCGGAGCTGCCCAAAACCGGTCAGCCGCTCGGCCAGCCGGCAGGCGGTCGTGCTCGAATCTAAAAACAGCGTCTGCCCGTCGCAGATCAGCGCGCGCGCCTTTTGAGCAATGATGGATTTCGGCCCGGGGTTTTCCGCCTCGCGGAGCATTGCCGGCGAATCCTTTGCCGCGTCCTCCACAAAAACGGCGCCGCCGTGTGTCCGGCGCAGCAATCCGCTCTGTTCCAGCATTTTCAAATCGCGGCGAATCGTTGCGCCGCTGGAATACAGCTGGCGGCAAAGCTCTTCCACGGTAATGGCGCGGCGCTGCCTGACCAGCTCGAGAATGGTGTTTTGTCGCTCCAACGGAAGCATGACGATCGTCCTCCTGTCTGATTAAAATATTCATTTGTGATTATATTTGATTAGTTTCAAAAAATCAAGTGCTCATTTATCGAAATGAGCGCCAAGGGTGGACAAACGCGCAGATCCTGATTATAATGAAAACGTATAAAAGGCGAAATTGCGCCTTTTTCAGCAGAAAATTAACAAACGGGGTTTCAGCAATTGTTCAGAAAGGAGCATTTCCGCATGTATGATGTTCAAAAGGGTTATGAACTGGCACGCGAACTATATGGTTCCTATGGGGTGGATGTTGACCGGGCGATCGCCGAATGTGACGCCGTGCCGATTTCCGTGCATTGCTGGCAGGGGGATGACGTTGCCGGATTTGAAAAAAAGGGCGGCGCACTGACCGGGGGAATTCAGACCACGGGAAATTACCCGGGCAAGGCGCAGACGCCCGAGCAGCTCCGCGCCGACATGGAGCTTGCCTTCCGGTTTATTCCGGGCGCAAAAAAGGTAAACATCCATGCAAACTATCTGGAGAGCGATTCCTTTGTGGATCGAAACGAAATTGAGCCGGAGCATTTTGCGAAGTGGGCGGACTGGGCCGTTGAGCACGGATGGGGACTTGATTTTAACCCGACGTTCTTTTCGCACCCGAAAAGCGAGGTCGCCACGCTTTCCAGCGCGGACGACGAAATCCGCGATTTCTGGATCGAACACGACAAGCGCTGCCGAAAAATTGGTTCTTACTTTGCGCAGCGTACCGGCGGTGAATGCGTGATTAATCACTGGATCCCCGACGGCTGCAAGGAGGTTCCGGTCGATACCCTTTCGCCGCGCCTGCGCCTGAAAGACAGCTACGACCGCATCTTTGCCGAACCGGCGCCCGGCGTTGTGGACGCGGTGGAAAGCAAGGTGTTCGGCATCGGTGCTGAAAGCTATACCGTCGGCTCCCACGAATTTTACCTTTGCTATTCCATGGGCCGCAGCGATGTGATTCCGACGCTTGACACCGGCCATTTTCATCCGACGGAAATGGTTTCGGCGAAAATGTCCGCACTGCTTGCGTTCAAGCCCAAGCTGCTGCTGCATGTGTCCCGCCCTGTCCGCTGGGACAGCGACCATGTTGTTGCGTACGACGACGAGACCCGCGCCATCATGAACGAGCTGGTGCGGCTGAACGCGCTGAACCGCGTTTATCTCGCGACCGATTATTTTGATGCCTCGATCAACCGCATTGCCGCATGGGTGATTGGTGTGCGCAACACCCGCAAGGCGTTGCTGGAAGCGCTGCTGGAGCCGGTGGAAACCATTCAGGCCATGGAGCGCGCCGGGGACGGAACCTCCCGCTTGGCGTGGACGCAGGAGTTCAAAGCGAAGCCGTTCGGGCTGGTCTGGGATTATTACTGTGCAAAGAACAACTGCGGCGTCGGGCTGGAATGGCTCGACGAGGTGAAAAAATACGAATCCGACGTCGCGCTCAAGCGTTGAAGTAACACAGGAGATGATTTCATTGAGCGGAAAAAGACTACTGGCGTTCGATTTCGGCGCCTCGAGCGGACGCGCTATTCTGGGAACCTATTCCGACGGCAAACTGCAGCTTGAAGAAATCCATCGCTTTTCCAACGATCCGGTAAGTGTTCGGGGGACGTTGTACTGGGATGTGCTGCGGCTTTTCTTTGAGATTAAGCAGGGCATCACCAAAGCGTTGCACGCAGGAGGATTCGATGCGATCGGCATTGATACATGGGGCGTTGATTTCGGCCTGCTGGACGGCGAAGGCCGTCTGCTGAAAAACCCGGTACATTATCGCGACAGCCGCACCGACGGCATGATGGACGAAGTGTTCAAAACCATTCCGCGCGGGGAGCTTTACGACCGCACCGGCATCCAGCTGATGAATCTGAACACGCTGTTTCAGCTGGAGGCCATGGTCAAAAACGACGCCGAAACGCTGGCAAGAGCAAAAACGCTGCTGTTCATGCCGGATCTTTTCGCTTATTTTCTGACCGGCGCAAAACGCGCCGAATATACCATCGCCTCCACCTCGCAGCTGCTTGACCCGAAAGCGGGCGGCTGGGCAAGGGATTTGCTGCGGCAGCTGAATATTCCCGACAGGCTGCTGCCGGAGCTGATCGAGACGGGAGAGACCTACGGAACGCTTTCCCCGGAGATCTGTGAGGAGCTGGGATGCCCGGCGGTTCCTGTCATTGCGGTCGCAACGCACGACACCGGCTCCGCGGTCGTTGCCGTTCCGACGCAGGAGGACGACTTTATCTACATCAGCTGCGGAACGTGGTCGCTGTTCGGCACCGAGCTGAAAAAGCCGGTCATCAACGAAACGAGCCGCCGCTTCAACCTGACCAACGAGGGCGGTTACGGCCGCACGGTGCGCTTTCTGAAGAACATCATGGGGCTGTGGCTGATCCAGGAATCTCGCCGCCAGTGGATCCGCGAGGGAGCCGACGTCAGCTATGCCGATCTGGAACGGGAGGCCGTTGCGGTCAGGCCGTTTGCCTGCTTTATCGATCCGGACGACGCCCGCTTTGCGCCGCCGGGCAACCTGCCCCGCCGTGTGCAGGAGTTCTGCCGTGAAACGGGGCAGGCGGTTCCGCAGACCCGCGGCGAGATCATGCGCTGTATTTACGAAAGCCTTGCAATGAAATACCGCTACGCCCGCCGTTCCATTGAAGAAGTGACCGGCCGCAGCTACGGTGTGATCCATATGATCGGCGGCGGAACAAAGGATCGTCTGCTTTGCCAGATGGCGGCCGACGCCTGCGGCTGCCCGGTGATTGCGGGGCCGATTGAAGCCACCGCGACCGGCAACCTTGCCGTTCAGCTGATCGCGCTGGGTGAGCTGAGCGGGATCAAACAGGCGCGCAGCGTGATCGCCGCCAGCGAACAGCCGAAGCATTATGAGCCGCAGAACCCCGGGGCTTATGACGAGGCATATGAACGCTTTTTAAAGATCATGGTATAAGATCTTGCAAAGATAAACGGAGGGGTTCTGCTCCTCACCATTTTCCAGACCTCTTGAAAGGATGATTTTACCCGTGAAAATTCTGGTTATCAATGCCGGCAGCTCCTCGCTGAAGTATCAGCTCTTCAACATGGAAACCGGCGAGGTGCTTGCAAAGGGTCTTTGCGAGCGCATCGGCGCCGAGGGCAACATTACCCACAAACGGCCCGGCTGCGAGCCGTACAAGGCGAACGTTCCGTTCCCGACGCACGACGAGGCGCTGGCCGAAGTCATCCGCCTGCTGACGGATCCGGAGCTTGGCGTGATTGCAAGTGTTGACGAGATCGACGCGGTTGGTCACCGCATTGCCCATGGCGGCAAGTATCAGCAGTCGGTCGTCATTGATGACGAGGTCATTAAATATCTGGAATCCATCGTTCCGATCAATCCGCTGCACGGCCCGCCCGCGATCAAGGGCATGAACGGCTGCCGCCATTTGATGCCGGGCAAGCTGCAGGTCGGCGTGTTCGACACGGCGTTTTACGCACATATGGAACCGAAGGCTTACATTTACGCGCTGCCGTATGAGCTTTACACCGAAAAGGGCATCCGCCGCTACGGCTTCCACGGCACCTCCCACCGCTATGTTTCCGCCCGGGCGGCAAAGCTGCTTGGCAGACCGCTTGAGGAGCTGAAGATCATCACCTGCCACCTGGGCAACGGCTCTTCGATCACGGCGGTGAAAAACGGCGTCGCCATCGATACTTCCATGGGTTTCACCCCGCAGGAGGGCATCCCGATGGGAACGCGCTCCGGCAGCATCGACCCCACCGTGCTCACTTATCTGGTCAATTCCTGCGGCATGAGCGGGCAGGAGGTGGAGGATTTGATCAACCGCAAGAGCGGCCTGCTCGGGATCTCCGGCCTTTCCAACGACTGCCGCACCATCACCGAGGCCGCCGCGAACGGCAATGAACGCGCGCAGCTTGCGCTCGATATTCTCGCCAATTCCATTAAAAAGACTATCGGCGGCTATATTGCGGAAATGAACGGCATCGACGCGCTTGTCTTTACCGCCGGCATCGGCGAAAATCAGTCGAACGTCCGCCGTCTTGTCTGTGAGGATATGGATTATTACGGAATCGCGATCGACGCCGAGAAGAACAAAATCCGCGGGGAAGAGATTAACCTTTCCGCACCGGGCGCCCGCGTGCAGACGTGGGTGGTTCCGACCGACGAGGAATACATGATTGCTCTTGATACGCAGTCTTTTGCCAGAAAATAAAAATGAATCCTTAAAGGAGAAGATGTATGATGCAGTCCCCCTATGAAATTAAAAAGGAAATTTGTGAAATCGGCAGACGGATCTATACCAAAGGCTTTGTCGCGGCAAACGACGGCAACATTTCCGTCAAGGTGAACGACAACGAGTTTTACTGCACCCCGACCGGCGTTTCCAAAGGGTACATGACGCCGGACATGATTATTAAAATTGACGGCAACGGCAACAAAATCGAGGGCCGCCTGAACCCGTCGTCCGAAATCAAAATGCATTTGCGCGTTTACAAAGAGCGCCCGGATGTCAACGCCGTTGTTCATGCGCATCCGCCGACAGCAACCGCGTTCGCCGTCTGCAACCGTCCGCTTGACAAATTCATCCTGCCGGAAGCGATCCTGACCATCGGCACCGTTCCGGTCTGCGATTACGGCACGCCCTCCACCAAAGAGATCCCGGATTCTCTTGCTCCGTTCATCCAGAATCACGACGCGTTCCTGCTGCAGAACCACGGCGCGCTCGCCGTCGGCAACACGCTGACCAAAGCGTTCTTCGTCATGGATGAGGTGGAATATTACGCAAAGATCTGCCTGACCGCCAGCCAGATCGGCGATATTCAGGAGCTGGACTGCGAAGACCTTGAAAAGCTGATGGAGCTGCGCAAAAAGATGCAGATTCCGGGCCGCCATCCGGGCTGCAAAAAATGCCCGAACCTCGGCACCGAAAACTGCAGATGCAAGCAGAATTCCCTTTGCGCCGACGGCTGCCAGATCCCGGCGGAGCCTTCTCCGGCGGGCGGCGACCTTGTCAGCCAGATCACCAAGCTGGTGCTTGCCGAGCTTGAAAAAAAATAATTTGACCACGTCAGAAAGGGGAACCGTCAATGCCCAAAAGCAAACGATTTGAAGCGCTTTCAAAGCGCGCGGTGAACCTTGACGGATTCATCACCGAATGGCCGGAGGCCGGCTTTGTGGCGATGAAGTCGCCTTACGACCCCGCCCCGTCGCTCAAAATGGAAAACGGCGTCATCACCGAGATGGACGGCAAAAAGCGCGCCGATTTCGATTTTATCGACGAATTCATTGCCGACCATGCGATCGACCTCAGCAGCGCCGAGGAAGCCATGGCGATCTGCCCGGTGGAAATGGCGCGCAAGCTGGTCGATATCCATGTGGAGAAAAAGGAGATCACCCGGCTGATGGGCGGCATGACGCCCGCAAAGCTGAGCCAGGTCGTGCGCCAGATGAACGTCGTCGAAATGATGATGGCGATGCAGAAGGTGCGCGAGCGCAGCTACCCGGCAAACCAGTGCCATGTGACGAATCTGCGCGATAATCCGGTGCAGATTGCCTGCGACGCGGCCGAAGCGGCACTGCGCGGCTTTGCCGAACAGGAGACCACCGTCGGCATCGCGCGTTACGCGCCGCTGTGCGCCGTCGGCATTCTGGTGGGCGGTCAGTGCGGCCGGCCCGGCGTGCTGGCGCAGTGCGCCGTGGAGGAAGCCACCGAGCTGAAGCTCGGCATGCAGGGTCTGACGACCTACGCCGAGACCATTTCCGTCTACGGCACCGAAAAGGTGTTTATCGATGGGGACGACACCCCCTACAGCAAGGCGTTCCTTGCTTCGGCTTACGCTTCCCGCGGCATGAAGATGCGCTGCACCTCCGGCTCGGGCAGCGAGGCGCTGATGGGCAACGCCGAGCAGAAATCCATGCTTTACCTGGAGGCCCGCTGCCTGCTCGTCATCAAGGGCGCCGGCGTTCAGGGAACGCAGAACGGCTCCATCAGCTGCATCGGGCTGGTCGGTTCCGTGCCTTCCGGCATCCGGGAGGTGCTGGCCGAAAACCTGCTGGCCGCGTCGCTCGGGCTGGAATGTGCGTCCGGCAACGACCAGACGTTTTCCCATTCCGATATCCGCCGCACCGCGCGGATGCTGATGCAGATGCTGCCGGGCACCGATTTCATCTTCTCGGGCTACAGCTCCACCCCGAACTACGATAACATGTTCGCCGGCTCGAACTTTGACGCCGAGGATTTTGACGATTACAATATTCTGCAGCGCGACCTGAAGGTGGACGGCGGCCTGCGCCCCGTGACCGAAGAACAGGTGCTCGCCGTCCGCCGCAAGGCGGCAAAGGCGATGCAGGCTGTTTTTGCCGCGCTGAATTTCCCGCCCGTTACCGACGAAGAGGTGGAACAGAACGTGCTTGCCAACGGCAGCAAGGATGTTTCCGTCCAGCGCGACGTCAACGAAGACCTGAAGGCCGCCAAACGGATCCTGGAAGGCGAGGTCTCCGGTGTGGACATTGTCCGCGCATTGGCCGACGCCGGCTTTACCGATGTTGCCGAGGCGGTGCTGAATATGCTCAAGCAGCGCGTTTCGGGCGATTACCTGCACACGGCCGCCGTTCTGGACAAGGATTTTCAGGTGTTCTCCAGCGTCAACAGCCCGAACACCTATCAGGGCCCCGGCACCGGCTACCGGCTGCACGGCGAGGAATGGGAAAAGGTCAAGCATATTCCGCAGGCATTTGACTGCGACAGCATTAAATAAGGAGGTGACTTCCCGATGAATGAACAGGAACTGGTAAAGCTTGTGACCGAAAAGGTCATCGAAGCGCTTCGTCAGCAGGAAGCCGCCTCTGCCCCGCAGCCCGCCCCGCAGACACAGGCTCCTGCGGGCGCCCAGAGCGGAAGCTGCGCCGGAGCATCCGGCCTGCGCATGACGGTGCGCGACCTGGACGAAGCAAAACCGGGCGCCGCGCCCGACGAAGTGGTCATCGGCGTTGCGCCGGCGTTTGCACTTTCTCAGGTGGAAACGATCAACGGCCTTTCGCATTCCGATGTTCTGCGGGAGATCGCTGCAGGCATTGAGGAAGAGGGGCTTCACCCGAGGTTCGTCCGCTTCCGCGATATTTCAGACGTTTCGTTTATTGCCCAGCGTGCCGCAAAGCTGAGCGGAAGCGGCATCGGCATCGGCATTCAGTCCAAAGGAACGACCGTGATCCATCAGAAGGATCTTTTTCCGCTGACGAATCTCGAGCTGTTCCCGCAGGCGCCGCTGATCACGCTGGAAATTTACCGCCACATCGGCAAAAACGCCGCGCGCTATGCAAAAGGGCAGTCCCCTGTTCCGGTCGAAGTGACGAACGACTGCATGGTTCGGCCGAAGTTTCAGGCGCGCGCCGCGATCCTGCATATCAAAGAAACGCAGCACATCGTGGAGGGCGCCGCTCCGGTGGAACTGGAGGTGAAGTGGCATGCCTGAAATGGATGAGATCGTCCGTCAGGTCGTAACGCGGCTGACGCAGGAAGCCGGCGGAGCGCCTGCCGCTTCGCAGAACAAAGCGGTCGCCGCAACGGTCGCCGATTATCCGATCCTGCAGAAGCACCCTGACTGGGTAAAAACACCGGACGGACGCCCGGTTTCGCAGATCGATCTTTCCACCATCCAGCGCGGAGAAGTAGAAAACAAGGATATCCGCATCTCGCGGGAAATGCTGCTGATGCAGGCCGAAGTGGCCGAAAGCGCCGGCAAGCCGCAGGTGGCGGAAAACTTTCGCCGCGCGGCCGAAATGACCGACGTTCCCGACGAGCTGGTGATCCAGATGTACGACAAGCTTCGCCCCAACCGCGCAACGTATCGGGAGCTGTGCGAAATGGCCGATACGCTGGAAAACGAATATAACGCTGCCCGCTGCGCAAAGCTGGTGCGCGAGGCGGCTGAGATCTATCAGAAACGCGGGATCCTGCTGAAATAAACGGCGCTTCCCACGGCAGAATTTTTACGAAAGGACGGATCATGATGGAAAACGGACGTTTGATCGCCGGCATGGATATCGGCAACAGCACGACCGAAGTCGTCATCATCGAGCGCACCGATTCCGGGATCCGTTATCTCTCCGGAGCCATGACGGAAACGACGGGCGTCAAGGGAACAAAGGACAATGTGACCGGGTGCCTTGCGGCGCTGGACGAAGCGCTGCGGCAGGGCGGGCTGAAATATGCCGACTTGGCGCAGGTGCGCTTGAATCAGGCTGCGCCCGTGATCAGCGACCTTTCGATGGACACCATCAGCGAAACAAAGGTCATCGGTTCCGCGATGATCGGCCACAATCCCGATACGCCGGGCGGCGAAGGGCTTGCGGTGGGCGTTACGGCTCCGGTCGGCTCGCTGACCGACAAAACGCAGCCGCTGGTCGCCGTGATCCCGCAGGAGGTTCCCTATTACCGCGCCGCGGAGCTTCTGCTGCAGGCGATGCAAAACGGCATTTCCGTCGTTGCCGCCATCTGCCGCAACGACGACGGCGTGCTGATCGCGAACCGCCTTCCGCAGGTGCTGCCGATTGTGGACGAGGTACGCAATATTGAGCGCGTGGAGCTGGGTGTTCCGGCTGCCGTTGAGGTTGCAGGGAACGGAAAATGCATCCGGACGCTTTCCAATCCTTATGGGATCGCGGGGATTTTCGGGCTGAACGCACAGGAAACGCGCGACGCGATCCCGGTGGCGCGCAGCCTGATCGGATGCCGCTCCGGCGTGGTGCTGCGGGCCAGAGGCGCAAGCGTTCAGGTCAGCAAGATCCGCGCGGGTACCGTCACCGTCCGCGGAACAAAGGGCGTCCGGGAGCTGGACGTCAACGCCGGCGCGGAAGAGATCCTCAAAGCGGCCGAAAGCGTCGGGAAGATCACCGACGTGCTCGGCGAGCCGGGAACAAACGTCGGCGCGCTCGTCACCCGCGTCAAAAACGGCATGGCTCTGCTGACGGATCAGCCGGCCGATCAGCTGCATATCGTCGACCTGCACGCGGTGGATACGTTCTCCAGCGTCGAGGTCGCCGGAGCGCTCGCCGGAGAAGCAGCGATGGAAAACGTCGTGCTGCTGGCGGCCATGGTGCAGACCTCTGCGCTGCCGATGCAGGCGATTGCCGATGAGATCGCCCGCCGAACCGGAATTTTTGTCCGCGTAGCCGGCCGCGAAGCCGAAATGGCGCTCAAGGGCGCGCTGACAACGCCCGGCGCAGGCCTGCCGCTGGCAATTCTCGATCTTGGCGGCGGTTCGACCGACGCAGCGCTGATCACCGCCGACAAAACCGTTACGGCGGTGCATCACGCCGGAGCTGGAGAAATGGTAACAAAGATCATCGACCTGGAGCTGGATCTGCACGACCGCGATCTGGCCGAGGCCATCAAGAAATATCCGCTCGCAAAGGTGGAAGGGCTGCTGTTCCTCCGGTTTGAGGACGGCAGCGTCAAATTCGTTTCGGAGCCGCTCCCCCCCGAGCTGTTTGCCCGGGTGGTGATCGTGGCGGAGGATACGCTGATCCCGATCAGGTCCTCCAAGCGGCTTTCCATCGACCGCATCGCGCTGGTGCGGCGCGAAGCAAAGCGCAAGGTCTTTCTGGTCAATGCGCTGCGGGCGCTGCGGGCCGTTGCGCCGGAAGGCCGGCTGCAGAACATCGGCTCGGTCGCGCTGGTCGGCGGCAGCTCACAGGATTTTGAGATCCCCGACCTGCTTGCCGAAGCGCTTGCCCCTTACCGGATCACCACCGGCCGCGCCAATCTGCTCGGCCGGCTTGCTCCGCACAGCGCCGTGGCGCTGGGGCTTGCGATGAGTGAAAAAGCGGAGTAAAGAAGAATGAGATCCCGCTGCCTGCGGAAGCTGCCCGAGAGGCGGAGCGCTCCGCAGGACAGAATTTGAAATCCCGCAGAATAGGGGGCTGAAACCCATGAAGCTTTATACCAAAACGGGCGACGGCGGCCGTGCCAGCACGATGAACCGCCGGAATATTCCCAAGGACAGCCCCGTTTTTGAACTGCTCGGAACGCTCGATGAGCTTGGCAGCGCGCTGGGCACGGCAAAATGCGCTGCGCCGAAGGCCGCGCCGCTGATCGAGCCGCTGCAGAACGATCTGATCCGGCTTTGCGGCGAACTGGCGGGCGGAAAACCGTTTGCCAGCGAGGAAGAAACCGCCAATCTGGAGCGGGTGATCGATTCCATCCAAAAAGAAACGCCGGAGTTTTCGGGCTTCATTCTGCCGGGCAAAACGCCGGGAGGCGCTGCGCTGGATCAGGCGAGAACCATCGCCCGCCGGGCAGAACGCCGGGCGGTCACCTACTCCGTGACCGGTCAGGTTTCGGCGGCGGCGCTCAAATGGCTCAACCGCCTTTCCGATCTGATCTATGCGCTTGCCCGGCTGACCGATCTGGGCGGTGCTTCTGCCCCGCCGGCCGCAAGCGTTTATGAGCCGGCTCTGCCGGCGCAGGGGGAAGAAAAAGGCGAGGCCCGCGCAGGCAGAAGGCTCGACCTTCGTTCCGCCGCGGAGCTTTGCGAAAAGGTTCTGCAGCATGGCCGCGAGACCGGCCTGCGGGCGGTGGTTTCCGTTGTGGATGAAGGCGGGAATCTGATCGCGCTGATGCGCGACGATGACGCGTTTCTGGTGAGCATTCAGCTTTCACAGGACAAAGCCTATACGGCCGTCGCGGTAAAAATGACAACCGAACAGCTGGGGCGCATGGCACAGCCGGGCGCCGCGCTGGATGGAATACAGCACACCAACTGCCGCATGGTGGTTTTCGGCGGCGGAGTCCCCATTACGCAGGGCGGCCGGGTGATCGGCGGGCTTGGCGTAAGCGGCGGGACCGCGCAGCAGGATACCGATCTTGCGGATTACGGTGCGCAGGTTGCAAAACAGATGTTTGATTCTTAAGCAAAACAAGACAAAGAAAGGGATGATTCATGCATGGGATACGAAATTTCCGAAGAACAGATCGGCCTGATCGTGAAGCAGGTGCTCAGCGGGATGGGCGGTTCGGAACAGGCGGCAAAGACCGACTGGGATTCCACGCAGTATCACGGCAGAAAGCTGATCGGCATTTATGAGGATATGCACGATGCGATCGCGGCTGCCAACGAAGGCTACAAGGCGATCCGCGGTATGACGGTTGCCGAGCGCGAAAAAATGATCGGCGAGATCCGCAAGCTCTGCCGCGCGGAAGCCGAGATCATGGGCAAGCTTGGCGTTGCCGAGACCGGGATGGGGCGCGCCGACCACAAAAAGCTCAAACATATTCTGGTGGCGGAGAAAACCCCGGGCACCGAGGATATTGTCACCGAGGCAAAAACCGGCGACGACGGCCTGACGCTTGTTGAAATGGCTCCGTTCGGCGTGGTGGGCGCCATTACGCCCAGCACCAACCCGAGCGAAACGGTCATCTGCAACTCGATCGGCATGATCGCGGCGGGCAACGGCGTTGTGTTCAATCCGCACCCGGGCGCGATCGCGACCTCCAACTATGCGGTCGACCTCGTCAACCGCGCCTGCCATGCGGCAGGAGGCCCCGAGGTGCTCGTTGCTTCCGTTGTCAAGCCGACGATGGATTCCGCCGCGGTGATGGAAAAAGACCCCGCCATCCGGATGCTCGTCTGCACCGGCGGCCCCGGCGTTGTGCGCGCGGTGCTTTCCAGCGGCAAAAAAGCGATCGGCGCGGGCGCAGGCAATCCGCCGGTCATCGTGGACGACACCGCCGATATCCGCAAAGCGGCAAAGGACATCATCGACGGCTGCACGTTTGACAACAACCTCCCCTGCATTGCGGAAAAAGAGGTTTTTGCGTTTTCCAACATTGCCGACGAGCTGGTTCATTACATGCTCCAGAACGGCGCTTATATGCTGAATCCGCAGCAGGTGGACGCTCTGGTCAAAACGGTTCTGGTGGAAAAGACCGATCCCAAGACCGGAGCCGTCAAGAAGATCATCAACCGCAGGTGTGTCGGCCGCGACGCAGCCGTTCTTGCAAAGATGATCGGGCTGGAAGTCGGCCCCGAGGTTCGCTGCCTGATCTGCGAAACCTCGTTCGGTCATCCGTTCGTTCAGACGGAGCTGATGATGCCGATCCTGCCGATCGTCCGCGTGGCCGATATTGAAGAAGCGATCGACCTGGCGGTTCAGGCCGAGCACGGCAACCGCCACACGGCGCATATGCACTCCAAAAATGTGGATCATCTTTCCCGCTTTGCAAAGGCGGTCGAAACGACCATCTTCGTCAAAAACGCCCCGTCCTACGCGGGGATCGGCTTTGGCGGCGAGGGCCACACTACCTTCACCATTGCCGGCCCCACCGGCGAAGGGCTGACCTCCGCCCGCAGCTTTACCCGCAAGCGCCGCTGTGTGCTTTCGGACGGGTTCCGCATTATTTAAGCAGCATCCCCTGCTTTTGCGGGGATCGAATACAGGTTCAATCAGGGTTATGCTTTTGAAAGGCGATGCCTTCAAAAGAGGGAAGACCTTACGAAAGGGATGGTCATAGTCATGGAATTCAATGCAAGTCAGATTGAAAGCGTAGTCCGCCAGATTCTCGATCAGATGACCGAGAGGGGCGCTGCGGCTTCCGCCCCGGCAGCTGCGGCGTCGCCGGAGATCCCGAAGACGGCTCATGTCGCAATGCTGACCGGCGTGCGCAAGATCGAGGTCAAGGAATATCCGATCCCGCCCGTCGGCGACGATGAGATCCTTGTCCGCGTGGAAGGCTGCGGCGTCTGCGGCACTGATGTTCACGAGTGGAAGGGCGATCCGTTTGGTTATATCCCGGTCGTGCTCGGCCACGAAGGCACCGGCGAAGTTGTTGCCCTCGGCAAGAACATCAAGTGCGACACCGCCGGAAAGCCGCTGAAGGTCGGCGACAAGATCGTTACCTCCGTTACCAAATGCGGCGAATGCGGCATCTGCCGCAATCATCCGGGCAACACGAACCTCTGCGACAAGCAGGGCATCTTCGGTCTGATTCCGGACAGCAGCGAATATCACCTGAACGGCTGGTTTGCCGATTATCTGCTGATCCACGGCGCCGGCGCAACGTACTTTAACGTCAACGGGCTGGATGTTCAGGAAAGAATGCTGCTCGAGCTTGCCACCGTCTGCGTTCATGCTCTGCTCCGCGGTCAGTCCACCGGACTGCTCAAGTTCAACAGCAAGGTTCTGCTGCAGGGCTGTGGCCCGGTCGGTCTGATGATGCTCTGCGTGCTGCGCGCGGCGGGCATCAACCACATCATTGCTGTCGACGGCTCCGAAGCCCGCCTTGCGCTCGCAAAGGAGATCGGCTGCAAGACGATCATCAACTTCAAGGAGTCCAACGCCGATACGCTTGAAAAGCGTGTTGCGCTGGTCAAATCCGTCACCGACGGAATGGGCGCCGACTTTGCTTACCAGTGCACCGGCGCGCCGGCTGCTGCCGCCGATGTTTACAGCTACATTCGCCGCGGCGGCGGACTGTGCGAGATGGGCTTCTTCACCAACAACGGTGACTGCACCATCAACCCGCACCTTGCGCTTTGCAACAAGGAGATCAATCTGGTCGGTTCCTGGGATTACACCGCTCAGGATTACCTCACCACGATGGCGTTCCTGAAGCAGTGCCGCGAAATGAATATCCCGATCAAGAAGCTGATTACCCATTCCTTCCCGCTGGATAAGCTCAACGAAGCAATGGAGGTCAACATTGCGCAGAAGGGCATCAAGGTCTGCTACGTCCCAAATTGCTAAAAGGCAGAGCCTTTTAGCAATTGCAGCAGTTCTGCTTTCCGGTCGGGGCGACCGGAATTGCCTGACGGCAACCGCAGAAGCTGCGGCGAAGGGCGGCAAAGCCACCGAAAAAACCACGAAGGGATGGTCTCATGGCAGCACTGGGAATGATTGAGGTGTACGGCTTTACCACCGCGGTCGTTGCGGCAGATGCCGCTGCCAAGGCCGGCAACGTCACGATTGTGGCGCTGGACCGCAACAAACCCGCCAACGCGGAACAGTGCGAGGTTCCGATCGTGCTGGTGGTAAAGATGGAAGGCGAGGTCGCCGAGGTGGAAAGCGCCATGCAGGCCGGGATCGAGGCCGCAAAGGCGCGCAATATGTACATCACCTCCTATGTGATCACGCGCCAGGAGGAAGACACGAAAAAACTCGCAAAACTCAACGCACTGGGGCACGACAAGATTTCGGGTCCCAGAGAAAGTTCCAGTCCGATCTAAGCTGATTTTCCGGGAAGCCGGCGGTCAGTGAAAAATAATTTACAGAATTTATTTAAGGAGATTGATTGTTATGATGGAAGCTCTTGGAATGGTTGAAACCCGCGGTCTGGTTGCCGCAATCGAAGCCGCCGATGCCATGGCAAAGGCTGCAAACGTCGCTCTGGTCGGTTCCGAAAAGATCGGTTCCGGCTTGGTGACCATCATGGTGCGCGGCGACGTTGGCGCTGTGAAGGCTGCCGTTGAAGCCGGAGGCGCCGCTGCCGGCCGTCTGGGCGAGGTCGTCGCTACTCACGTCATTCCGCGCCCGCACAATGATGTGGAAAAGCTGCTCCCCTCTGCGAAATAATCCACACCGTTTTCTCACGCAAAATCGCCCGAAAGGCACGGTAGTTTATGATGCAGAATGAACACAACTTGCCGAACAAGGCAATCGCCCTGCTGGAGGTTCAGGCGTTTACCGCGGCGGTCACCGGACTTGACGCAATGCTCAAGGCGGCGGACGTGCGGTTGATCCATGTGGAACGCAGGCTGGGCGGCCGGCTCGTCACGGTCGTTGTTGACGGAACGGTTTCCGCAGTGGAAGCCGCCGCCGAGGCAGGAAAGAAGGCTGCGGCAGAGGTCGGGGTCGTCAAGCTGTGCGAGGTGATTCCCCGCCCGCACCCCGAAATCGCCAAATTCCTTTACACGGACGATCTGGATTCCAAATAAGAGTCCCGCAAGGAGGCGTCTGCAATGGCAGAAGCAAGAAAACCGGCTGCGTCCCGCGCGGCAGCTCCCAAAAAACCGGCTGCGCCAAAGGCTGCGGCCCCCACAAATCAAAACACCATAAAGGAGAGTATTCACATGATGGAAGCATTAGGAATGGTTGAAACCCGCGGTCTGGTTGCCGCAATCGAGGCTGCCGATGCCATGGCAAAGGCTGCAAACGTTACGCTCGTCGGTTCCGAAAAAATCGGTTCCGGTTTGGTGAGCATCATGGTGCGCGGCGATGTCGGCGCTGTGAAGGCTGCCGTTGAAGCCGGAGGCGCCGCTGCCGGCCGTCTGGGCGAAGTTGTTGCCACGCACGTGATCCCGCGTCCGCACAATGATGTGGAAAATCTGCTGCCTTCTGCAAAATAATTTGAAAGGCTTTGCCTTTCGGTTATCTGACGGGCTTCACCCCCCCTGCGCCCCTGCAGGGGCGGTAAAAAATTTGTACCGAATCCGACAGATTCTATCGGTTCGGCAGGAAAGGAATGAACAGAACAATGGAAGCTCTTGGAATGGTTGAAACCCGCGGTTTGGTTGCCGCGATCGAGGCCGCCGATGCTATGGCAAAGGCGGCGAACGTCAGACTGATCGGTTCCGAAAAAATCGGTTCCGGCTTGGTGACCATCATGGTGCGCGGCGATGTCGGCGCTGTGAAGGCTGCCGTTGAGGCTGGAGGTCTTGCCGCCGGCCGTTTGGGCGAAGTCGTTGCAACTCATGTTATTCCCGCACCGCACGGCGACGTGGAAAAGCTGCTCCCCGCAGCAAAATAATTTCGCTTCCCTTTCTTTGTTTTCCGGTGCGCCGTGTTTTGCCGGCGCGCCGGCTTGATTTGAAAATAACTGGGGCGCTGCCCCGATTGATATAACGAAACAAACGGTTCAGCCGCCTGCGGGCGATACCGAGATCCCCTTCCGCAGAAATATGGGGGATCCTTTGAAAGGAATGAATTTACAGATGGAATTGAACGCTGCAATGGTGGAAGGAATTGTGCGTCAGATCATTGCACAAAACGGCGGGGTTATCGCTCAAAGCCCGAAGGAAGAGAAAAAAGCGGAGCCCGGAGCGATTCCGGTGGGCGTTTCAAACCGGCACATTCACCTGACCGCGTCCGACGTTGAGGTGCTGTTCGGCAAAGGCTATGAGCTGGCGCCAATGAAGGATCTTTCGCAGCCGGGTCAGTTTGCCTGTAAGGAAACGCTGACGATCGTCGGCCCTTCTATGAGGCCGATCGAAAAGGTTCGCGTGCTTGGGCCGCTGCGCAGCAAAACGCAGGTCGAAATTTCACGCACGGATTCCTATACGCTGAAAGTCAAAGCTCCCGTGCGCGAATCCGGCGATGTTGCCGGCAGCGCGCCGATCGCGATCGTTGGGCCGAAGGGGATTCTGACGATCAGGGAAGGCTGCATCATCGCCAACCGCCATATTCACATGAGCCCGGCCGACGCGGCACAGTTCGGCGTAAAGGACGGCGACACCGTAACGGTGGACGCCGATACGGAGCGCCGTACCCGTTTCTTTGACGTGCAGATTCGCGTCAGCGACAAATTCCGGCTGGAGATGCATCTCGATACCGATGACGCCAACGCGGCGGCGCTCGGCAACGGCTCTACCGTAAGAATTCATCAGTGCAGATGTTCCGGCTCGTGCGCAAAATAATCCTGCGGAGGGCGTCTGCTGCCGCGGCGAAAGGAATGAAGAGCCATGATTATGGGCAAGGTGGTCGGGAACATTGTTTCCACCCGCAAAAACGAAAATATTGTCGGCTCCAAGATTTTTGAAATTCAGGTGATTGAAAACGGTCGGGAAACGGACCGTTATATTGTCGCGATTGACAGCGTCGGCGCCGGAATCGGAGAACGGGTGCTGGTGACGACCGGCAGCAGCGCGCGCCTGGCGCTGCAGAATACGAACACGCCGGTTGACGCGGTTGTGGTCGGTATTATTGACGAGTGACTTTTTTTGCGAAAGGACTTTCCACCATGCAACTGAGCGAACTGAAAGAACGCGTGGCTGCTGCAGGGATTATCGGCGCCGGCGGCGCGGGATTCCCGACTGCAGTCAAAATTGCGGAAGGCGCCGATACGCTGCTGATCAACGCGTCGGAATGCGAACCGCTGCTGTTTACGGATTATCATCTGGTGCGCCGCCACATGAACGAGATCCTGGCCGGCGCCGAAGCGGTCATGGCCGCTGCAGGGATCCCGAACGGATATATCGCCATCAAAAAACATAATGTCGAGCGCCTCGGGCTGCAGCCCGGGCAGGAGGTCGTGCCGCACATCCGTGTTGCGATGCTGCCGAACGCCTACCCCATCGGCGACGAGGTCATCCTGACCTATCAGGTTCTGCGCCGCGTGATCCGCCCCGGCGCGCTTCCGCTTTCGGCGGGCGTGCTGATTTTTAACGCCGAAACCATGTACAACGTTCACCGCGCAATTGACGAAAACGCGCCGGTAACGGAAAAGTGGCTGACGGTTGCGGGAAAGGTGCAGAACCACGTGACCCTGCGCGTCCCGGTCGGCATGAATGTTGCCGAGCTGCTCCGCGCAACGGGCAACACCGTTCCGGACGGCTGTGTTGTGATCGACGGCGGCCCCGCAATGGGATCGATCATCGATCCGGAGCATTCGTTCGTGAAAAAAACAACAAAAGGAATTTTGGTTTTGCCGGAGGATATTCCCGCTGTGGCAAGCAAGCTGACGCCCAACCGTGCCGTTAATGTGCATGCATCCTCCAACTGCTGCCAGTGTACCATGTGCACCGACCTTTGTCCGCGCGCGCTGATCGGTTATCCGCTTCATCCGCATAAAATTGTAAGGACTTCGATGGAAATGGTAGAAGAGATGCCGGAGCTGTTCACCGAAGCACAGCTTTGCAGCGGATGCGGCGTGTGCGAAATGACCTCCTGCTGCCAGGGCATCAGCCCGGCGCGCGTCTATGCGCAGGTCAAGGGCATTCTGGCCAAAAACAAGCTGCGTTATCAGGCGGTGTCTGATCCCGAGCCGGATCCGGAACGCGATTATCGCATTCTTCCCTCCGGCCGGTTCAAAAGCCGGATCGGCGTGGCGGAGTTCGATCAGATGACCGAGCTGAACGAAGGCCGCGAACCGGAGCCGGGTACGCTGACGCTGCTGCTCAAGCAGCATGCGGGAGCGCCCGCCGCGCCGTTGGTTCGTGCGGGCGGCGAGGTTTCCGCCGGCCAGCTGATTGCGCAGGCAAGCGGTGCGATCTCGGCCAATATCCATGCGCCGCGCAGCAGTGTGGTGCAGTCGGTCGCGCCGGACAGGATCGTTCTTTCCGTCCGATAATTCCAGCTTAGAGAAAGGCGTGAAAAGCCATGCTGTACGCAGTGGGCGTTATTGAAATC
This sequence comes from Acutalibacteraceae bacterium, assembly GCA_050947015.1. GTDB lineage: Bacteria > Bacillota > Clostridia > Oscillospirales > Acutalibacteraceae > CAKXIK01. The sequence goes on from JBMNVT010000008.1 coordinate 98,151, forward strand.
AAAAGCATTGCAAAAGGCGTTGAGGCGTGCGACGAAGCATTAAAATCGGCGGAAATCCGGCTGATTACGGCGCATTCCTCCTGCCCCGGCAAATATGAAATCCTGATCACCGGCGAGCTTTCGTCCGTTCAGGCCGCGCTTGACCGTGTGAGAATGAACTATAAAACCTATATCATCGATACGGTTCTGCTCGGCAGGATCGATGAATCGGTCATCAAGGCGCTGCTCGGCGGCGGATTGGAAGCCCCAAAGGGCGCGCTCGGCGTGATCGAGACCTTTTCGGCGGCCAGCTCGATCAAAGCGGCGGATACCGCCGTTAAAACCGCCAAGGTGGATGTGCTTGACCTGCGCATTTCCCGGGGAATGGGCGGCAAGGGTGTCGCGATTATCACCGGCACCATCGGCGCGGTGCAGGCTTCGGTGGAGGCCGGCAGCGAATATGCCAAGCGGCAGGGGTTGTTTGCCGCCAGCTCGGTGATCCCCGCCCCGCACGACGACCTTTGGAAATATCTTTGATCTGCCATCAACAATTTTATCTCCATAAAAAACTGCAGAGCCGCTGCGTTCCGATTGGAATACAGCGGCTCTGCGGCGTTGATGCAAGGATGTGGCAAATGCCGGAGGACTAACCAAAATCATGGCGCGATCCGCAACCCACACCCGATTCTTCAAAAAGGCAAACTATTTTTTCTATTTTTGTGAAGCACTCGGCGTCGTTCAGGCAGTCATCCTTGAGAATTGTAGGTGATACAATGATGAGTGACAAAAGAAGAAAATAAAAGTAGCGAATAGGCGTGACATATGCTAAGGTTGAGTTGACGAGACAAAACCGAAAGGCAGGTGTCACCCTATCCGCTATGAATA
>JBMNVT010000009.1:0-97461 GCA_050947015.1 Acutalibacteraceae bacterium
TTATTCATAGCGGATAGGGTGACACCTGCCTTTCGGTTTTGTCTCGTCAACTCAACCTTAGCATATGTCACGCCTATTCGCTACTTTTATTTTCTTCTTTTGTCACTCATCATTGTATCACCTACATAATTCACGCCATGGTACGTTTCAGGTTTTTTCCGCCGCCTGCAGCATTTCCTCCGCGCTTTGCAGCTGCAGCCGGCTCGGATCGGTACCGCTCATGATCCGTGCCAGTTCATACCGCCGGCCGGTGCGGTCCAAAAGGCGGACGTCCGTATAAGTACGCGCGTCGCGCACCTGCTTTTCAATCAGCAGATGGCTGTTTGCCTGTGCGGCGATCTGTGCCAGATGTGTAACGCAGAGTACTTGTCGGTTCTGCGCCACCTGTCGCAGCTTCTGCCCCACCTTCTGCGCCGCACGACCGCTGATTCCGGCATCAACTTCATCAAAAATAAGCGTATCGATATCGTCTTTGTCGGCCAGCACATTTTTGATCGCCAGCATGATGCGGGAGAGTTCTCCGCCGGAAGCAACTTTCGCCATTGGTTTCGGCGGTTCCCCCGGATTGGTAGAAATCAAAAATTCAATTTCATCGCATCCGGTAGCGTTCAGGTGGCATCGCTGCTGAGCAACCTGCAGCTTAACGCCGGGCATATCCAGAAAGGCAAGCTCTGCCGTAACCTGTTCCACAAAAATTTCCGCAGCCTGCCTGCGCTTCTCCGAAAGCGCAAGTGCAAGCGCTTTGGCCTTTGTTCCCGCCTGACGATACTCTTCTTCCAGTTTGGCTCGGCGTTCGTCGGCAAACTGCATGGAGTCAAGCTCCTGCTTCGCCTTTTCCAAATAAGCCAGCATATCTTCTTCCGATTTGCCATATTTAAGCCCCAGACGGTAAAGCGTATCCAGCCGTTCTTCAATCCGGTTGATTTCTTCCGGATCAAAATCAGCTTGCTCCGCATAGCTGCGCAGGTCTTCGCCGATATTCTGAAGCTCATAGGATATTTCCATGGTGCGGTCGGCCATATTCTGCAGCGCGGGGAGATATTTCGCCGCCTCCGCAAGTATTTGGGAAACCGCCGCCAGCTGCTGCACCACGCCGGACGACTCTTCCTCTCCGCTCAAGACAGAACGAGCTGTGCCGATGCCGGTCGCTATTTTTTCCGCATTGGAAATCATCGCTTTGCGCGCAGAAAGCTCCTCATGCTCGCCGAGTGATATTTCCGCCTGCTCCAGTTCGTCAATCTGATACTGCAGCAAATCGATCCGGCGTTCTTTGTCCTGTGTGTCCAGATTCAGCGAATCCATCTGGTGCTTCAGTTCCACCGCGCGCCGATATGCCTGATAATATTCCTCCAGCTGCCATTGAAGATCGCCGAGGCTGTCGAGATAATGAATATGCAGGTGTGGGGAAAGCAGCTGCTGGTTTTCATGCTGCCCGTGGATATTGACCAGACTTTTACCAATATCCCGCACCATGGAGGCTGTTGCAGGGATCCCGTTAACGCGGAAGCTGCTTTTTCCGTTTTGCGCAATTTCCCGCTGAATCAGTACGGCGTTTTCCTCATCCTGCAGCCCCAGTTCGTTCAGGGTTGCGCGCGCACGAACCGAAATATCCTCGAAAAGCGCGGTCACCCTCGCTTTTTCAGCTCCGGTTCGGATCAATTCCCGGCTGGTGCGTTCGCCAAGCACGGCGTTGAGCGAATCGATTATAATCGATTTGCCCGCGCCGGTTTCACCGGTCAACACATTGAGTCCGGGGTGAAAATCGATGGAAGAGCGTTCAATCACCGCAATATTTTCAATATTCAGGTTGGTCAGCATCTGCCGTGCCCCCTTTTGAGCAAAATCTGCAAAACCGACTATTTCGCAAGCAGCTTTTTCAGTTCGGAAACAAGCGAAACAGCTGCGTTTTCGTTCCTAACCACAATAAAAATCGTATCGTCGCCCGCAAGCGTTCCCACAACACCATCCCAGTGCATGGAATCGAGCGCGGCACAGACCGCCTGCGCCATACCCACCAGACAGCGAATCACAACCATATTGCCGGCAAAATCAATGGTACTAACCGAATCGCTGAAAAGCGCGTGAAATTTTGAAGAAATATCGGTCGCATTGCTTTTCCCGGTCGTATAACGATAACGACCGTCCGCCGAAAGCGTTTTTACCAACCGAAGCTCTTTGATGTCGCGTGAGACAGTCGCCTGCGTCACATCGTAATTCTGAAGCTTCAGCCATCTTAAAAGCTCCTCCTGCGTATCGATGGGATGCTCCTGAATCAATTCCAGAATTTTTGCATGACGCTTGGTTTTCATTCCCAATTCATTCCTTTCTGACATTTCGCCGCGGCACCGTTCAGGTTTCTTCGGCAAATTTTGTGGTAAGTACATCGTAAAACAACTGGGATTTCAGTTGAATCAGCTTAAGATGCTTTTCCGCCTTACGAATTTCGACGGAATCGCCGTGCGCGATGTGCAGAATCTGATCGCCGTCCACCGCAATGCGCACCCTTCCCACCTGCCGCTGGGTACAGCGGATGGAAAGTCGGCTGGATTCCCCGAACAAAACCGACCTTGAAAAAAGCGAATGTGGGCAAATCGGCGTTAGCAGAATACAATCCGTCTGCGGATCTACGACCGGCCCTCCGGCAGAAAGCGAATAAGCGGTGGATCCGGTCGGTGTGGAAAAAATCAGACCGTCGGCGCGGTAATCGCAAAAACGACGCCCGTTGCATTCCACCCGAAGGTCAACCATATGGGGCAAAGCGCCCTTGGCAGTCACCACATCATTCAGCGCATAATAATGCTTTGCTGTTTGGCCCTGCGTTACAACAACGTCCAGCAGCATCCGCCGCTCCAGCTCGTAGCGGCCGGTGATCAGGTTCTGTAGGCAATCAATTTCATTGATCTCCAGCCCGGCCAGAAAGCCGAGCCGTCCGCAATTGACCCCCAGAAGGGGTTTGTCGAATTCCACGGCATGCTTTGCCGCGTGCAAAATGGTTCCGTCGCCGCCTATTGTTACAATCGCATGGCAGTCCTGCAGCATTTTTTCAAAATCGCAGCAAAACTGCACCCCGGGAGCATGAACGACATTGCAATATTCTGATGCCACAAACAAATGTGCTCCGGCCCCCAACAGCTTTGCGCAGACCTGCTGCGTGTACGGAACCGCATTTTCCTTTTGCAGGTTTGGGATGATAACGATATTCATAGAGGCTTTCATGCCTTTCGTTTCACAAATTCGGTGCCCCTGATCAGGACTGCTCTCCGTTCAGTTCGCAATGTGAGCGCGCCACCAACGCAGGAATATCCGCCGCAATCATGCCTGGGATCGGCAATTTTTCGAGAAACATCAGATACTCAATATTCCCCTCCGGCCCTCTTACCGGTGAATAATCAAGCCCCGAAACAAAGAACCCCGTCTGCACGGCAAAAGCGGTCATTTTTTCGATCACCTCTGTGTGCAGTTCCGGTTCTCGAACGACACCCTTTTTCCCCACGCGTCCCTTGCCGACCTCAAACTGTGGCTTGATGAGGCAAACCGCACGACCGCCGTCTTTTAAAAAGCGATAGGCCACCGGCAGTACCAAAGTGAGCGAAATAAAGGATACGTCCACACTGAAAAAATCCACCGGATGCGGCACCTGTTCCTCTGTAATATACCGGATATTGGTGCGCTCCAGATTGACCACCCGATCGTCTGTCCGCAGCTTCCACGCCAGCTGGCCGTAACCAACGTCGATTGCGTAAACCTTTGCCGCTCCATTCTGCAGCATACAATCGGTAAAACCGCCGGTCGACGCGCCGATATCCATCGCAGCGCAGCCGCAAAGCGAAATGGGAAACACCTGCAGCGCTTTTTCAAGCTTGAGCCCGCCGCGGCTGACATAGGCAAGCTTTTTGCCGCGAACTTCAAAATGCATCTCCGCCGTAACATTCATACCGGGCTTGTCCGCCTTCTGGTGATCGACATATACATCCCCCGCCATAATCATTCCCTTGGCCTGCTCCCGGCTTTGCACCAGCCCCAGTTCGACGAGCATCTGATCCAACCGTTTTTTTTCGATCAATGTGAACACTCCATTGTGATAATATCGGCAACGGACCTTGCGTCCAGCCCGTTTTGCTCCATCTGCCGCCGTTCACAGGCATGAGCGACAAAGTGATCCTGCACAGCATTCAAATGAAATTTTCCCGAAAAACCTTGTTCCGTCAACAGCCGCAGAAAATGTTCGCCAACCCCTCCGGCAGCGATCGCTTCTTCTGTAAAGAAAACATACCGGTAAGCCAACGCTTCCCGAACCGACTGCTGCGGGATGGGGCGTATTCGGTTCAGCTTTAGCAGAGCTGCGGGGATTCCGCGCGACGCCAGCAGCTCACCTGCACGCAGGCATTCGGCAAACAGCCGCCCGTAGGTAACGATCAGAACCGAAGCTCCTGCACGCGAAATCAGGTCAAAATCACGTTCTCCGCCGGAAATTTCAAGGCCTTGTGGTTTTTCCGGTTCGACACCGCGCGGATAACGCACCGCTGCAGGGCCGCTTCCCTCGTAAATTGCCTTGCGCAGCAGACGCCGCAGTTCATCGAAATACGTTGGTGCATATACAGTCAGCCCCGGAACAGAATTGCAGAACGCCGGATCGAACAGTCCCTGGTGCGTCGCACCGTCGCTGCCGACAAAGCCGGCGCGATCCACCGCCAAAACAATCCGCAGATTCTGCAGCGCGGCGTCGTGAATCAACTGGTCGTAAGCTCGCTGCAAAAAAGTGGAATAAACCGCAAAAACCGGTTTCATTCCATTCGCCGCGAGACCCGCGGCAAACGTGACCGCACATTCCTCCGCAATTCCGACATCGTAAAACCGATTCGGAAAGCTGCGCGCAAACTGCGTAAGACCGGTTCCCGCTTTCATTGCCGCGGTAATGGCGCAGACCGTAGGGTCTTTTTCCGCAATGGTACACAGTTCCTGCCCGAATACATCGGAATATCCGTCACCAGACAGCTGCTTTTCACCGGTATCGATATCAAAACTGCCGATCCCATGAAAAACGCGCGGATTCTTTTCCGCAAAAGAATATCCTTTCCCCTTGACGGTACATGCATGAATCAGAACCGGGTAATCAGCATCGCGCGCAATGGTCAGCGCGCGCTCCAGCGTGGCAATGTCGTGTCCGTCGATCGGACCGATATAATGAAAACCCATCTCCTCAAAAATATTGGAATGATAAATCGTGTTTTTCAGTATTCCCTTAGCCCGGGAAAGACCGTCTCTCAGAGAAGAACCAACCACCGGAATGTGCTTCAGAAAGCTTTCCAATCCATTTTTAACGTTTCGGTAGCCGTTCTTAGTACGAATAACCGCAAGATAACGCGCCATCGCGCCGACATTACGGTTGATCGACATTTTATTGTCGTTGAGGATCACCGTAAAATTGCGACGATATCTTCCGGCGTTGTTCAGCCCCTCGTAGGCCAGACCACCGGAAAGCGCTCCGTCTCCGATGACAGAAACAACATGCCGGTTTTTTCTGCCTGCAATCTCGTTTGCGCAGGCAAGCCCCAACGCCGAGGCGATTGATGTGCTGCTGTGACCGGTGCTGAAAACATCCAGCGGACTTTCCGCACGATTGGGAAACCCGGAAATTCCGCCTTCTGTGCGAAGTGAAGAAAACAGCCCCTGTCTGCCGGTGAGTAACTTATGCGTGTAGCACTGATGGCCGACATCCCAAACAATCTGATCCTCGGGAAAGGAAAAAATTCGATAAAGCGCAACCGTAAGCTCCACTACGCCGAGATTGGAGGAAAGATGTCCTCCGTTTTCGGCCACTGTTTCAATCAGCTTTGCGCGGATTTCTTCACAAAGAGCCGGAAGCTCCCGTTCCGGAATTTTTTTCACATCATCCGGCTTTTGAATTTGCTGCAGCAAGGATTGAGCCATGGATTGACCATACCTTTCTGTGAACCGTGCGCGCAGACGCCCGGAGCCGTCTGCGCGGCAGCAAAAGCTTTCAGCGCAATCCGGCTGTTCATCATTATACATGAAACTGTGTATTAATTCAATAGAATAAAATCAAACCAGCACACCGAGCAGGATACCGAGCAGCACTCCGCTGGCAACCTCCAGAGGCGTGTGTCCGAGCAGCTCCTTGAGTTCATTGAACTTTGCCTTGATTTCCTCATTGCCGGGCTGCAGCTGAAACAGGCTGGTGATAAGGTTGAGCATTTTTGCGTGCTCGCCCGCCTGCCTCCGTACGCCCATCGCGTCATAAATCACAATCAGCGCAAAGCAAAGTGAAACAGCAAATTCCGTCGACGCCGCTCCGCAGTATTTGGCCACAGACGCGGTAAGCGCCATAACCATGGAAGAATGCGAGCTGGGCATTCCTCCGGCGCCGTACAGCCGTTCCAGATCAAAGCTGCGGTGGCGGACAAAATACAGCAGTGTTTTAATCGCCTGCGCGGCAAACCATGCAAAGAAAATTGCGATAATCGTTTTGTTTGCAACAAGCTCCTGAAAAAAATTCATGAATACCGTCGTTCCTTTCCGTGCAGAAGCGGCTTCAGTGGCTGCGGTGTGCAAGCGTTTCGGCAAGATCGCAAAGCGCCGCGGCCGCTTCTCCGAACGGCGCAACCGCCTGCCGTGCATTCTGTGTCATCTGTTCCACAAGCACGCCCGCCTGTTCCAGCCCGAGCAGGAACACATAGGTCGATTTTTCGTTTTCCTCGTCGCTGCCGACCGGCTTTCCCAGCAGCGCCGCGTCGCCTTCCACATCGAGCATGTCGTCGCGAATCTGAAACGCCAGACCAACGTTTTCCGCATAAGCATCCGCTGCAGAGAGCCGATCTGCACGCCTGCCGATGATGCATCCCATCCGGCAGGCCGCCCGGATCAGCGCAACGGTTTTGCCCAGATCCATCCGCCGCAGCGTATCTGTTTCCACGCGCCTGCCTTCGGACTGCAGGTCGATCATCTGCCCGCCGATCATTCCCGAAATGCCTGACAACTCCGCCAAGCATTTGGCAGCTGCCAGGGCGACTCCCGGTGCAACCACCGCTGCGGAAAGCGCCGTTTCAAACGCCCGGTTCAGCAGCGCATCCCCGGCCAGCAGTGCAGTTGCCTCGCCGAACGCCCTGTGAACGGAGGGCTTTCCGCGGCGCAAATCGTCGTTATCCATACATGGCAAATCGTCGTGTATCAAAGAATAGGAATGAATCATCTCCAATGCACAGGCAAACGGCAGCGCATCGGCCGGGTTTCCTCCGCAAAGGCGACAAAACTCCAGCGTCAGCACCGGTCTGATTCGTTTTCCGCCCCCGATAACCGCGTAACGCATGGCGCGGTGCAGCACGGAACATTCCGGGTTTTCGGCGTGTTCCGGCGGCAGAAAGGAATCAAGCCCTTCTTCAATCATCGGCAAATACGCTTCAAATAATTCATTTGCTGTTTTCATTCGCTTTTGGTTTCCTTTCCGGCAGCAGATTCCGCTGTAAGCAGTTCGATTTTCTGTTCAGCATTTTTCAGCGTTTTTTCGCACGAACGGGAAAGCTTTGTTCCCTCTTCAAACAGTTTCAGTGCGGAATCGAGCGGTTCCTCGCCGGATTCCAAGCGGCGGACAATTTCCTCCAGCCGCTGTATGGATTCTTCAAAGCTTTGTTCTTTTTTTGCCATATTATTCACGTTCCTTTTCCGTTCGTTCGGTCACGCGGCACGGTACGGTACCATCCCGCATGCGCACTGTGATCCGGTCACCCGGCAAAAGCTCCACTGCGGAGCTTTTCGCCTCGCCGTCCTTTTCCACAATGGCATAGCCCCGGGAAAGAACCGCCAGCGGACTGAGTGCATTCAGTTGCGCACACGCTGATGAAAAGCGTATCCTCTTCTGCCCCAGCTGCCGCCGGGCAGACTGGGCTATTCGTCCAACCAGCTCGTCCAGACGAACACGGTGGCTTTCATAAAGTTGCTGCGGCACAGAAAGGCATCGGCGGGAAACCGCCGCGCTCCACCGGCGTTCACACTGCTCCAGCTGCACGGAAATTGCATTTTGTATTGCGCCGCGCCGACGAGCCAGCTGAAGCAGCAGCTCTTCCCGTTCCGGAACGGCGCATTCCGCCGCCGCCGACGGGGTTGGCGCGCGCAGGTCGGCCGCATAGTCGCAAAGCGTGGTATCTGTTTCGTGGCCGACGGCAGAAATAACAGGGATGCGTGAGGACGCAACCGCTCGTACAACAGGTTCTTCATTAAATGCCCAAAGGTCTTCCGCAGCACCGCCTCCACGGCCGACAATCAGCACATCCGCTGCCTGCCGTTCGTTCATTCGGCGCACTGCCTGTGCGATCTGCTCTGCTGCGCCTTCCCCCTGCACGAGCACCGGGGCAAAAACGATTTTGGCCAGCGGAAAACGGCGGGCAGTAACGTGCAGCATATCCTGCAGCGCTGCACCTGTCGGCGAGGTAACGATCCCGACGCGCATTGGGCATGCCGGAATTTCTCTTTTTTGGTCAGGGTCGAACAAGCCTTCCCGCTGCAGTTTTGCCCGGAGCTGCTCGAAGGCGACGGCAAGAGCACCGGCTCCATCGGGCTGCAGATCGTCGCAATACAGCTGATACTGACCGCTTTTCTCATAAAGAGAGACACGGCCGCGTGCCAGAACCCGCATGCCGTCCCCAGGACGAAACCGAAGCCGGACCGCCTGTTGACGGAACATGACGGCATGGATGACGCTACGGTCATCCTTCAGATCAAAATAGAAATGCCCGGACGCCAGATGCGCCTTAAAATTGGAAATCTCGCCGTTGAGATAAATATCATTCAGATTTTCGTCGCCTTCCAGCAGCGCACGCAAATAAGTCGTCAACTGCGAAACTGTGAGTACTACCGGGCGTTTCATCCGATCTTCGCCTCCGTTTCTACGAATCAAGCTTCATCCAGCCGAGCAGCGCCACCCCGGCGGCATTGTCACAGGAAAATTCCGGAGCGGCAAAGCTTGCTCCGTATTTTTTGCCAAGCCTGGCGCTGATTATGGAATTCGACATGACGCCTCCGGCGAACACCAGCGGAAGCTCCCCATACTGCCGCAGCAACCGCTCCGTCATGGCATCCAGCGCGGCGCAAACCGATTCGATGCAGAACTTCGCAATATCCGCAGGCGGTTCCCCCCGCTGCAGCATTTTTTCGCATTGGTTTTGAATGCCGGAAAGGGAGCAGTCTGCACCGCGCAAAGTGGGACGGATTTTAAATTCAGCCGTACTTTGCTGAGCAAGAAGGTCCAGTTCCCGGCCTGCCGGAAATTTCAGTCCGAGCATCACGCCAACCCTGTCAACGGCCTGTCCTGCTTTCAGATCCAGCGAGGATGCCACAAGTTTTGGAGAAAATATCCTTTCGGTGTCCGGCTCAACCAAGAGCGCATCGGTTGTTCCTCCTGAAACATGAAATGCTAGAAAGCGCCGGTGAACCCATTCCAGTTTCCCGCAGGAATAAAGCGCAGCAGCCAGATGCCCATGCTGATGCGAGCATTCCGTCATCGGCAACGAAAACACCGAAGCCATTGCCGAGGCAGTTCCCGCTCCAACAGTAAAGCATGGCATATAAGAGCCTTCCTGGTCGCGCGGACGGGTGGAAACGCTGACGGCATCCGGTTGCAGGCTTGTTTCGGCAAAAAGGCTTTTGAGCACCTGTGGCAGCTGCTGCGTATGGTGAAACACTGAGTCGCTCTGTTTTAATCCGATTGCGCCCTGCCGTACGGGCAGCAGCATTTTTTGCTGTAGCATCGTATGGGTTTCGCCGTCGTACAGCGCCGCGGAGGTTGTGTAGTTGCTGGTGTCAATCCCCAGCACACAGCTCATTGTGCCTTTTCCTCCGGGCAGCAAACCTCAACCGGCGCTTTTTCCGCGAATTCCTGTGCCGGCACTTCACAGCACTGCTCAAAACTGCCCTTTGCGCGCGAAATACTTCCCAGAATGCCGTTAATGAAGGCGGCATCCGCCGGCGCTGCAAATTTTTTAGCAAGCTCCACTGCTTCATTGGCAGAAACGGCAACTGGGACATCCTCTTCATATTTCATTTCATACACCGCAAGGCGAAGCACAGCCAGCGCAACCTTTGAAATGCGCTGCTTTTTCCAGCCGAGGGCATACCGCTCAATTGCCGCATCGATTTCTTCCAGATGCTCCTGAACGCCCTCTGCCGTCTTTTTGGCGTAATCACACAGTTCAAAATCACGCGCCAACAGCGCGTTGTCGATTAGCTCCTCCAAAGGCGCTTCGTTGAAGATCCGTTCAAAAATAATTGCAAAGGCTTGTTCGCGCTGTTCGCTTCGTTTCAGTTCCTTCATTTAATCAACCATTCCTTTCCATTTTGAGGAAAATCCCGAACTGCCTCCTGCCGGATAAAAAACAAACCCTCCGCACATCCACAATGCAGAGGGCGCATGCCGAAACGGCAGTCCGCCGGTCATTCTGTTGTGCAGGTGCAAATCTGTTTTTATTCTACCACACCGCTCCCGAATATTCAACGCAAAAATATGCATTTTTCTTCGTATATACATCAAATAAGATTCACATTGCTGTTTTGCACCCGGATTTTCTGCACTTTTACCGTTTACACACCGCAAGCAGAGCTTTCTCCGGCGATAGCCGGAGAAAGCTCTGCTTGTTAATCCGATATTTTTCTGCGGCATCCTCCCGGACAAAAAGACGGCGGCAGCGGTTATTTTACCTCGACAATGATAATATCCTCAAAGGGAACAGACGCCGTGTTTTTTACAATATCCTTGATTGTAATCGTCTGACTGGCAAGCAGACCGTCGCTTGCCACCAGAATATTGGCCTTGCCGTTTTCCAGAAAGGCCAGGCATCCTGAAAATCCCTTTGCTTTCAGCATGCTTTCAATCTTGGATTCCTGCTCAATATTCTTTGCGATTACCGCCAGCCGATCGACCGCTTCTTTTTTGGTTTTCTCGTCCGATTCGGCCGCCTTGATCGTCTGCTGCAGCAATTCGGTGGCCTCATCCCTCGCTTTTTGCCTGGAAAGCGAGGCCTCGGTAAAATAACTTTCTGCGCTTTGTGTCAGCAATTCTGCTGACGGTTGCGAGACAACTGCGCCAGATTCGCTTCCGCTTTCCGGCAGGACAGCTGAAGTTGCCGTTTCCGAACCGTTTACATACTGGGCGTCTCCGATGTTTGTCTGGGAAACAGCAGTTCCGCTCTGCACGGCGCTCGGGCCTGAAAAGCGCCAGTTGATGTAAACCGCCGTTCCAAGTGCCAGCACAAGTGCCGCAAGGACAATATGTCTTTTTTCAATCATGTTGTGACCGTTCCTTTCTGCTGCGCGACCCGCATGTCTTTGTACAAATTGTACGCGCCCACCGGGCGGATTATGACAACGGCGCCACGCATACTTTGGTGGAATTTACGGCAAGAGCCGTTGTAACCGCATTGATGACCTGCTGCTGCACCGAGGGATTGCCGCCGCCCTGGCACACGATCACCACTCCTTTGATTGTGGGCTGCACCTCGGTAACAACAAGCGCCTGCTTGCCGGAGCCACTGTCCACAATAATATAGGATTTTTGCTGGTCCCCGCTTTCCTGCGTTCGGATGGTACTGTCGGTACTGTCCTGCGTTTTGTTTTCGCTGATTTTTTCTTCCTGCGCATAAACATACTGAATCCCGTTTTCCAGCGTAACCATCACTTTGCAGGTTCCTGCTCCGGCTATACTGCCGACAATATCGGTCAGCTTTCTCTCCAGCTGCGCGGTGTATTCATCGGCGGAAAGGATCTGTGTTTGCCCCGATTTTGCCTGAGACGCCTCTTTTTCGCCGCCACCGGAAAAATACCCGGAAACGAAAATGAGCAGGATTGCGAGAATCCCGATGGCCAAAATTACCTTGCCACCCTTTTCACTTTTTAAAAATGCCAAAAAAGCACCGCTCTTTTTCTCCATAAAGCATAATCCTCTCCTGCCTGCATTCGGCCTGCGTTTAGCCCGCAGACCGGCATTCCACCGCAATGCCCAATTCTTCGGCGACCCATGTGCGAACCTGTTGCTCTTTTGCCAGGTCACCGGCGTTCAGCCAGATGAATGCGCCGCAAATCTGAATGGTTCCGGCGCCATCCGTTTCCACTGTAACAGAAATCCGTTCCGGCGTGACGCCATGCCTTCCTAACAGACTGCGAATCAGATTTTGTACGCTTTGCTGAGCGACCGAGCGGCTCTGCTCTGCCACACGGGAAGAAAGCTCCTCCGGCACCGAAGCCGTTTGAAGCGATTCCCCCGAATTCAGCGAAAGATTCTTCAACACCCTGCCTGCTGGCAAAAGCACAGCGCACAAAAAGAAGATCGCTGTCACCGTCCGCGCAGATTTCTGCATTTTTCCACTGGGGCAAAGCAGCTCCAGCAGTGCGCAGGCTGCCGCCGCAAAACATGCTCCAAGCACCCAAAGTTTTATATCATTCATTTTGCTTCCTCCCTGAAGATTCCTTTCAGGATGCCTTAGCGGCAAGCACGATACCTGTGGAAATAATCAACAACGCGGCACAGCAGAGCAGTACCGCCAAGAACAGCCCCAACACAGAGGAAATCGCCCTGAGCAGACCGGCAATCTCCTTCTGCTCAAACAGGTCTCCCGCTGCGGCGCAAAGCTCTGCGGCAGCAATCCAGATCACCAGTTCGATAATCAGCGGCAGAAAGATTGCCCCTCCGGCCAAAATACCGAACGCGCCAACCGACGATTTCAGAATGCCGACGTATCCGCGCACAGACGCATAAGCGTCGCTGAGCGCGCCGCCAACCACCGGAACCGCACTGCCGATAACGAATTTTGCCGTCTTGACCGTCAGGGAGTCGGCCGCTGCTCCCGCCGCTCCCTGCAGAGAGAGAACCGTTACAAAAATTGTCATTCCAAAACCGAGCAGCCATTTGACCATTTTCTGTAAAAAGGCATGAATCCCCTGCAGATTGATTCTCGGTGCGGCCGCCGATACCACCGCAAGCGCCAGCAGCATCTGCAGCATGGGGGCTACCACCGCAGAAATCAGTCCCGCCGCTCCCTGCGCCGCCGCAATGGTTGTGACCGAATATGTTCCGGCCGTGACCGGCTGTCCGTTCGCCACCATAATCCCCGCATAGACCGGCACAAACGAAATCAGAAAGGTGAAGGCGCCAAGCGCTGTATCCCGCGCGCCGGAGATCAGCGAAACCAGCGGAGTCACCATGAGAGTCGCTGTCATAAGCACACAGGCTATGGAAAAAACACGGGTGACCTCGTCGTTGAGAAACGATGTTTTGACGCTTTGCAGCAGCGCACAGAGCACGATGATCCCAACGACACAAAACGCCGCGCGCAGCGGCCCCCCTGCCTTTTGTCTTGTCAACAGCACCGTCTGCTGCAAAACATCTTCAAAATCCAGTCGAAAAACGCCATCCTCCGAAAAATCCGCCAATCCCAATTGCCGCAGCAGTTCCCTGGTTTCCTCCGGCAGCTGCTGCGAAAGCTCCTGTGCGCCGCTGGACTCCAACTGTTCGCGGTAAATGTCTTCACCGGGATCCTGCTCCTGCGCGGCAAAAGCCAACGGTAAAGTAATCAGCAGCGCAACCGCCGCAGCCAGCAGCGCGGTTATGCGCCGCCCATTTCTGCAAATTTTTAATAGACAGATTTTCTTTTTTTCGTTTTGCAGCGCTCTCATTTTTGCTCTTCTTCCTCTCCGGTATCCTGCTTTCGGGCGGGGGCTTGCCGGAATTCTGTTCAACCAATCAGCGAAACTGCCAGATCGATTACCGCGCGGAACAGCGGCAGTGCGAGCACAGCGACCGATACCCGTCCGGCAAATTCAATTTTTCCCGCCAGCGAGGATTCTCCCGCATCCCGGCAGGCGTCCGCCGCAAACTGTACCAGAAAACACACGCCCAACGATTTGAGCAGTACTCCCGCATATTCCGTGCTTACGTCCGCTCTGTCCAAAAAAATCTGAATCTGCGTTGTAACCGGCAGAATCTGTGCAACGACAGCCGCCGCAATCAACACTCCGGTTCCGATTGTCAACACGGAAGAAATTTCCGGATTTGTTTTGCGGATTAGCTGCGCAGCGAGCGCCGAGGCGATTCCCGCCACGGCAAGCACCGCAATATTCATCCGCTCCCCCTCCGTTTATAATCCAAACAGCGACTTAATCGTTTCAAATAATGTATCAATTTCCTGAACAATCATCATCAGTACAACAACCAGCCCCGCAAGCGTTACCATCATCGCCTGCTCCTGGCGCTCTGCTTTATTCAGAATCTGGTTGAGAACCGCCACAATGATTCCAATCGCCGCTATTTTGAAAATCAGATCCACATCCATTGCGATATCCATCCTTTCCGGTATTCCTCCGCGCGTTACAGCAGTACAAGATCAATTCCAAGCCCAAGCAAAACGCCAAGCAGCACCGAAAGCCTTCCTTTCCGCTGCCGTTCTTCTTTGGCATTTTGCCGGATTTCAGAGGCAGACGCCGCAAACAGCCTGCAGTGCGACAGTTGGCCTTCCACGTCGCTGGTTCCAAGCCCTGCGCCAAAATCCTGCAGCAGCTGCAAATCTCCGTTCGGCAGCGAGCTGTGCCGGGCCGCACTTTTTGCTGCCTGTTCCCACGCCTGCGGGAACAAAAGTCCCCGCGAAAGCTGTGCACTGCAGAACCCTGCCAGCTCCAAACGCCCATTTTCCCGGTTGTAACGTTCCAACAGCTGCGGAACCGGCAGAGCCGCATAGCGGATGGAGGTTTCGGTAAAATTCAAAAAATCAAGAAACGCATTCCAAAATGCCACTCGATCATCCAGCCTGCGGCACTGCAAAACTCCGACCGTTGCGGAGGTCAGGAAGAGCAGAATCAATCCTGCTGCTTTCAACAAGCAAATCACCCGCCCGAAATATTTTTTGAATGGAACCGCGCGCCGAACCTCCGCCGAGCATTACAACCGATTGGAACGCACCGCTTCGCAGCAGGCGCAGAATTGCCGCACGGCGCAGCAGTTCTTCTTTGCTTCCCGCATGGGCGGAAACCACCATAACCGCTCCGGCGTTAAGCCCCTCTTCCAAAGCCTGCGCTTCTGCCGCGGCGCCCACCTCGTCGCAGATAATAAACTCCGGGGAAAGCGTGCGAATTGCCTGCAAAATTCCTTGCGCCTTTGGATATCCGTCCAATACATCGCAGCAAGGACCGAGATCCGTCTGCCGTTCTCCCTGCCAGCTGCCTGCCAGCTCGCCGCGCTCATCTACAACAGCAACCGTATGCGGTGCATGTCCTCCCCCACCGGAAAGCTGGCGCGCCAAGTCACGCAGCATCGTTGTTTTTCCGCTGCCGGGCGCACCTGTCAGCAGCAACCCGCCGGAAAGCGCAAGCGGTACCAAGGCATCCGCCGCACCGGGGATCTCTCGGGCAATCCGCAGGCTGATTCCTGAAACGGAGCGCATACCGGTAATCTGTCCATCCTGAATCACCGCTGTTCCGCAAAGCCCCGCACGGTGACCGCCGCGCACGGTCAAAAAGCCTTCGCTGATCTGATTCTGGCAGCTGTGTACCGAGTATTCACAAAGCCGGTGAAACGTTTCATTCAGATCTTCCTGTTCCGTCAGCAGGCTTTCACTGCCGGGCAACAGTGTGGTTCCCTTGCGCTCCGACACGAACCGAATGCCCTCACTCCCACCAAGCGCAACCGGCTGCCCCAGCCGCAGCCGGATTTCACTGACCTGAGCCGTAAGGCTTTGCGGCAGAAAGCAAAGCGTTTGCTGGAGTCTTGTGCTGAGAAACGAAACCGCAGAATCAAAGCTGTTTTCCCGCAACCACGATTGATTTACAGCCATATCGATCACACCTTTTAGAGGATGTCTTTTCGCGCGGCGCAAAAGCATGCAAGGCGCCTGTCTGTCCCGCGCTCTTGTTTCATTCTATTGCGGCTAGGACAAAGATAGAACCTGTCCTCACAGAAAATTTGCACGCAAAAAAGCACCGGAAAAGCCTGCAGCATTCCGATGCTTTATCAATTTTTATTCATTAATCGGCTTGTGTAAGCATTTTTCTGAATTCCGTCTCGTCAATCACAGGGATCCCGAGAGTCCTCGCTTTTTCCAGCTTGCTGCCGGCCTCCTCACCCGCAAGCACCATCGAGGTCTTTTTGGAAACCGACGAAGACACCTTGCCACCGTTCTGCTCTATCAGCGCAGTAGCTTCGTCGCGTTTATAGGTCGGCAGCGTACCGGTGAGAACAAAGGTCTTTCCGGCAAAGCGCTCGCCCCTCTGCCGCCGCTCCTCCGTCATGTTTACCCCGCACGCTTTCAGTTTTTCCATCAGCTCTGCCGACTGAGGCTGACGGAAGAACTGCAGGACACTTAACGCCATAATCTCACCGAAACCCTCGATGGACAACAGTTCTTCCTGCGTGGCCTGCATCAGCGCATCCGCCGTGCCAAACCGTTCCGCCAGCAGCTTTGCAGCCTTTTGCCCGACATGGCGGATGCCAAGCGCAAAAATCAGGCGTGAAAGATCGTTTTCCTTTGATTTTACAATTGCCCGAACCAGATTCTGCGAAGAAAGTTTGCCCATCCGGTCGTTGTGTTCCAGTTCTTCCGCCGTAAGATGATACAGATCCGCCGGGGAAGCAACATGATTTTTTTCCACAAGCTGCTCCACCACCGCAGGCCCAAGACCGTCAATATCCATTGCATCGCGCGAAGCGTAATGGATCAGATTGCGCAGCAGCTGCGCAGGGCACTCCGGATTGGTACAGCGCACCGCCGCTTCGCCCGGTTCGCGCACCGTTTCACCGCCGCAGGAGGGACAAATGCGCGGCATCCGGTACGGCTGCGCCCCCGGCGCGTGGTGAACAACCGAGACAACTTCCGGAATAATATCTCCTGCCTTGCGCAGCAAAACAGTATCGCCGATGCATAGCCCCTTTTCGGCAATATAATCCTCATTGTGCAGCGATGCACGGGAAACGGTCGTTCCTGCCAGCGTGACTGGATCGAAAATTCCAGTTGGCGTCAGCACTCCGGTTCGACCGACCTGTAGCGAAATATCGGTCAGTACCGTTTCTTTTTCCTCCGGCGGATACTTGAACGCCACCGCCCACTTTGGGAACTTGGCGGTGCTGCCAAGTTGACTGCGGTGTGCAAGCTGATCCACCTTCACCACTGCTCCGTCAATACAGAACGGCAGGCTTTCACGTTCCTGGCCAATACGGCGGATTTCCTGCAGCAGCTCCTTGCCGGTACTGCAGCGGCAGAAAAACGGAATGGTATGCAGCCCGAGAGTGCGCAGCCATTCAATCGACTGACTGTGCGCCGTCAGCGAAAAGCCTTCCACCTGCTGCACATTGAACACAAAAATATCAAGTCCGCGGGACGCCGTAACACGGGGGTCCTTTTGCCGCAGGGAACCTGCAGCAGCGTTGCGCGGGTTTTTAAACGGCTTTTGCCCGTCTTCATCCTGCTGCTGCACCAACCGCAAAAAACTTTCGTTCGGCATATAGACCTCGCCGCGAACCTCCAGAAACGGCAGCGGCTGTTTCAGCCGCTGCGGAATGGACGCAATCTGCATCAAATTGGCAGTGATGTTTTCACCGACCAAACCGTCGCCGCGTGTGGAGCCCCGTACCAGAACACCATCACGGTATTCCAGAGAAACGGAAAGTCCATCGATCTTCGGTTCCACCACATAGCTAACCCCGGGAATTTCTGCCCGAACACGCCTGTCAAAATCAAGGACCTCTTCTTCGGAAAACACGTCCTGCAGGCTGCCCATCTGTACCTCGTGCCGAACGGGTTCAAACAGATCGGAAACCTCGCCGATAATCTTCTGCGTCGGCGAATCCTGCGTAACGAGCGCAGGAAAATCGCGTTCAATTCTCTTGAGCTCGTTCATCATCCCGTCATATTCGTAATCGTCGATCTCCGGCGCATCCTGATTATAGTATTTATCCGCGTGGTAGCGCAATGCCGCCCGCAGCTCTTCCGCGCGTTTTTTTGCTTCTTCCTGCTGCATGCCGAAAGCCCCTTTTCAAAAGTTACTGATGATATTAGTATATCAAAATTCTTTACGAAAAGAAAGCGACAGGAAAACAAATTTTATGCATCGGACTCCGCGCCGGCAGAGGACGCGCCATCCGCCGCAGCAGCATCGCCCCAGTACAGACTCGGCACCTTGCCGACAATAATTGTTTCAGCAACCGGGAACGTGGTTTCCGTAACGTTTTTTGCGCTGGAGCCGGGAATCATGGCGTAAATCTCGGTTGTAACCACCAGGGAAAGCATATGGCGCGATTGGTTGATTCCGGCGGAATCAAATTGGCTGACCAGATTGCAGAACGCATTGGCTGCAACGGTAAACCGCAGGTGTACATCCGGCCCAAGCCCCCGGAGCAGACTGCCGCCGAGCAGCGAGCCAATCGGAATGGCAACCGAGCAGACTCCCAGTTCGCCGAGCGCCTGCTGAACGCTCAGGTTCAGCTTGGTTTTCAGCTGATTTACCGACGCCGCATCCATGTCAACAGACAGGATCGTTCCGTCAGTATCCCGGACGACGGCCAAATAATTTTCCGGCAGCGGGTTTTCGTCAAGCACCTGCTGCACTGCCCGGTTGACCGTTTGCACCGAAACCTGACCCGCCTGCTGTGCAACTGCAGATTGAACCATCGGTCCGAGCTTTTCATTCAGCAGAATCAGCAGCCCCGCCGTCAGTGCAAGCACCAGAAATATTTTGCACCCACAGCCGCGCCGGTGCGCCCCTCTTTTGACCGCACCGGCGCCACATCGCCGCCCGCCGCGGTATTTGCCGCGGCAATTGTGATAACTGCCGCGGTGCACAGGCCATCTTTGCCGCATTGCTGTCACCTCTTTTCATCGGCAAATCCCGCCGTTTCCCTCTCTGCAAAAACGGCAGCCACAAAGCCTTCTGATGCAATATATCCAAAACAGGCAAAACCGGTGACAAACGAGCAGGAATCCCCGCAAAAAACTTTATTTTTGCAAAAACAGCTTTTCGGGCTATTCAAGCTATATTTTGATATTTTTGAAGTTCAAATTGCACAATCCTGCAAAATTTTAAAAGAAATAAAGGATTTTGCTTGATTTTTGCAGTCTGACGGCATAATATGAATAAAGGTTCATTCAAACCAATACTGCACGGCAGCGAAGACATATGCCGCCCCGCCTGAACAAAGGATGACGCATCATGAATAATCAGTTGCTTTCCAACATTGAAAAAAGCAGCGCCGGCTTCTCCAAAGGTCAGCGCCTGATCGCGCAATATATTGAGCGCCATTACGACAAGGCCGCGTTTATGACCGCCTCCCGGCTCGGCACAACGGTTGGCGTCAGTGAATCAACCGTTGTGCGCTTTGCAACGGAAATCGGCTATGACGGGTATCCATCTCTGCAAAAGGCCATGCAGGAAATGATTCGCAGCAAACTGACCTCGCTGCAGCGCATTGAAGTGACCAATGAACGGATTGGGCGCACCGATCTGCTGGAATCGGTGCTGAACGCCGACATGGACACCATCCGCAACACGCTGGACGAAGTTTCCCGCGAGGAGTTCCGCGCGGCTGTGGAAACGATTGTTGCAGCACGGCGGATTTACATTGTCGCCGCACGCAGCGCAGCACCGGTCGCTTCTTTTTTGGCATACTATTTCAATATGATTTTTGAAAATGTTACCGCTGTCAATGCTGCCAGCGAAAGCGAATTTTTTGAAAAAATGTTCCGCATCGACGAAAAAGACGCAGTGATTGGATTCAGCTTTCCGCGTTATTCCAGCAGTGTTGCAAAAGCGCTCCATTTTGCCAGTGACAAAGGCGCTGCGGTAATTTCCGTAACGGACAGCCCTTCTTCTCCTTTGGCCGTTTATGCAAAGCATCTTTTGCTGGCCCGCAGCGATATGGTTTCCATTGTGGATTCTCTGGTTGCGCCGCTGAGTCTGGTCAACGCGCTGATTGTCGCGGTCGCTTCCCGCAAGAAAGAAGACGTTTCGGAGGCGTTCTGTCAGTTGGAGCATGTTTGGGACGAATATGATGTTTACGAAAAGGTGGAGGACAGCGCCAGAGACTGACTGGCAAAATCCCATTCCTCCGAAAGGAATTAAAAAGCTGCATGAAAACGAAAAAAATCTGCGTTGTCGGCGGAGGGGCCGCCGGAATGATGGCTGCCATCCGTGCGGCAGAATCCGGGGCCGATGCGGTGATTCTGGAACGCAACGAACGCCCCGGACGCAAGCTGCTGATTACGGGGAAAGGCCGCTGCAATGTGACGAACAACTGCAGCGTACCAGAACTTGTGGCGGCGGTTCCGGTTAACGGCCGTTTTCTTTACGGCGCGTTTTCGCGCTTTTGCGCGCAGGATATGATGAATTTCCTGGAAAACGCGGGCCTTCCGCTGAAAACCGAACGGGGCAACCGCGTGTTCCCCTGTTCTGACCGGGCAATGGATGTTGTCGATACTCTGGACAGGCTTTGCCGCGAGCTTGGATGCCGTCGGCTGCAGGAACGCGCGCAGCATCTTCTGACTGCGGACGGCAGTATTTGCGGTGTGCAGACGGAATCCAGCCGGGAACTTATGTTTGACCGTGTAATCCTTTGCACCGGCGGACTTTCTTATCCTGTTACAGGCTCCACGGGAGACGGATTTCGCATGGCGGCCGAGGTTGGCCATACGGTAACCCCTCCGCAGCCCTCTCTTGTTCCGTTCGAGGCGGAAGAGGCGTGGTGCCGCGATCTGATGGGGCTTTCGCTGCGCAATGTCGGGTTGAAAATCTGCGACCGGAAAACGAATCGGGTTATTTATGAGGATTTTGGAGAAATGCTTTTTACGCACTTCGGAATTTCGGGGCCGATGGTTCTCAGCGCCAGCTCACATATTCGCCGGATGGAACCCGGAAGATACGTGGCACAGATCGATTTGAAGCCGGCGCTTTCCGAAGAACAGCTGGACGCACGTCTGTTGCGGGAATTTAGCAGTGCAGTCAACCGAGACCTCCGCAACGTGCTGCCCGCTTTGCTGCCGAACAAAATGGTTCCGGTATTCCTTCATCTCAGCGAAATTGCCCCCGAAACAAAAATCAATCAAATTACCCGGGAAATGCGCCGCCGATTGATTTTACTGCTGAAATGTTTTCCTGTTTCGCTGAAACGGTTTCGTCCGGTCGAGGAAGCAATTATTACCTCCGGCGGCATCTGCGTAAAGGAGATAAACCCGAAAAACATGGAATCACGTCTGGTAAACGGATTGTATTTTGCCGGAGAAATCATCGATGCCGACGCATACACCGGCGGTTTTAATCTGCAGATTGCATGGTCAACCGGCCATTTGGCCGGGGAAAGCGCCGCTGCCGAAACAGATTCCTGAAAGGAGTTTTTATATTGATTGCCATTGCCATCGACGGTCCCGCAGGCGCGGGAAAAAGCAGTGTTGCCCGCGGCATTGCGCGGGAACTTGGTTATATTTACGTGGACACCGGAGCGCTGTACCGCACGATTGGGCTGTATGCACGCCGGACGTCCGTTCCTCTTGACGAAGGCGAAGCGGTTGCCGGAATGCTGCGGGAAATCACTGTGGAATTAAAATTTATCAGCGGTGAACAGCGCGTTTTCCTCAACGGCGAGGATGTTTCCCCGCTGATCCGCACGGCGGATATTTCCATGATGGCGTCCCGCGTTTCCGCTTTGCCGCCGGTTCGGGCATTTCTGTTGGAACTGCAGCGTGATCTGGCGCGCAAAAACAATGTGATTATGGACGGACGCGACATCGGAACGGTTGTTCTTCCGGACGCGCAGATCAAACTTTTTCTGACCGCAAGCCCCGAATGCCGTGCGGAACGCCGCTGCAGAGAGCTGGCAGAAAAAGGTGAGCCGGCAGATTTACAGCAGGTGCTTGCCGAGATCAAGCAAAGGGATTATAATGATTCTCATCGGGCAATTGCGCCTCTGAAACCCGCGCAGGATGCGCAGGTGGTTGATAACAGCAGCCTGACGCTGCAGGAAACGGTTGATACCATGACCCGATTAATCCGTGCGCGGCTCGCCGCGCTGCAGAACTAATCAAACCGAAAGGTGCTGACTCACTTTGACCTCGCTTTATCGATTTGGATTGGCGTTTGCTCCCGGTTTATTCAAAATTCTGTATCCATATAGAATTTTGCACCGTTCTCCCCTGCCGGAGGGCTGCCGCGCTATCATCTGCTCCAACCACATCACAATGAAAGACCCGATTATGCTGGCTTTTACGCAGGAGCGGCAGATTTACTACATGGCCAAGGCGGAGCTTTTTCATAACAAGCTGATGGCAGGGCTGATCCGTTCGCTGGGTGCCTTTCCCGTAAACCGCGGCAAAGGTGACAGTGCCGCCGTCAATACTGCCGTTGAGCTTTTGAACAAAAATAAGCTGCTCGGCATTTTTATTGAAGGCACACGTTCCCGAGACGGGAGCCTTCTGAAGCCAAAACCCGGCGTTGTCATGTTCGCCGCGCAAACAGACGCCCCCATTATTCCCGTTGCGATAACGACGAAGGATGGGAAAATGCGTCTGTTCCACAAGGTTGTCATCAACTGCGGCGAACCGATTCTTCCGGAAGAACTGAATATTCAGGAAGGCACCGGCCTGGAATACCGAAATGCCAGCCGCTATGTGATGGGCAAAATCAGTGCGCTGCGGGAGGAAGCCCTTGCAGTGCTGAATCAGAAAAAGAAAAAATGAAGGATGGTTCTCTTTTTGAAAATTACACTGGCAAAATCGGCCGGCTTCTGCTTTGGTGTGCAGCGAGCCGTAGATACGGTGGAACGACTGCTGCTCGAAGGCAAAACCGTATGCACGCTTGGCCCCATTATTCATAACCCGCAGTTGGTGGCCGAATTGGCACAGCGGGGCGTTTGCACGGTAAATACGCCGAAAGAGGTTCCCACAGGCGCAACGCTGGTTCTCCGGTCTCACGGGATTCCCGCCGGAACCATGCAGGAAATCCGGGACCAGGGAATTCTGTTTGAAGATGCAACCTGTCCCTTTGTGGCAAAAATCCATCGCATTGTTCGGCATGCCTCCGCGAAGGGACAATGGATTCTGATCGCCGGCGACCGGAAGCATCCGGAGGTCATCGGAATTCAAAGCCATTGTGCGGAATGCAGCAGCGTTTTCAGCGGAAGCGACGAACTTGACGATTTGCTCAAAAGGCTGCAGCAAAGTGGAATAACTTCTGTTTGCGTCGTTGCTCAGACAACCTTTCGCACAGAAGAATGGAAAAATTGTTTGAAAAAAATCAAAATGGTCTATACAAATGCCGCGGTTTTTGATACAATATGTAATGCGACTGCGGAGCGCCAGTCCGAAGCGGCACAACTTGCCGCCGTGTCTGACGCGATGATCGTCATCGGCGGAAGGCAAAGTTCCAACACAGCCAAGCTGTTTGAAATCTGTCGGGCGCAGTGCCCAGCTTATCTGGTCGAAACGGCTGTTGAACTGCCGTTGGACAGGCTGAAATCTGCCGGGCGAATTGGCGTAACTGCGGGTGCTTCTACACCCGTTGGTATAATAAAGGAGGTACTTCAAACCATGACCGAAATTCTGAACAACGAGCAGCTCAATTCCACGGAGGCCGAAAGCAACACTTCGGCAGAGGGTAACTTCGCAGAAATGCTGGAGGAGTCCTTAAAGACTTTAAATACAGATGAAAAGGTGCACGGTGTTGTCGTCGGAATTGCTCCGAACGAGATTTACGTCGACGTCGGAAGAAAACAGGCCGGTTTTGTTCCGCTTTCCGAGCTTACCAGCGATCCTTCTGCACGCACGGAAGACCTGGTAAAGGTCGGCGACGAAATGGATCTGCTGATTATGCGCACCAACGATCAGGAAGGCACCATCATGCTTTCCAAGCGTCGTCTGGACGCCCAGAAGGGCTGGGAGCAGATTTCTGCCGCTGCGGAAGATCAGTCTGTTCTGACCGGCGTTGTCACCGAAGTGATTAAAGGCGGCGTCATCGTTCTTTGCAACGGTGTCCGCGTGTTTGTTCCGGCTTCTCAGGCAACCGCTTCCCGCGGTGAGGCTTTGGAAGGCCTGCTGAAGCAGGAAGTTCAGTTCCGCATTCTTGAAGTTAACCGCGGCCGCAGACGTGCCGTCGGTTCCATCCGCTCTGTGCTGGCCGACAAGAAAAAAGAACTGGAAGAAAAGTTTTGGGAGACCGCTGAGGAAGGCAAAACTTACACCGGCGTTGTCAAATCCCTGACCGCTTACGGCGCGTTTGTCGATATCGGCGGTGTGGACGGCATGATCCATATTTCCGAGCTTTCCTGGACCCGCATCAAGAATCCGTCCGAGGTTCTTGCCGTTGGTCAGACTGTCGAGGTTTATATTTTGAAGCTTGACAGAGAA
This sequence comes from Acutalibacteraceae bacterium, assembly GCA_050947015.1. Lineage (GTDB taxonomy): Bacteria > Bacillota > Clostridia > Oscillospirales > Acutalibacteraceae > CAKXIK01. The sequence continues at coordinate 24,375 of JBMNVT010000009.1, forward strand.
AAGAAGAAGATCTCTCTCGGTTACAAAAAGGCCGAAGACAATCCGTGGACAATCCTGGAAGAGAAATATCCGGTTGGTACCGTTTGTGATGTAACGGTTGTCGGTATGACCGATTTCGGCGCGTTTGCCCGTGTGATTCCCGGCATCGACGGCCTGATCCATATTTCTCAGATTTCCACCGAGCGTATCAATAAGCCGCAGGATGTTTTGACGGTTGGCCAGACGGTTACCGTTAAAATTACTGCAATCGACTTTGATAAAAAACGCGTCAGCCTTTCTATGAAGGAAGCGGCGTCCCCGGAAGCTGTTGCCGAGGAATCTGCTGAATAAGTTAAACCGCTGCAACACAAAAAGGGTATTCTTCGTCAGGAAGGATACCCTTTTTCGTGTGTTTCCATGAAAGAAAGGAAAAATTGTGCATAAGCAAAAAGCGCACACACCGCCCCGTGTCGATCGGTGCATGCGCTTTTTCATTTTATTTCGCAGCCTTCCGCTTATTGAGATGAAATAGCCTGTGCCACAATTAGATCGACTGTGGTACCGTATTCATATGAAACACCGGCCTTCAGCGAAGAATCCGTCGTGCGCAAAACCGTTCCGCTGGCCTCCTCGCTCGGTTCTTCGGTAACGATGCCAACTTGAAAACCGGCGGCCAGCAGCGCAGCCTTTGCTTCGTTCAACGGCTTTCCAGTCACATCCGGCAGTTCGCGCATCATCTTGCCCTTGCTGATAACGACGGTAATCACCGTGCCGGGCTGCGCATAGCCTTCCACCGACTGTGACATAATCAGGCCTTCCCCAACGGTATCGCTGAAATCTCGATCAGAAAGCAGTATCTTAAAATCGGTGTTTTTCTGTGCCGCTTCCAGTGTTTGCCCGATAAAACTCGGAACAGCCACACTACCCTCAGGAATAGAGGAGGGCTCTTCGCCGGAGGTTGCGGAATCGGAGGAATCTGTGCTTTCTCCCGAACCAACCGACGATGCATCTGTGCTTTCCGCCGAAACTGTGCTGCCCGCGGACTCCGAGGCCGTTGTTCCGGAGAAGTTAAAAACCTCATTTCCGTAACGGTTTTTCAAATAGAGCCATCCGCACAGGCAGAACACCAGCAACGCACAGAAAAAAGAAATCGTTCCGATTACAAAATGCGGCAACTGCCTTTTTTCATTCTGTTTTTTCTTTCCGGACTGACTTTCGACTTGAATCGATGGTTCCACGGTGTTTTCCGGTTCACGGGTTTCGTTCATCACCTCACCGCCGACCAGTTGATGATAAAGCTCTTCAAACGTCTGAATGCGTTTTTCCGGCATAACCTGCAAACCTCCTGCCAGCGCGGAAACAACAAACGGTGGAATCTGCTGCAGCGTACTGTTTGCAATCAACAGTCTGCTGTCGTATTTTCTGCGTGTTGCCTCCTGCGGCAGGTGCATGGTCAACGCATAAAATAAACAGGCGCACAGTCCGTAAATATCGGTGTATTCCGCAAGCGATTCGTTTGAGGAATACTGTTCCAGTGCGGCGCAACCCGCAAAAAGTTCCGGGGAAAGATCCTGTTCCTCTCTACGAACATCCTCCAGACAAAAGCCGCCGAGCTTCATTCGACCGTTCGAAAAAATCAACAGATTTTCCGGAGCAATGCCATAATGCCCCAAACCAACCGCATGCAGCCCTTTTAAAGACGAAATCAGCGGCAAAAAAAGTGCTTTTGCCAGATTCCAAGACATTGGCGCGCCTTTTTTCTCAATATATTCCTTCAGCGTTCCACCGGTACACCATTCGTAAACCGCATATGCCGTTCCGTTTTCCGTAAAAATATCGAACACGGGCAGAACCGCCGGATAATCGCGGCAATGCGCAACCTTGCGGGTATAGGAAAGAAAACCTTCGCGCGCATATTGAAAGGTATCTTCTCCTCCGGCCATCACAGAAACAGTTACCCCGTCATCCTCCCGAAAAGCAACTGTTTGGGGGAAAAATTCTCTCAGCAGAATTTTTGAATCCTCCGCCTGATCATAAGCAAGGTAAGAGACGCCTTCTCCATTGAAGCTTTGCACCTTACCAACAAGGTAACGATTCTGCAGTACCGTTCCCAGATTCAGATACGGCGCCTGACCGCAATCTTCGCCGGAAAAACCACAGCGCGCACAAGCCGCGCCGGGCTGTTTTTCTTCCATACAGCAAATGCATCTTTCTTTGCGTTCGTCCATGAGAAAACCTCCTTGCCGTCACTGGGCGATCTCATTTTTGAGTTTGAAATTCTTTTGCAGCTTCTACAAAGCCGCGGAATAACGGATGCGGACGGTTAGGGCGCGATTTGAATTCCGGATGAAACTGCACAGCCACAAACCACGGGTGTTGCGGCAGCTCCAGCATCTCCACAATTCTTCCGTCGGGGGATTGTCCGACAAAGTTCAAGCCGGCCTCTTCCAGTCTGGCACGATAATCATTGTTGACTTCATAACGATGGCGATGACGCTCATAAATCAGGTTTTGGCCATACATCTGCAGCGAACGGGAACCGTTCTTCAGCTTGCAGGGATATTTTCCAAGTCGCATGGTACCGCCAAGCTGCGTAACTTCCTTTTGCTCAGGCATCAGGTCAATAACCGGATACTGCGTTTCCGGATTAATTTCGGCGCTGTGTGCCCCCGGCATTCCGGCAACATTGCGCGCATATTCCACCAGAGCGATCTGCATACCAAGACAAATACCAAAAAACGGAACATTGTTTTCGCGGGCATAGCGCACTGCTGCAATCATGCCGTCAATACCGCGCTGGCCAAAGCCGCCCGGAAGAATCACTGCGTCTACACCGCCGAGCCTTTCCCCGGCATTCGCGTCGGACAATTCTTCGGAATCCACCCATTTGATGTTGACATGAACATGATTGGCAATTCCGCCGTGCGTTAACGCTTCCACCACGCTAAGATATGCGTCGTGCAGCGCAATATATTTGCCGACCAGCGCCACCGTAACCGATTCGGTCATCGACTTTGCCATGCTGACCATCATGGACCAATCATTCAGGTTCGGGCCGCCACAATCAATATTCAGCAGACGGCAGACCGTATCGTCCAAATGTTCCCCGCGCAGTGCAAGCGGAACTTCGTACAAAAGCCCAAGGTCAAGATTTTGCACGACACAGCTTTCGGCTACATTGCAGAACAGCGCAATCTTTTTTTTCTGATCCTCATCGATCGGCGTTTCACTGCGCAGCACGATGATATCCGGCTGAATACCGATACTGAGCAGCTCTTTGACGCTGTGCTGCGTCGGTTTGGTTTTATGCTCGCGGGATGCCGCAAGGTATGGCACCAACGTTACATGCACAAAAATGCAGTTTGCCCGACCAATCTCCGCCGAAAACTGACGAATTGCTTCCAGAAACGGCTGGCTTTCAATATCGCCCACGGTACCGCCGATTTCAATAATAGCAATATCAACATTTTCCTTGCCGGCGCTGATCCGGCTTTTAATTTCATTCGTAATATGCGGAATCACCTGAACGGTACCTCCGCCAAAATCGCCCTGACGCTCGCGCGTGATCACATTCCAGTAAACACGCCCGGAGGTTACATTGCTGTTCTGCGTCAGACTTTCGTCGATAAACCGCTCATAGTGACCAAGGTCCAGATCGGTTTCGGCACCGTCATCGGTCACAAAGACTTCTCCGTGCTGAACCGGGTTCATTGTCCCCGGGTCGATGTTCAGATACGGGTCAAATTTCTGCATGGTCACACGCAAGCCGCGCGCCTTCAGCAAACGTCCCAGCGAAGCAGCCGTAATCCCCTTTCCAAGCCCCGAGACAACGCCACCTGTTACAAAAATATACTTTGTCGGCATCTGTTTCACACATCCTTTAAAAAATCGCCGCGCAGAAACAGGAAATCCTCAAAAAATGCTGCGTCGTTCTGTTGAGCAGCGTTCGCGCCGTGATTTTCTCCTCCGCGCCCGGCAAAAAGACAATAGAAAAAGGGCCTCCGGAAAAGCAGGAGCGCCCTTGTTATATTATATTCCGGTAACGCCCGGTTGTCAATGAAAAACTGCAGCTTTCCTCTTCCCTGCCGTACAGAAAGGGATCATTTTTCCGCCGGTTATTTTGAGGTGCTTGAATATGTTGTAATTTCCACGCTGTTGATTACTATATCAGTAATTGGACGATCGGCGGAATTGGTACGGCTGCGGGCAATCAGGTCAACAATGTCCAACCCGTTAATCACCTGACCAAATACCGTATGCTTTCCATCAAGCCACGGGCAACCGCCGCTGCTCTGATATGCATCGATAATCTTCTGTGTGTAGCCGTAATTTGCATTTGTCTTTTGTGTTTCGGGCAATTCTTCAGCATAGCTGCTGTCGAGCGTTTTACACTGCACAATAAAGAACTGGCTGCCGTTTGTGTTTACTCCCGAGTTTGCCATGCAGAGAGCACCACGCAAATTATGCAACTTGGGAGAGAATTCATCTTCAAAATAGCCGCCCCATATACTTTCTCCGCCCGTCGTCGTATTGGTTGGGCTCCCCGACTGAATGATAAAATTGTTGACAGTACGAAAAAAGAGCTTGCCGTCATAAAAGCCCTGCTCTGCAAGGGTAATAAAATTTTCAACGGCTTTGGGCGCTTCTTCCGGAAAAAAACGCACGGTAATATCGCCCTTCGATGTGTGAAAAATTGCGATAACATCGCCGTTCTGCGGCATTTCATATTGGTACGGCACTCCCGCTCCGTCATCCAGCTCAATCGGCGCAGAGGCGCTGCACGAACAAAGAAGAGCCGGAACCAGAAAAAGCACCGCCAGCAGGCGCAGCTGTTTTTTCATTTAGGATTAACTTCCTTTCGTACTTTTGAAGTCGCTCTTTTTGTTCTGTGAAGCACAAAAACCACGGCATAAACCGCACCAACCAAAAAAATTCCGCCGCAAATCCACCACTCTTTGAGCAACACATCATAAAGCTTTTCAATCACGGGCAGCAAAAGCTCCGCTTTTGAACTGTTGGAAGCTGCAAAAGCAACCCGCACACCAAAAATGACTGCCGAACAGGAGCTCAGCAACCAAACCAGAAAGCGGACTTGTTTCATGCAGGCACCGTCCTTTGTTCTCAGTTTTCTTCCTTCCATTATACATAAATTCCGAAAAAAATCAATGTGCAATTCAAGTGTGTATGTTGTACAATTCAAGGCAGCCATAATGGCTTCCTTTTTCATTTGTTGTTTTTTTGTTCGAGGACTGGAAAAAAGAGAAAATTTTTAATATAATAAGATTAGTATAAAATCATCCAAAAACAGTCTTGCATAAAAATTCCGTTCGTGTTCGTAATAATATGAGAGGATGATTGCCTGATGACAAATCAAAATTCCCTTCCGCGCGCCACGCTCAGCCAGGTCGGCATCCCCACGCAGATGATTCAGAATTTGCTGAACCGGTTCGAAGAGGACAAGCTGACGATTCACAGCATGATGCTTGTCCGCTACGGCAAAGTTGCCGCGGAATGCTGGTGGAAGCCTTATGCGCCGGAGCTGCCGCACCACATTTATTCCTTCAGTAAAAGTTTCACCGCCACTGCCGTTGGTTTTGCCATTGCGGAAGGGTACTTTTCGCTTAACGACCATGCGGCCGATTTTTTTGGTGATAAAATTAAGCCGATCGCCGATTCCCGCATCCGCCTGCTGACAGTACGCCACCTGCTCACGATGAGCTCCGGAATTATGGCAAACGAACTGATTGCCGCTTCCGACGGCGACTGGGCCGAAATCTTCCTGAATTCGCCGATGGCTTTTGATCCCGGCAGCGCATTTCATTATAACAGCATCAACAGCTATCTGCTGGCGTGCATTGTCAAACGCACAACCGGCCTTGGGCTTTGCGATTATTTGCAGCCACGTCTGTTCGAGCCCCTCGGCATTTCAGAGGTTTGCTGGGAAACCAGCCCTGACGGCGTGGAAACAGGCGGCTGGGGGCTGTATCTCCGCACCGAGGATCTGGCCAAATTCGGTTTGCTTTACGAGCAGCGCGGCATCTGGAACGGGAAACAGGTTCTGCCAAAAGGATGGGCCGAGGAAGCTACCAAAATGCAGATCGATAATTCCGTCACATCCAAGGGCGAAATTGATATCATTGATAACAAAGCCGGATATGGGTATCAGTTCTGGTGCTGCAGAACTCCGGGTATTTTTCGGGCTGACGGCGCTTTTGCGCAATATGCCATCATGTGGCCGGACAAAGACCTTGTCTTCGTTGTTACCAGCGGTCAGGGACCTCCGACAAAGGTACTGGATGCTATTTGGGACGAACTGATTACCCCGATGCTGGAACAAGACGGAACCGCAGACTGGGCGGAAAACCCCGACGCCGCAGCTGACCCTGTGCTGCAGAGCCGCTTTGACTCACTTTCGCTTATTCCGCCGCCTGCGGCTTCTCCCCGCCGGCCAGAGCTGGAGGATCGCATCAACCGCAGAGTTTACCGCTGCCCGCGCAACCTGGTCAGTATGCTCCCGCTTGTTGTCCGGGGCATGGATCGTCTGTTTGTTCGCGGCTTACGGCAGTTTGATCTTAACTTCAGCAGTGACCGTTGTCTGTTCACTTGGACAGAAAACAGAGAGCTCAATTCACTTGTTATCCCGCTTGACGGAACCTTTGCCCGCTCTTCGCTGTTGCTTTCCGGGAAACGGTACGATGTTGCGTCCTGCGGACACTGGAAAGAGGAAAACACCTTTGTGCTGGAAGTTTATTTTATTCATACGCCGCACAAGCGCATCTGGAACATTCAGTTTCCGCTCGGAGGCGACAGTGCCGTTGTCACCAATGACGAACTGCCCACCCTGCGCGATTCTCTTGGCTTCGCCTTTGATATGAAAATGGCTTCCGCACCGGAACAACTTGAAAAACAGGCTCTGCGCTTCTGCGAAAAAATTCAGCTCCCTGTAATCGCTCTTCCAAGCCTGCTGGCTTCGGAATCGTAGCAGAGGCTGCTCCCCGCCTGCATCTCATAAACACACCCTGCAAAACAGCTGCCTGATTATACTCAAACAGCCTGTTTTGCGGTTTTTTTCTGTATTAAGGATTTTTTTTGACTGCGTCCCAGTATGCTTTGGCCGCCTGCTCATTCTTATTCTCTGAATACTCGTAATAAACGGTATCTTTCAGAGCATCCGGCAGATACTGCTGATCAACCCAATGATGCGGAAAATCGTGCGCATACTGATAAAATTGACCTGGATTTTCGTTATCCGCCCCGTCAAAGTGCTTATTTTGCAGCCGGCGCGGAATCGGCCCGCTTTTACCGGCGCGAAGATCGGCGATTGCGCGGTCGATTCCAAGATAAGCCGAGTTGGATTTCGGCGACGTTGCAACCAGAACCACCGCATCGGCCAAAGGGATCCGCGCTTCCGGCAGACCGACCTGCAGTGCGGAATCGACTGCCGCTTTTACGATTGGAATAATCATTGGGTATGCAAGACCAACGTCCTCACAGGCGCAGACGATCAGCCTGCGGCAGGCCGAAGGGAGATCACCTGCCTCCAGCAGACGCGCCAGATAGTGCAGTGCCGCATTTGGGTCAGAACCGCGCATCGACTTTTGAAAGGCCGAAAGAATGTCGTAATGCGCATCGTCCCCTTTATCGTATTTCATAGATGCCTTTTGTGAAAGTCCATCCACTGCGGCAAGCGTAACCAGCCGGCTGCCGTCGCGCTGCAGCTGCGCCGAAAGAACGCTCAGCTCCACCGCGTTGATTGCTTTGCGTACATCGCCGCCGCAAGAAAACGCAATCCGTTTTTCCACACCGTCTTCCAGAATAACCTCGGTGCCGCCCTCACTCCGCAGATATTCAAACGCCCGATGAACCGCCCGCTCGATCTCCTGCGGAATAACCTCCTTGAATTCGAACACGGTGGAACGACTCAAAATCGCATTATAGACATAAAAATAAGGGTTCTCCGTTGTTGAGGCAATCAGAGTAATTTTTCCGTTTTCAATATGCTCCAGCAGCGTCTGCTGCTGTTTTTTTGAAAAATACTGAATCTCATCCAGATAAAGCAGCACGCCGTTCTGCGCGCCAAGCAATTCCGATTCGGAAGCAATGCTTTTAATATCGGCCGTGGACGCCGTTGTTGCATTCAACCGGAACAGACGGCGGTTAGTCGCTCCCGCAATGATACCGGCAAGCGTCGTTTTACCCACACCTGACGGGCCGTAAAAAATCAGATTTGGAACCTGACCGGATTCGACTATTCTTCGCAGCGGTTTTCCGGGGCCGATCAGGTGGCTTTGTCCCACCATATCATCCAGATTTTGCGGCCGAAGCCGGTCTGCAAGAGGTGATGCCATAGCACTTTTCCTCCTTTTGAGATAAAAAGCCGCCGGTCACTGAGGAACGGCGGCTGCCAGAAAATTTTTGAAACCGGAATTATTCGTAAAGCGGGTATTTTTCACAAAGCTCGCAGACACCGGCGCGGATTTCGTTGGCCTTGCCGGCAAAATCGGTGATTGCATCGGAAATAAAGCCGGCAATCCTGTCCATATCGTCTTCTTTCAGCCCGCGGGTGGTGACGGCCGGGGTTCCGATCCGCACACCGCTGGTGATGAACGGGCTGCGCGGCTCGTTTGGAATGGTGTTTTTATTCACCGTAATATAAACTTCGTCAAGATTCTTTTCCAGATCCTTGCCGGTAATTTCAAGATCGCGCAGATCAACAAGCATCAGATGATTGTCGGTACCGCCGGAGACCAGTTTAACACCGCGCTTGGTCAGCCCGTTGGCCAGCGCCGCCGCGTTGGCAACAATCTGACGGCCATAGGCTTTGAATTCCGGCTGAAGAGCTTCCTTCAGGCAGACAGCCTTGCCCGCAATGACATGCATCAGCGGGCCGCCCTGCGTTCCGGGGAAAATTGCCTTATCAATCTGTTTTGCATACTGCTCTTTACACAAAATCATGCCGCCGCGCGGGCCGCGCAGCGTCTTGTGGGTCGTGGTGGTAACGATATCGCAGTACGGCACCGGATTGGGATGAACGCCTGCCGCGACCAGCCCGGCGATATGCGCCATGTCGACCATCAGGTATGCGCCGCAGGCATCGGCGATCTCACGCAGACGTTTGAAATCGATTACACGGGGGTATGCGCTTGCGCCGGCAACAATCATCTTCGGCTTGGCCTGCAGTGCCTGATCCATCAGCGTGTCATAATTGATGACGTGCGTTTGAGGATCGACGCCGTACGAAACAAAATTAAAGTATTTGCCGGAAATGTTGACCGGAGAACCATGCGTCAGGTGTCCACCCTCGGAAAGATTCATTCCCATGACGGTATCGCCCGGGTTGAGCAACGAAAAATAGACGGCAGTATTCGCCTGCGCGCCGGAATGCGGCTGCACATTCGCGTGCTCGGCACCGAACAGCTGGCAGGCGCGCTGACGAGCAAGTTCCTCCACCACATCAACTTCCTGACAGCCGCCGTAATAACGCTTGCCCGGATAGCCTTCGGCATATTTATTGGTCAGGATGCTTCCCATAGCCGCCATTACCGCCGGCGAAACAATGTTTTCAGAGGCAATCAGTTCCAGGTTCCTGCGTTGACGGGCAAGCTCCTTCTGCATGGCTTCACCGACTTCGGGATCAAAACTTTTTACAAGTCCGATCGTGTCCATCATATTCTCATACATTTCGATCTTCCTTTCTTACTTGTGACCATGCCGTTTGCCCAATCCGCCCCCCAGAGCACAGCGACGACAAAAAATTCCGATTACTCTGCACAGTCAGCCTGATATGCGAATATTATACAACTTCCGGACGGGCTTGACAAGGGTTTGCTGCGCACGAAAAACGAAGAAAGAAGCTTTTCTTTTTTGACCGCTTGTATGAGACGGAGCAAATGATTTCAGATTGCATGCAAAACAGCCCGACTGCAAAAATAACAGGATTGTCACTCGGCAGTCATGGCGGCGTCACCGTACCGTGTTATCATAAAGGTATCTTCTGCTGCGATTTAAGTCCTGTAACGGCGGTTGCAAAACCTTTGCTCAGCCGTTACAATAAAAACAGAACAGAAAAAAGAGGGGCTTTGAATGAATATTCTGCAGGTGGAGCATCTGACAAAAACATACGGAAGCGGCGAAACGGCGGTACATGCGCTGCGCGATGTATCCTTTACCGTGGCAAAAGGTGAGTTTACCGCGATTATCGGGCCTTCCGGCTCCGGAAAATCCACTCTGCTGCATATTCTGGGCGGGGTGGATGTTCCGACAAGCGGCCGTGTGCTGGTAGACGGCACAGACCTTGGAACCCTGGACGAAACACAGCTGGCAATTTTTCGCAGACGGCAAATCGGTTTAATTTATCAATTTTACAACCTGATTCCTGTTTTGACGGTGGAGGAAAACATGAAGCTTCCGGTATTGCTGGACGGACATCAACCGGATCCGGGACAATTTTGCGAGCTGACCGAAACGCTTGCGCTGAAGGAACGGCTCAGACATCTGCCGAACCAGCTTTCCGGCGGACAGCAGCAGCGCGTTTCCATCGGCCGCGCACTGATTAACCACCCTGCAATTGTTTTGGCCGATGAACCAACCGGAAACCTTGACAGTCGAAACAGTGCCGAAATTTTGGAGCTGCTGAAGCTTTCTCACACAAAGTATCATCAGACGCTGCTTGTGATTACGCACGATGAACACATTGCCATGCAGGCAGATCGCATTCTGGCCATTGAGGATGGGCGCATTGCCGGAGACGACAGGATTCCCCACAGCAGAGAGGCGGAAAAATGATGAATGTAATGTCCCATCTGACGCTGCAGTGCTTGTGGAAAAACAAGCGGCGCACGCTGGTAACCATCATCGGCATCGTCATTTCCGCTGCGATGATTTCCGGCGTTTCCACATTCGCACAATCCATTCTCGATTGGATGATCCGCGACGAAATTGCATCTTCCGGCAACTGGCATGTGCGTTATTATAATGTTGCAGCAGACAAGCTTCCTCTGTTTGAGCGGGACAGCGAAACCGAAATCTGCTCCGCTGAAAAAGAGGTTGGCTATGCGCTGCTGAAAGGCTCCCAAAATCAGGCTAAACCATATATTTTTCTGTCTGCACGGTCGGCTGCGGCATTTGAAAACCTTCCGCTGACGCTCATTAACGGGCGCTTGCCGAACAACAGCCACGAAATCGTCATTGCACAGCATATCATTGATAACGGCGGCGTTTCTTTATCCATCGGCCAGCAGCTTACTCTGCAGCTTGGCCGACGCAGAGCTTCGGAACTGGTGCAGCAGAACGGCGACAGCAGCTTTTGGCCGGACCAGTCCACGCCGTTCGGCTCTTACGGCTCTGAAACCCTGACCGACGATCGCACCGAAACTTATACCATTGTTGGCATTGCGGCACGGCCAAACTCAGAACCGTATGTTGCGCCGGGGTACTCTGCCTTTACCCTTCTCGACGGAGAAGAGCTTTTCTCCGATGACCGGCTGACGCTTTCCGTAGCGGTTCGGCAGATCAATTTTTCGCTGTATAAGCATGCGGAAACGCTGATGAAAAGCGCCGGAGGAGAGGTAAGAAACATTGAATACCACTCCTACCTGCTGCAATATTACCGTTTAACCCGGTATTCTTCTCTGAACCGGACGCTGGACATGATCGTGCTGTTTATTGTTCTGGTGATTATGATTGGTTCCGTTGCGCTGATTTACAACTCTTTTTCCATCTCGCTGGCCGAGCGTTCCCGGTTTTTAGGGATGCTTTCCAGTGTTGGCGCCACACAACGACAAAAGCGCAACTCCGTATTTTTTGAGGGACTGATTCTTGGCGCAGTCAGTATTCCCACCGGGATTCTGTGCGGAATCGGCGGAATCGGAATCACGCTCGCGCTGATTCGCCCGATGCTGATGCAGCTGACCGATAATAACATTTCGGTACAGCTTGCCGTCTCGCCGTGGTCCATCGGATTTTCCATCCTGTTTTCTGCGCTGACCATACTGATTTCCTCGCTGATTCCAGCCAGACGTGCCGCAAAAATTGCTCCGATTGATGCGATTCGCCAAACAAGGGAAATCAGGCTGACGATTCGAAATGTGCGCACCAGCTCGTTAACTCGCAAACTGTTCGGACTTGAGGGCGAGCTGGCACTGAAAAATTTGAAACGGAACAAGAGACGCTATCGTTCCACAATCGTTTCCCTTTCGATCAGCATTTCGCTTTTTTTGACAATTTCTTTTTTTGGCCAGCAGCTCGGTACCATGAGCGAAATAGTAAGCGACAACACGCCGTGTGATGTAAAAATCACCGTCTTTTCCGCACAGCCTTCCGACTTTGCCCTGCTTCGGAAGGTCTCCGCGTTGGAATACGCTGATCGGTCGCAGCTGCTGGACATACTTTACGCACGCCTTCTCGTTTCACCGGAAACGCTTTCTCCCGTGCTTCAAAACAGCACAAGCTCGTTCAGCGACGCTTCTTCTCAGGGCGAGCTTCAGGTCTATGTCCCGATCATTGCGCTGCAGGATAGCGCTTTTGAAGAATATCTGGAGCAAAACGGCATTGATTCCTCGCAATTCGACGGTGATGCGCTGCAAGTGGTGCTCGTTAATCGAGGGAAGCTCTTTGTTGAAGAAAAATATGTAAGCGGCGCCTTTTTTGCCGTGTCTCCGGTCGGTTCAACGCTCAGATTTCTCGCGGATGACGATTCTCTCCGCTCCGTTTCACTAGCTGCGCAGGCCGGCTTGCCGCCGGATGAAGTCACTCTGCAGAACGGGACCGCCTGTCTGCTGGTTACTTCCTACTCCATTCTGCAGACACATACGAAAGATTTGGCGGCGTATCATCATGCAGAACTGAGAACGCTCTCCCGCCGCGATGAACTGTTTGTCAGGGAAGCAAAAAAGATTCTTAAGCCAGTGGACTCCGATCGTATTTATCTGACAAATTATGCGGCCGATATGCGCAGTCAGCGTAACGGCCAGATTATTGTCTCTATTTTTGTTTACGGGTTTATTATTCTGATTACACTGATTTGCATCGCCAATGTGTTCAATACTGTCTCCACTGGGATGGCGCTGCGAAGACGGGAATTTGCCATGCTGAAATCGATCGGTATGACCCCGGCAAGCATCAACCGGATGGTTTGGTACGAAAGCTTCTTTTACGGCTTCAAGGCGCTGTTATACGGTCTGCCGACCAGCTTTCTGCTGATGTTGGCGCTTAGCCGGATTATTCTTTCTTCTTTTGTTTATGCATTTGAAATCCCCTGGAAGGCGCTTGGCATTGCTGTTGTCTCGGTTTTTCTGCTGATTTTGATGATTATGCTTCGCTCTGCTTCCGCAATGAAACGGGAATCCATTGTCGATGCGCTGAAGCAGGAAAACATTTAGCTGGTATTACAGTTTCAAAATTGGGCGCGCGGCGCTTTATACGGCAGTTTTTATCATTTCATATTTGCTTTTCTCCGAAAACAGGTCGACAAGTCCATCGGTTTCCTGTATAATAGAAATTGTATTATTCTAATAATACGGCCCCGCAATGGGTCCCCGACAACCGAGCAGCCGGTCGATCGGGACAAAAAGAGAGATGATCCTGCCTTGCGAAGGACCATCTCTCTTTTTTGTTCCGGAAAACCTGATTTTTTAACAATTGAATGGTTATTTTTTCTGCCTGCGCAAAAGCGAGCCAGGCATAGCAGGCACCGGGCAGCGCATGGAAAATGGCATGGTCGCGTGCGGTACGGCATTGATTGGCTCTCCATTTTCGCCGCGCAGCTCCTCCACCCGTAGTTTCAGCGGCTTGACGCCCGGCTGCAGCAATTCCAGCTCGTCTCCTTCAAAAAAACGATTCCGCTGCGAAGCCTGCAGAATTCCTTCGGACGATCCGGTTACCAACGCAACAACCTCATAATCCCGCACATATCCTCCTGAATTCAGGTTTTGACCCGGTTCATCACCGAAGAAGAAGCCGGTGCAGTATTCCCGGTGGCTGATTTTATTGACCTCCTCCAAAACCCACGGTTCTGGTTTTCGACCGGCCAGTGCGGCATCCAGCGCCTGACGGTAAGCATTGGTCATCAGAGCGACATAATAGGCGGATTTTGCACGTCCTTCAATTTTGAAACTGGTCACACCCGCGTCCAGCAGTTCCGGAAGATGTTCAATCATACACAGATCGCGGGAATTGAGAATGTAGGTTCCCCTCTCGTCTTCTCCAATCGGAAAATATTGACCGGGGCGCTTCTCTTCTGTCAGGTGATACTTCCAACGGCACGGTTGAGCACAGTCGCCGCGGTTTGAATCGCGCCCGGTGAGGTAACTGGAAAGCAAGCAGCGCCCGGAAAACGAAACGCACATCGCTCCATGAACGAACGCTTCAATTTCCATATCTGCCGGGATTTTTTGACGCATGGTTTTCAATTCCGCAAGAGACAGCTCCCGTGCCGGAACGACACGGCGCGCCCCCTGCTCGTAAAAGAAAGCAGCAGCCTCAGCATTGACCACGCCGGCCTGTGTGGAAACATGAATTTCCGCCTGCGGTAATTCCCGTCGAAGCACACGCAGAACGCCGAGGTCGGAAACAAGGTACGCGTCCACTCCCGCGCGCGCTGTCTGCTGCAGAAACCCCGGCAGCTGCTCCATATCTGCCTCGTGCGGAACAATATTGCAGGTCACATAAACTCTGACGCCATGTCCGTGAGCAAAACGGACAGATTCCTCCATCTGCTCCAACGTGAAATTTGACGGAGCTGTGCGCATGCCGAACGATTTCCCTGCCAAATAGACTGCATCGGCGCCAAAACGCACTGCGGCCTCCAACCGGGCCGGGTCTCCCGCCGGGGCAAGCAGCTCCGGCCGCCGGAACGAACTGTTCTGTAAACCTGTCATTGGGCAGCTTCCTCCGAAGAAGCCGCTTCAGAGGAAACCGGCTGCACCGCCTGCGCTTTGGCACTATTGCGTTCATGCTGTGCCAGCGTAGCGGCGTAGTACGTCTTACCGTTCACATCGGCCACAAAATAGTAGTACTTCGTTTGTTTGGGATAAAGTACAGCGTTGATAGCGTCCAGACCCGGGTTGCAGATCGGCCCGACCGGCAGCCCGTCGCAGACATAGGTATCATAGGTTCCGGCGTATTTGGCGTCAAGCTTCTGTTCGTAATACGTCGTCGGATCCGACTGCAGTTTGGGGTAAGTGCCGGAGGCATTCAGCCGATTATGAAACACCGAAGAGATCAGGTACATATCCTCTTTGGTTCCAGCTTCCTTCTGAACCATAGACGCCAAAATCAGCACCTGATCCATCGTCATCCCCAATTTTTCGGCGCGCTCATACATTTCCGCGGTAATCCGCTGAGTGTAAATATTGTTTAGAAAACGCCTCAGCGCCGTTTTTGGATTCTCATACATATAAAAATCGTAAGTGTCCGGAAAGAGGTAACCCTCCAGCCGGAAAGCACGCTGGCCTGCGTTCGGGATTGCCTGAATCAGTTTATTGCCCGCAGCAATTTCATATTCATTGACGGCAGCGATAAAGTCATCCGCCGAACAGACGCTGGCCGCCTCCAGTTTGGCGGCAATCTGCGCAACGGTTTCGCCTTCGGTAAAGGTCAGTGTAACAATATCCGTCCGGTTGGAACTATTGTGCAGGGCGTTAATCAGCGCCTCATAATCCATATCTGTCTGGATAGTGTAGGAGCCGGGCAGGTAACTTGCCTTTGTCAGCTTTGCATAAATCTGATAAAACCACCGCTGTCTGACGGCGCCTGACTGAACCAGCTGATCGACCACTTCGTCATCGGTGGTCTCCGGCGTAATTTCAATCACAGCGTCTTTTTCCGTGCGATTGACCCCCAGAAGATCGTACGCGCCGGCAATAATCACCTGAGAAAGAGCAATGGCGATCAACCCAACGACAGAAAGATAAATAATCCTGTTCAGACAGCCGTTCTTTTTTTTACGGCGCAGCTTTTTTTTCTTTTTCGGCTTCGCCGCTTTTTCGACAGGCTGCTGCTCTTTTTGACTGCGGAATTCCTTGCTGCAGCTGTAAAGTTCTTCTTCGGAAGCGGCGGATGAATCCCGCGCCGCGGCATTCGGAAAAAAGTCGATATCGCCTTCCGAAGGTTCGGAGGCCGAAATATCAATTCTGAAATTTTCAATTTTCTTTTCGCGTTTTGCCTTCAGCTCCGCCTCCAGCTCATTCAAATTTTTTTCCGGCTCCTCCCCGCCGGAATAAATGCGATTTTCATCTTCCGGCTGAATTGGATTCCTGTTTTCTTCCATAGCAATGACCATTCCTTTCACCGAGCGGAGATTACTGCCCGCGTTACCTTGTTTGTGCAGGCAGTCCGGACGGCACCGCATACGCAGTTTTTTCTGTGATAATCCAGTCTACCGGACGGTCAAAACGCCCGTGCGGCAGAGCTGCAAGCAGATTTTCCTCATAGCAGATTCCGACGGTTTTACCCGGAAATCCCGCCAAAAAGCGATCGTAATAGCCTTTTCCATAGCCCAGCCGATAACCGGCCGGGTCGAAGCTGATGCCGGGCACTACGCACAGGCTCCGTTTTGTCGCCCGCGCCGGAGGGCATTGCTCCGGAACCGGTTCCCGAACGCCGAAAGAGCCCGGCGCAAGATCTTGAGGCCTTTCAATCAGATAAAAACGCATTTCTCTGGTACCCGGAACGCATCTGGGCGCCGCCACAGCCTTCCCCTGTGTCCATCCGGCCTGAATGAGCCAGATAGTATCAATTTCCATCGGCGGTTTGGAAACATAAATAAAAAGCGTGTCACAAGCTCGATATTGCGGCAGAGAAAGCAGCCGCGCGGCAATTTTGAGATCCTTCCGCCGTTTTTCTTCCGGCGAAAGCCGCTCCCGCAGCTGCCGGTTCTGCGCGCGCAGGCGATCTTTTTCCGCACGGATATCCTTTAACATTGCATTCCCGCCCGTAACGCGTCCGCCTGCTCCCGACCGCAAAGCTCTGCTACAATTTCAAGGGCAAACGGAATTGCCGAACCGGGACCGTTGGCCGTAATCAAATTTCCATCGCGGCAGACGGCTGTTTCGGCAAACTCTGCACCTTTAAGCTCGTTTTCAAACCCCGGAAAGCACGTTGCTTTCTTCCCTTGCAGCAAACCCATGTGCCCCAAAATGGAGGGCGCCGCGCAAATAGCACAGATTCTTTTTTCGTTTTCCGCGCAAAAGCGAACCATGGCACGCACCGTTTCCGAATGCTCCAAATTTAGTGTACCGGGCATTCCACCCGGCAAAATCACCATTTCAAGGCCGTCGGTAACAGCTTCCTCCGCCGCAAAATCGGCTGCAACAACGATACCATGTGCGCCGCGAACCGCGCGGTCCGGCACCCCGACCGTCGCCACCTGCAGATGCGCACGGCGCAGGACGTCTACAACCGCCACCGCCTCAATTTCCTCAAAACCCGGCGCAAGAAAAACATAAATCATTTCAAAACCCTCATTCTTTCTGAATTGATTTCACATGATATGAATGCGGCTAAAATGCGGATTCCGTAAAAGGCCGCAAAACGTTTTTCAGTTCAAATCAAGCCCAAGGTATGGGTGCTTTCCTTTCGGCAGCGCGGCAAGCCCGCCATTTACCTTCAGCATGCCGGTAAAAGAAATTTCGCCTTGACCGGCAAAAAGCGGACTGTCGACCGGGAGACGAAACAGCAGCAACGGGCCGCGGCATACGCTTTGCAGCTGCCGCGCAAGCCCGGCAAGAACCGGCGGCTGCGCAATTGCTTCGGTTACGACGCCGGTCTGCTCTTCCTGCTGAAAAAAAGCATACCCCACATATCCCGGAGCTGCTGCGGAAAACACATTTCCCTGCGCAATTTTCTGATAAGCGGCGGCAAACGAAAATGCACTGTGATCCCACAGAAGATTTCCCACACCGCCGCAGAGAGCCTCCGTCCGAACGGAGGCAAGCAACCGTGAAGACGCCTGCGCGCGTTTTTCCCGACCGCCATGCGCAAGCTTTTTTAACTCTTCTTTTGAAACACGTACCGTACGTGTTTCAAAATAAGGAACAAAGCCCGACCGTTCATAATAGGAAAACAGGCTTTGACCGGAGGGCACAAGCGCCGTAAAAGGAATTCCGCGGGCTGTTCCGATATCTTCCGCGGCCTGCAGCAGCTGCGTCATACAACCGGTATTCCTGTATTCGGGCAGCGTTGCCGCAGCATAAATATATTGCACCGGGCTGCGCCCGTTTTCTGTTACAATCTGCGCCGGAAGAAGGTGCAGTGCCGAAACAACCCTGTTTTCCCGCACCAGAGCAAGACACTGCTCGGAGCGGTACCTGTACTGAAAGAAAAAGTGAATCACTGTCTGAGAATCCGGAAAGCTTTTCGCCCACAAAACACGAAGCTTGCGCTTCATGGCCGGCGTGGAAAGCGTTATCATTGCGTCTGCATCCTCCTTTCAGCGGATAATCACCGTATTTTTTTCAAACATTGCGGTTGGACGGTAGGACTCCTTGGCTTTGCGCAGACCTTCCAGCCCCATGTCCTCTTCGCGGTTAATCAGCGAATACCCTGATAATCGCCTTGAAGCAAATTCCTGATTAATAGCGGCATAGGCTCCGTTAAAGCTGGTGAGCGCCTTTTCAAAATGCAGATCGTACGTCTGCTCGCTAATCTGCTCCCCTGCCGTAAACGCGATTACCCTGCCTTCCACACGCAGCAGACCGCCGGAAAATTCCAACGCCTTCCATGCGTCAAAGGCTCGCCGCATCGCTTTCATTTCATCTTCAAAATCTGCCGGGTTTTCGTTGGCGCTTTGCCATTCTTCAGCCATCTCAAGGCATTCCGCAGCGTTTTCAGCGGTGATATCCTCGTAGGTATATTCAAAGGAACGGCGAAATTTTGCGATGTGATTGCGCTTGCCGTGATACGCCTTACCCGGAAGATCAATCAGATTATTCGCCAGATAAAGGTAATCCCAGTTCGCGCGGTCCGGTTGTACCGTCATCCGCCCGGCAAAGCGCTCCTGCAAAATCGGCAGCGCCGGCTGAGGAACTGCAAACAGATTCAGCGCTTCACCGTGACCCATGGCGCGCTCCTGTTCGAGCAGTTCTTCTAAAACTTCTTTTAAATTGCCTTCCCCAGCCGGAAAAAGGTAAAAGCCGTTGCTCCTGCCAAGAAAAAAACCGCCGTAATTTGCAATTTGCGCCTCATACTTTTCCTGCCAGACATAGTGCGTTCCAAACGCGTATTCGCTGCCCGACCAGCCGGAAGCCCGCAGGAGCGGCGTTGCCCATGCTTTATCTTCCACAACAGGCGCATGAAATTCGATCAAAACAGATCCTCCTTTAAATCAGGCGGCGCAATTCCTGTGCGATGGCCTCCACCGGCCTTGGCTCTCCGTTTTCTGCACAAGTTACGCGGCGCCACCCCCACGCTTCGGCCGCAAAGCACGCAGCCTCGCGGCATTGCAGCAAAAAAGCAAGGTTTGCTTCGTGAATGTCTTTTTTGCTTTCGTTACCGGCATACCGCTTCAGCAACAGCTTTTGCGACGCCTCGGGCGGCATGTCCAGATAAATAACATGGTCAGGCCGGGGCAAACCAAGCTTATCGTATTCATAATCGCTCAACCAGCGGAGGAACGGCGTCCATTCCTCTTTCGGCAGCTTAACCATCTGATAAATTGCGTTGGAAGTAACATACCGGTCCGCCAGAATGACCGCGCCTGTTTCGTAATCGCGCTGCCAGAAGCGCTTATAACTCGCATAACGATCTACAGCGTAAAATGAAGACGCCGCATATGCGTTTACATTCTGCGGGTCGGAACCGAAATCGCCGTTCAGGTACATTTTGACCAGTTCAGAAGACGGTTCTCTGTAATCCGGAAACGAAACGCGGCGCACGGTCTGCGTCTGCTCGCGCAGGAACCGTTCCAGCAGCGCGGTCTGAGTTGCCTTTCCGCTGCCGTCCAGCCCTTCCACAACAATCAATCTGCCTTTCATTCGGCAACCAAACCCTTCTTCACATCTTCTTTGAGCTGCGCATAAAACCGACGCATTTCTGCCGCTTTTCCGCAGCTCATTTTTCCTTCCGGACAGGCTCCGTTCAGACAGCCAGGCCCTGCCTTTTTAAAAAGATCGGGCGCAACGGCAAGAACCTCACACAGCATTTTGTTAGCAAGATCACGGATCTCCCACTGCGCACGGTTGCAGCAGCGATGTGCAAAAAAACTGCGCAACTCGCGGGCATTCATGGTGCAGATCATTTTGGTGGTGCAGGCATTCGGCAGCACAAAACGAGCGTCCTCAATTGCTTTCTTTTCGGCAGCACGCTCGTTTATCGTTTCTCCCAAAGCTGCCTGCTGTTCCAGATGGCGCGCTTTGAGCAGCGCAGTCAGACGTTCGTAATGCGCCTGGTCTTCTTCCATGGCGGCAAGAAATTCCGCTTTCGCTTCGGGTATGGCTTCAATTTCCGGCGGGACAACATATTCGAAACAGTTTTCCCGAACATATCGCTGGCTCTGCACACTGAATGACGCGATGCGGTGGCGCGTGATCTGCGCCAGCAGCGAGCGGGATACATTTTCAATTCCAAAGGTGAACGATGCGTGCTCCACGGGGCTGTCGTGCCCGAGATCAGACAGCATATCCAAAAAAGACGCTGTTTTTTCCTCAGTCAGTCCGTCCATCACCGTTTCTATTTTTGCGGGCGAATAACAAAGCTTCGCCGCGGCCGCCACCATTTTTTCAGGCTGCGGGGTATACGCAAGCAGTGTGACCTGAATCATGCCGCAGTCTCCTTTCCTGAGCTAAAAATCGTTTTCTCTGCTGATTTCATTATTATACCAAACTGTGCCCGTCTGTTCAAGGCTTTCCTCCTTGAATCGGCCTATGTGACAAATTGGTTATGTTCCACAGAATAAATTCCTAAATCTTTTTCCTCCGCTTCACCTTTTTACGGAAAGAATCACGAACAAATCACCTTCGCCGTAAGACTGTTTTTATTCAGTATGAACCAAAAACAAATGCTTCAATCGGTAAAAAAAACCGGTTTGCAGAAAATCCGCAAACCAGGCCTTTTTGAGTCAGTCCTCTTCGTCCTCATCTTCCGGCATATCCCAGTTGTGATAGACTTCCTGAACATCGTCATTGTCTTCAAGCATTTCCAGCAAATGATTCATCTTTTCAATGGAATCCTCATCGGTAAGCGTTACATAAGTGCTGGGCTCTTCCACAACATCAGCGGAAACAAAGCTATACCCTTTTGCACTCAGATCATCGCGAACCGCGCCGAGGTCCTCCGCTTCGGTGCTGATTTCAAACACATCTTCACCCGCATTGAAGTCGGAGGCGCCCGCCTCCAGAGCATCTTCCATCAGGCGATCCTCGTCCACTCCTTCTTTTTCGATAATAATCAGACCTTTTTTCTGAAAGAGAAACGACACGCAGCCGTTCATGCCCAGATTACCGCCAAATTTATCGAAATAGTGACGAAGATCCCCCGCAGTGCGGTTGCGGTTGTCCGTCAGGGTTTCAACAATTACCGCGATACCGTTGGGGCCGTAGCCTTCGTATGTGATGGACTCGTAACGATCGGCGTTCCCGTCGCCTGCCGCACGCTTAATGATGCGCTCAATGTTGTCGTTCGGCACATTATTGGCCTTGGCCTTGGCGATGCAATCCTTCAGTTTGGAATTTGCATTCGGATCCGCGCTGCCGCCTTCACGAACAGCAACCGCAAGCTCACGACCGATTTTGGTGAAGATTTTTGCCCTTTGCGCGTCGGTTTTTTCCTTTTTCCTCTTAATATTGTTCCATTTCGAATGTCCCGACATGGTGATGACCATTCCTTTCGTCTTGCTGGAGGTCAGATTTCTCTCCAGAAAAATCAATTACAGATTATTTTAGCATATTCTCTGATAAGTTGCAACCCGGAAACCCGCCGTTTTGCGGCTTTTCGTTCGTGATTTCTCACACAAAATCCAAGTATTTACGGTACAATAATTTCATCGGTCAAGTTTAGCCGTATGGCTAATGCGCACTCTGTTTTACGCCAGTGATTATCTGCTTTTGTTCAAATCCTATATAGAAACTATTGTTTCTTGTTCGTCAAATCATTAACAATCTCAACTTGTTTCATAAAGACTTTGAACTGATTTTTAAATATCACTTGGATCATTGAGCCATTATAACTTAATTAAATTTTCACCTTTATTAACGCTGTATGCTTTACCATGAATCTTAAGGGTAAAATCCGCATTGGAACGGCACAAACACTCATTACCTTCTGAGACAATATCAGTAATCACATTGCCAAAATGCAAATTTTTTATTCCGATTCCGCCCCTTACATCTTTAGATTTTTCCCATTCAACAGTATTTTCAAAGGCATTGACCGTATGAAAACCCAACATAAATTCAATACAAATTGATATTGGCCCCAGCGCAGACCATCCGCAAAAATCGGGCCGCACAATTTGATCACCTGATTAACGAAGCGTACGCGGTAGGCAGCTAAAGAGAACCGCGCCAATATTGTCCATCTTCCAAAAAATCATTGTCACTTCTGGAAAGCGAAAGGAGTGGCACCCTTCCCCCAAGAGTTTAATGATTTCCTTTTTTCAGAAAATCTTTCATACCAGTGTTTTGCGAGCGCTTTGTCACCCATTATCTCAAACAGCTTTGAAATCATTCCAGCTGAAAGTGCCTGCTGGCAGATAGCGTCAACCCACAACATATCGGAATTATTCGGTCTTTCCTCTATTGCATGCGGCGTTGTCTTTCCGCGTGGAGTATTATCCATACCCGAGCGTCCGCCTTCCCAATGATAGCCGTTTTTCGGCGATCCAACAGGTGGGTGCATTTACAGAAGGCAGTTTTGACGTTTTTTTAAATTTTCAAGCCATTCATCGTGTTTTTGTAAAACACGATTTTGATATAAACAAACCGATATTTTGGTGTTTCACTGCTAATTTTTCAAAAACATTGTTTATTGAGTACATCCGCTTAAGATACTGTCCGCTTGGATCCAAATCGCTCATGTGATCCGGGCACGCAATTTGATGCAGAACGATAGGTACTGAAGTACCAATGGCATTCTGAAAATTATCAAACATTTTCGTGTAAATGGTTTCAAGAGAATTCTCAAACGCGCTATTTTCGGCAGTAACATCATTTTCTCCGCCGCGCCAATCTCAGTTAAGGTGTAAACTGATCGGCATATATCGCCCATATCGTATCTTAAACACATATCTTTTACAACAATGCGCAGTCTTTCAAAACAGATTCCGAAAAAGCGGCTTTTCCCTTTTGCTTTCTCATTTGTCCATATGGCGTTTCCGTATTTTTTCTCCCATTGCACCTGTGCGCGTCGGCAGCGCTCCGCCAGCCAGTCCAACGCCTTTGTGAAATATTCGATGACCGGAATAGCCAGCAACGCAAACACCATAAAAACCAGCCAGCTGCCCAATGAAAGCGTTGCAAGCTGCAAAAAATCTCCAATCAGCACGACGGAAATCAAAAAAGCGGCAATCAACCCACCGTACAACAGCCCACGGAGCCGATTGAACGGGCGGCAAACACGAAGCAGCATCAAAAAACCTACCATGGCCATCAAGTACACGCAAACGGTCGAAATTTCCGCCATAGGAATTGAAAAGGCAAACGCAAACGCTTCCAATCCCAATACAACAAAAACATCGGTCAGTCCAGCCGGCACCGCACGGTAAAGCACGTTGCGCAAGAACTTGCCGCGCACCAAACTCTTGTTTGGCTCCAAGGCAAGAAAAAACGATGGCACGCCGATGGTGATCGCGCTGATAAGGGACATCTGCACCGGTTGAACGGGGTAACGAAACGCAACGAAAACGGACACCAGCGCAAGCAAAAAGGAGAAGATATTTTTCACGAGAAAAAGCGATGCGCTTCGCTCAATATTGTTAATGACCCTGCGGCCTTCCGCCACCACCGACGGCATCGCGGAAAAGTCGGAGTCCAACAGAACGATCTGGGACACCTGACATGCCACTTCGCTTCCCGAAGCCATTGCAACGCTGCAATCCGCCGCTTTCAGCGCCAGAACATCATTGACGCCATCTCCTGTCATGGCCACGGTTTTACCTGCAGCTTTCAGCGCATACACCAGTTTTCTTTTCTGCTCCGGCGTAACGCGGCCAAAAACCGTATACTGCTCCACGCCCTCCCGGAGTTTTTCCGGCGTATTGAGCAGAGAAGCATCGACATATTGCTCCGCGTTTGGGATTCCCGCTTCCCGGGCTGCCTGCGATGCGGTAACCGGGCTATCGCCCGAAATTACCTTGATGGCGACATTCTGCTGCGCAAAGTAGGCAAATGTTTTTTGTGCCTGCGGGCGCACCCGGTTGGAAAGCGCCACCAGCCCCAACGGTACTGCCTCCCCGCAAACATCTCCGTTTTCCGCAAAATCATCACATTTTGCAAGCAGCAGAACCCGGCAGCCTTTTTCCGAAAAGGCGCGGACGGCAGGTTCCACCTTTGCAAAGCGATCCTTTAAAATAAATTCCGGCGCTCCGAATACATAACACTCTTTCGCTGAAAATGCGGCAGCACTGTATTTGATAGCAGAGGAAAACGGCAAAATCTTTACGGCAGCGCGTGCCTGTCCGGCCGCAAAACGGGCGCGAACCGCTTCCATCGTATGGTTGTCACCGGACATGGCTGCTGTAAAATCGGACAACACCGCCGACATCCGTTCCTCATCCCACTCCGGATTCAGCACGGTGACATCGGTAACCTCCATTTCATTTTCAGTAATCGTTCCGGTCTTGTCCACACAGAGTACATCGACGCGCGCCAGGGTTTCGATACAACCCAGTTCATGCACCAGCGTCCGCTTTTTTGCCAGACGCATTACGCTGACTGCCAGCGCCACACTGGTCAGAAGATACAGTCCCTCCGGAATCATGCCGATTAACGCGGCGGAGGTGCTGACTATCGCGTCCTTCCAGGAATGTTGCAGGACAAAACGCTCGTTATTGATCATGAAAAAGCCGATCGGAAGGATCAGGATGCCGATCACCTGCACCAGACGTGTCAGGGACTTCATCATCGCACCCTGTACCCGTTTGCGGGACTTTTTCGATTCCAGCGTCAGGCGCGAGACGAACGAATCGGCTCCCACCTTTTCCAGCTGTGCGCGGCATTCTCCGGAAACGACAAAGCTGCCCGAAAGCAGCGCGTCGCCGCTCCGTTTGGTGATCTCCACCGATTCCCCGGTAATCAGCGCTTCGTTCACCTGAATCTCTCCGCTGCGAACAATCGCATCGGCACAAATTTGATTCCCTGCAGAAAACACCGTAATATCGTCCAGAACCAGCTCCTCCGTTGGCAGAGAAATTCTTTTCCCGTCTCTTACCGCGGTCGCCCGCGGCGTATTTAGCAGATTAAGCTGATCCAGAACCTTTTTGGATTTGATTTCCTGAATAATTCCAATCGCCGTGTTGGCAACAATCACCGCAAGAAAGGTCATATGCACCCATGCGCCCACAAACGCAAGCGCGCACGCAATGATAAAAAAGATCAGATTAAAATAGGTACATACGTTGCCGGCAACAATTTGGGCAACTGTGCGCGTCGGAGGCTCCACCGGCGTGTTCCGATACCCCTGCTGCGCTCGAAGGGCTGCCTGTTCTGCCGAAAGGCCCTGCTGCGGATCGGGCGCAAAACGTTCCACCTGCGGTCTGACGGGCTGTTCAGATTCTTTCTGCCTGATTTTCATAAATTGATTTCTCCGATAAAAGAAATTGATAAGCTACGGCGGTATTCCGGCTTACCCGACAGTGGACAAAACCGCCTCTGCAGCTGACGACACAGCAGAGGCTGCGGACGAAGACATTGACGAAGATGCCGACGACGCATCCGACGATGCATCGGTAAACAGTTGCAGGAATGCAGCAGGATCTGCCGTGTAACTGCCGAACTTCAGAGTCATCCAAAGTGAAACGGCCAGACCGATCAGTCCGAAAGCAAAACCGAGATAGGTAACGCTCTGCCGGTTTCCTTTTAAAAAGGCAATTGCCGAACAGACGACGCCCAAACAGGCCAGCGGCGGAAAAATTCCGAAGGAAAACAGGTGCGCCAGCGAAAAAACAAAACCGGATACGGCGATGCCGCGAGCCGGGAATTGAAATGGATATCGATTAACATCGTCCTTCGGCAAGTAAGAAAGGCGAAGCTTTTCCGCCCTGAGTGTTTCCCGGGAAATACCGTTTGTTTTTTGTTCCTGCGAATCGTTCATGGGGCAGCATCCTTTCAGTTGACATCTCCCACCTCCCCGCTTTGCGCACACCGCAAAACAGAAAGGTTTTATTTATCATACCAGTTTGCGCTGGAAAATTCAAGAGTTTACAGGGACCCGGCAGACGGCCTGTTCCTGTTCCAACCTTGCAAGCATCACCGCAATCGGTTATAATACATAACATCAGCGTATTTTCAGAATACATCGGCGGGAGGAGCTTTTATGCGGATTTTAAAACGGTTTGTGAGCTATTATAAACCATATCGGTTTCTGTTCTGGTTTGACATGGTTTGTGCGCTGATTCTTTCGGCAATTGATCTGGCTTTTCCTCAGGTCTTAAACGGACTGACCAAAGGACTGTTCACGCAGCCCGGAGAAGAAATTCTGCGATGGGTTTTCTGGGTCGGCGGCGGAATGCTTGTGTTGTATCTGATTCGGTTCGGCTGCCAGTATTTCATCACCACCTGGGGACACATTATGGGCGCCCGGATGGAAAGTAACATGCGGCAGGATCTGTTTGACCATCTGCAGCGCCTTTCATTTTCTTACTATGATAAAAACAACACCGGCGAAATGATGAGCAAGCTGCTTTCGGATTTATTCGATATTTCCGAGTTGGCACATCACGGACCGGAAAATATTTTTATTTCCCTGTTGAAAATCATCGGATCCTTTATTCTTCTGATGATGGTAAATGTCAAAATGACGCTGATTCTGATTGCGGTCACTGCCGTGATGGTCGTGTTCTCCTTCTTTCAGAACGGCAAGATGCGGACAACCTTTATGGATAACCGAAAAAAAATTGCCAAGGTCAATGCCCGCGTGCAGGATAGTCTTTCCGGCATCCGCGTGGTAAAATCCTTTGGCAACGAAGCTTTAGAGCAGGAAAAGTTCCGCAAAACCAACGAGCAGTTTCTGGAATCCAAAAACAGCAACTACCGCGTAATGGGCCAGTTCCACGCCGGAAATGCTTTTTTTCTCGGCATTCTTTACACCGCTGTTCTGGTAACGGGCGGCGTTTCGATTGCAAACGGCTCGCTCTCCCTTTCCGATCTGGTGCTTTATGTACTGTATATCAATATTTTCATGGGGCCGATTGAAACACTGATCAATTTTACGGAATTGTTTCAGAAAGGTTATGCTGGATTTTGCCGTTTTATGGAAGTTGTCGATATGGAGCCGGAAATTGTTGATGCACCCGGCGCCGTTCCCCTTTCCAATGTAAAAGGTGAAATTGCTTTTCATGATGTTTCGTTTGGTTACAGCAACGGAGAACATGTGCTGCATCATGTAAATTTTTCGATTCCGAGCGGCAAAACCGTTGCACTGGTCGGGCCTTCCGGCGGCGGAAAAACAACGCTCTGCTCCTTGATTCCGCGTTTTTACGATGTGACCGAAGGCAGCATCACCATTGACGGAAACGACATTCGCAGACTGACGCTTCACTCGCTTCGCAGCGCCGTCGGCATTGTTCAGCAGGATGTCTATCTGTTTGGGGGAACCATTCGCGAAAACATTTTATACGGCAAGCCGGACGCTACCGAGGATGAGCTCATTGCCGCCGCCAAACGCGCCAATATCCATGACTTTATCCTTTCTTTACCGCAGGGATATGACACCAGCGCAGGTGAACGAGGCGTGCGGCTTTCCGGCGGCCAAAAGCAGCGCATCGCCATTGCCCGCGTCTTCTTGAAAAACCCGAAGATTCTGATTTTGGACGAAGCTACTTCTGCGCTTGACAACGAAAGTGAACGGCATATTCAGCAGGCGCTGGAACAGCTTTCCATTGGCCGAACCACATTGGTGATTGCGCACCGGCTCAGCACGATCCGCAATGCGGATGAAATTCTGGTAATCAACGACGAAGAAATTCAGGAACGAGGAACCCACGAAGAATTGCTTGCAAAAAACGGATTGTATGCGGAATATTACAATATGCAGTTTGATCAGGAAGACAACGCATAAATATTTCCTGACGGACACGCACAAAACCGGCGCCGCTTTTCCCCACCATCTCATAGGGACAATTTGTGAACCTATCCAAATAACTTAATATTTGTTCCTGTGGAGGGAGGCTGTGTTTCGGCACGGCCTCCCTGTTTTGCTGATGCTTGAACAACCTCGTCAGCTCGTCCTTCCGCTTCTGCGCAGAAGCGGAAGCCGATCCCGGCTACTATATGCCGCCTCAGAGTACATGGATCGATGAGAGGATCTGGCGGAGCGGTTTATCTATGAGGTGGCTTTGCTGAGCCGAGTCCACGAGATATTCAGAGATGCATTAGAGCGTAAAAAAAAATAAGCAACATCGTACTTTGAAATCAGCTAAAATCACCATGGTAATTTTAGCTGGACAGATGGTGCAAGAGTACATGGTATTGTATAATTTTATAGTTGACTGAAAATGTATGGAGAACTGGCGGTGATGCGCACAGGGACTTGTCAGAGGTGTGGGAGAATGTTTCGAAAAGAGACTGTGCTGAGAAAACTTCAAAAAATTCTGTCCGGAAAGGGAAACAAGCTGTTTGATAATCAGGTTAGCTTTTATAACGCCATTTTCGGCATGACCAATCCGGAGATATTCCCGGAGGAACTGGTCGCATACATGGAGACAGCAGCGCACGATGGACCGAGAGAGCGCAGAAAGCAGGACGTCGACTCGTTTTTTAAGGGCGGTCTGGATAATAGTTCCAGTAACATCGGAAAGCATATCAATGACGATCCCGGCATGGGTATCCCGAAATTCCACTGCGTTCATTACGCCCAGACAGAGTATAAAAGAGAGATCTGTAAGCGTCTTTCAACGGTAATCCGCTACATTGCGAATCGACGCAAGACCAATCTTGAGGAGTTATTTCTCTGTCTGAAAGAAGAACTCTCCTGGGCGTCGGGAATTTTATCTCAGACTGAAACGGCGGATGGGATGCTGTTGGCCACCATTCTGTACGAGATTGTGCAGACCCACTTGGGGGAACGGCGCCGTCCCGAGGAGTCCGGAGAAGAGACATCCTTTGGAAAGGTCAACATGAAACGGCAGATCGAGGAGTATTACCTGACCTGCGACTGCTATGAGGTCACCAGCATTGATTTCTTTTTCGCTCTGCGGCGGATGGCCGGGCAGAATGTGATAGCCTCCAGCAATCTGGCGGGTTTCTATTATGTGGGCATGGAATTCGTGGTGAAAAATGAGGCCGGCGGCCCCCACGGGAAATATGTGGTGGAGCGCAATCTGGAACAGGCGGCCCATTACTTCAAGCGGGCAGCGTCCAGTCAGCCGCCTTACGCCCCCGCCCTGTATTCCTATGGCTATATGCTCCTGCACGGCGAGATAGGGGATCTGTCCGCGGAGCAGCGGATGGAGGAGTCAGAGCGGTATTACCGGCTGGCGGCGGCGCAGAAGTTCCACCACGCGGTGAGTGGTTTGGGTGATCTGGCGCTGCTGCGGGCAGAGCGGCTGTTGAAACAGCCCGGGGTGGAAGCACGTTCTGATGAGATCGTGACGGAACTGGCCGCCGCCATCGGCTATTTTGACCAGGCCGAACGGATGGGGTCCTTTTGGGGTCCGATCAAGGCGGCGCAGTTTTTGGATGCATCTCTCTACGAGCCGTACCGGGAGCAGGCTCTGGTAAAGGCCAGCCTGACCGGAAAACAAACCGCCCGGGCCAGGTGGAAGCAGGCGGTAGCCATGGGCAACGTGTTTGCCATGGACGAGCTTGCCATGCTGGACCTGCGGCTGGGGTACATAGAGGAGGCACAGGAGATGCTGGAGCAGGCATCCAGGATGAATTATCCAAACGCATCTTACCATCTGGCCCGGTATTTCTACAGAGCGGACGGTTTGCGGCCGGATGAAAAGAAATACATCCACTGCATGGAAAAAGCCGCCCATGACGGCAGCGCCAGAGCGAGCCTTGCCCTGGGCAAGCTGGCGCTGGCAGCGTGTGACGCGGCAGAAACAACGGAGGAGAAAGTCAGACAGCAAAAACTGGCTTCCGCCTGGTTACAAAAGGCAGAGGAACAGAATTTCAGCTGTTTTGAGAAAGATGTCTATGAACAATTGCGGCAGTACAAATAAGCAGGAACTGTTCCGGCTGGTGGTGCGGCTCTCCCCAGCAGCTCATGGGAATGCTGACGCCGGACCCGGAACTGATCCTGCTGGGAAGCCTCTGGCTGGTGCGGGTATCTTTGTCCATGCTGCTCATTCGCCCTCTGGGTCTGGTCGAAGCCTGGCTGGCCATGAGCATCGAGCTGAATGTACGGGTATCCTGTTTCTGCTCCGTTTCCAGTTTTCCAAACGCTGACTTCACCATGGTAAGATGGCCTGATCTTCTTCAAATAACAGTGTCAAGTATGATAGACTATCTGTGTATGCGGATAGTCTTTTTTATCCGCTCGCAAATCCTGAGAAATGAGGAAAAAAGATGAAACGAATTTTAGAACGAATACTGCTTTTGGGTCTGCTGACCGCCATGCTGTCCGCATGCGGCAACCAGGGTACCAGTAATACGTCGGCAGACCAGGGCAGTGAAAGTACACTGAGTCAGATCGAGACGGATGCGAAGACCGAGACCTCCGCTCCTGTTGACGATGGGCAGGAATGGGAGCTGGCCGAAGTGATCTACTTTGACGCGGCGGATGTACAGACGTCCCGCATGACCTATCGGTATAACGATCATGGTGACATGTGCCGCTATGAAAACTATGACAAAGACGATGCTCTCTATTTTTCATGGACTGCGGAATACTCTTATCTGCCGGATGGACGGGTCTCCAGTATCCATTACATCAGCGGAGACGAATACACCAAATCCTACAACTGGGATCCCAGCGGCAGGATCGCCTATATCGACACGACATGGAACTCCGGGTCAACAGGAGAGCCCGAAATGAAAGCCTACGATGAGCAGGGACGGCTTATTGAGGAGGTTGACGGAACCTATCAATGGTATATCACCTATACCGGGACTGAAAAAAGAGAAAAGCGATACTGGATTTCCCATGATATAACGGAGCTTACTGTCAGAAGATATAATAAAAACGAAACGGTTGAGGAGATCCGTTACTATGAAGCCGCGGGCTTTACGGACTGCACGGAAGACGACCTGACCAAATATACGGTGTACGACTTTGACAAATACGGCCGCCAGTGCGGCTATACCGAATATTCCGCGGATGGAACGGTGACAAGGAGCAGTACCTATACATATGAGACGGACGGCCACAGCTATCTTGCGGTCCGCTGCGACGCAGAGGGAAATAAAATTAACAGTACACGGTATGTATATAAACCAATATCGGAGGTAACGGAGTAATGAAAAAGATCTTTCACATTTTCCTGGCATTTTTGATGCTGGCAGGCTTGCTGTCCGGCTGCGGAAATAAGGCGAGCCAGGATACGGATGTCTCCCCGTCTGATTCCGGGGCGGCGCAGGATACGTCCTACACGGAAACTCCCGCAGATGACGGTGTGGCGGGCGACCTGTTTGAATATCTTTTCTCGGAATCGGGAATCCGGATGGGGATGTCCGCAGAGGACTATCCTGCATCTGCAGATGCAGTGATAGGCGAGCCATTCGGCTTGTTTTCTGAGGATGACCCTTGCCGTAGCCTGACAGTCCATGACGGTGTGGCAGCTGGTCTTGCCAATCTTTATTTTTGGGATGAGGACGGCCTTTCCTATGTCAATCTGTTTGAATGTTCAGCCGATGTTGACACCCTATCTGAAATCTGCGGAGATCCTTCGGTCTATCAGTGGTCTGAAAGCAGCGTGACCGCTTATTGGATGCTGGACGATGTACTGGCCATCTACGATCAGCAGGAATACACCACGCTGGAGCTCTACACCGAGGCGCTGGCGAAGAAATACCGTGCGACCGAACTGGCAAGGGCAAAAACCGGACTGCTGCTCTTTGATTCCGGGTTGGAGGATATATACTGGTATCAGGATATCCTGACCGGGAAGTACGGCCTTTACGATGCGCTGGAGGATTCCAAGCTCACCGGGGCCTGCTATGACGACTACGGTGCGTTTGATCCGGAGGGAATGGCCCCGGTGCAGCAGGATGACTATTGGGGTTATATCAATGCCAGCGGCGAGACCATCATCGGTCACTATTTTGAAAACGCGGAATCCTTCGTTGGCGAGTGCGCCATAGTAGGCAGCTCGGGAAACTGGGGCGCTATCGACCGGGCGGGCAATTATGTGGTGCAGCCGGAATATTATGAGGTACAAATTGACCCGGATAACCACTATATCCTTGTGAAGAACAGCGCGAAGAACTGGGGTGCTTACGACCGGTTTGGCAATATGCTGATCAAAGCCTCTACCAACATTAAGGATCAGGACTATGAGAGCATCGTTGTCCTCAACGGCCTGCTGTACGCTAAAACCTCTGACCGGTGGTGCCATGTGTTCGATGAAAACGGCGAGCAGCTGCTGAGTGAGGCGGCGGCGGTCAGTCTGCCCCAAAACGGCTTCCATATTGTCATGATGGAAGACTGGGTAGATCTCGGTGCCCTTGGCGGATATACTGATTACTACTATACCTTTGCGGATGAGTGCCTGAATGTGATCGGGAGCAAACGTTACAACGAGTTGACCGACTTCAGTGCCAGTGGGTACGCCATCGGATATTATTTCGGCAGTGATTATGAGGATTGCTGGGACGTCATTGATACCCAGGGGAATGTAGTGCACACCCTGTGCCGATTTAGCGACTATCCTACGACCTACGAGTATGCCAACAGTTATATGGCCTATGGTCATGACCGCCTAAGCTACGGCGTCGTGGATCTGCAGACAGGGGAATTGACAAGGTATGAAGAGGTGGAGCCTGTGGATGGAACCGAGTACATGATCGTTACCGCCGACTCGGGTCTGAAGGGCTTGTACGAACGGGACGAACTGGCGTTCGACTGTGTGTATGATGAGATCAGCTTCAGCGACGGCGTGTTCCACCTGACGCGCGGCGCGGAGAGCAAGACCTACGAGCCCGCATAAGTTTTTCCAATTCACAAAAAGGGTTCTGAACTTTGCCGCATGCAAAGTTCAGAACCCTTTTTATATGTCAGCAGCTCTTGCTTGTTCCATCCCAGCTTGCATACTTTGTTTCGGTATCGGCATTGCCCCTGGAAGTTCACTTCGTTTCCCTATGAGATGGAGCACTTGTGCGGCGCCGGTTTTCTTTTTTCATAAAAATCGTTAGTCTTCCTTGTTCTGCTCCCGGTTGGTGATTCGGTAACAAAGCGTCATCAGGCTGTCGTTCATATGAACATTCTCTACAATCACATCCGGATGCTGCGCGGAAAAATCATAATGGCTGAAATTCCAGAAATTCTTGATTCCCAGCGCAATCAGCTGTTTGCTGATTCCTTCCGCAGCAGCCATCGGCAGACAAAGTATCGCAACCGTGGGGGCGTTTGCTTTACAGAAAGCCTCGATTTCCGCAGGGTCCATAACCGGAATGTTTCGGATCTTCTGGCCGATCAGGTCGGGATTGCTGTCAAAGATGCCGATCAGCGAAAATCCCTTGCTTTCAAACGACATGTGGGTCGCCACGGCGCGGCCCAAATTTCCCGCGCCAATCAGGATCGTTTTATGTTTAGCGTTCAAGCCCAGAATGCCGCCGATCTCCTCTTTGAGCTGATGCACCATATAACCGTAGCCCTGTTGGCCAAAACCGCCGAAGCAATTGAGATCTTGACGGATCTGCGACGCGGTCAACCCCATCCGGTCGGACAGTTCCCGCGACGAAATACGGCTGATTCCTCTGCGTTCGAGCTCAGAAAGAAATCGATAATACCGAGGAAGCCTCCGGATGACGGACATCGATATTCTATCTTTTTTCTGCATGCCGAAACCATCATACCTTTCTTTGGAGCCGGAGCCGCCCAAATTGACCGCTCAGCCCGAACGTAATTCGCTTATTTTTGCAGCGCTTCCACCGTTTGCATCACATAATCGCCAAACTCCCGGCAGGTGCAGCCGGTGTCACGGCCGGTAATCTTCAGCTTCTTTTCCTCAAACATGCAGATATCAAGCGCGCGCTCCAACAGGTCTGCCTGCTCCTGCTTGCCAATATGGGAAAGCAGCATCACAGTCGCACGCAGCATGGAGCACGGGTCTGCATAATCGCCGCGGCCTTCGGTCATCATGCGCGGCGCAGAGCCGTGGATGGCCTCGAACATGGCGTACCGTTTACCCAGATTTGCACTGCCGGCTGTTCCGACGCCGCCCTGGAACTCGGCAGCTTCGTCAGTGATAATATCGCCGTAAAGGTTCGGAAGGACAAAAACCTTGAAATCCGTACGGCGCTTGGGATCGACCAGCTTTGCCGTCGTGATGTCGATATACCAGTCGTCCGTGGCAATTTCCGGATATTCCTCACCGATTTTCCGGCTCAGCTTGAGGAACTTGCCGTCAGTTGTTTTGATAATATTCGCCTTGGTAATAATGGAAACGCGCCCCTTATGATTCTTCTGCGCGTAATCGTAAGCAAGGCGGGCAATGCGGTCGGTTCCCTGCGTGGTGGTGACAGTAAAATCAATCGCGAGATCGTCGGTCACATTGACGCCGTCGGAACCGAGCGTATAGGCACCTTCGGTGTTTTCACGGAAGAAGGTCCAGTCGATTCCCTGCTCCGGAACCTTTACGGGGCGAACATTGGCAAACAGATCGAGCTCCTTGCGCATTGCAACATTGGCGCTTTCAATATTCGGCCACGGATCGCCGGCACGCGGCGTGGTGGTCGGCCCTTTGAGGATCACGTGGCACTCCTTAAGCTGCGCAAGAACATCGTCCGGGATCGCCTTCATGCAGGCCACACGGTTTTCAATGGTCAGCCCGTCAATATAACGAAGCTCTACCTTACCGGCATCCACTTCTTCCTGAAGCAGGTGTTCCAGAACACGCGCAGACTCCTTGGTAATGATTGGGCCAATGCCGTCGCCGCCGCAGACGCCGATAATGATTTTATCGAGCTTATCGTAATCGACAAAGTCGCCCTCCTGCTTCATGCGTTCCACACGGGCAAGCTGTTTGCGCATAACCTTTTCAAACTGGGTCAGCGCGTTTTTGATTTGTTGTTCCTGATCCATTGCTGCAACATCCTTCCTGTTATCTGCTTACTTTGTTTGCTCGCGGGTGTAATTGAGCAGTCCGCCCGCCATCAGGATATCCTTTTGACGCTGCGAAAGAGTTGCGACCGCTTCAAATTCGGTACCCTTGGTTTTATTCTTTACAATGATCTTGCCGCCTTCGGCAACCGCTTTGCGGATCTCAGGCAGCTCCAGCTCATCCATCTGATCGATCGCATCGTAATCTGCCTCGTTTGCAAAGGTAAGCGGCAGAATCCCTGCATTGATCAGATTCGCGCAGTGAATTCTCGCAAAGGATTTTGTAATGACCGCTTTGACCCCAAGATAAAGAGGAACCAGCGCGGCATGCTCACGCGAAGAGCCCTGACCGTAATTCGCACCGCCGATAATAATCCCTTTGCCCTCCTGTTTGCAGCGCTCCGGAAATTCCTTGTCACAAACTGCAAAACAGAATTGCGAAAGATGCGGAATATTGGAACGATACGGCAGAATTTTAGCGCCTGCCGGCATAATATGATCGGTCGTGATATTATCGCCAACCTTCAGCAGGGCTTTAGCCGAGATGGTTTCCTGCAGCGGCTCTGCATTCGGGAACGGCTTAATGTTGGGACCGCGCAGAATTTCAACATTCTTCGCCTCTTCTTCGGAAGCCGGCGCAATCACCATATTGTCGTTGATCAGAAAATATTCCGGAATCTTGATTTCCACCGGTTCGCCAAGCGTACGCGGATCAGTAAACACACCGGTGATTGCGGAAGCCGCAGCGGTCTCGGGGCTGACAAGATAAATCTGGCCGTCGGCAGTGCCGGAACGACCGAGAAAATTGCGGTTGAACGTACGCAGCGAAATCCCCTTTGAATTCGGCGACTGCCCCATCCCGATGCAGGGACCGCAGGCGCATTCCAGCACACGGGCACCGGCGGCAATCAAATCCGCAAGAGCGCCGTTCTGCGCCAGCATGTTATAAACCTGTTTGGAGCCGGGCGCAATGGAAAGGCTGACGTTATCCGCAACGGTTTTTCCTTTCAGAATAGCCGCAACACGCATCAGATCCAGATAAGAGGAATTGGTGCAGGAGCCGATGCAGACCTGATCGATCGGAATTGAACCGATCTCTTCGACCGATTTTACGGCATCCGGGCTGTGCGGGCACGCTGCCAGAGGAACCAGTTTGCTCAGGTCAATGTCAATCACTTCGTCATAAACCGCATCCGCATCCGCAGAAAGAGCGACCCAGTCCTTTTCGCGCCCCTGCGCAGCAAGAAAAGCCTTTGTAATTTCATCAGACGGGAATATAGACGTTGTTGCACCAAGCTCGGCGCCCATGTTTGTGATCGTCGCGCGCTCCGGAACTGTAAGGTTTTTGACGCCCTCGCCGCCGTATTCAATAATTTTGCCGACTCCGCCCTTGACCGTCATGCGGCGAAGCACCTCAAGAATAACATCCTTGGCCGAAACCCACGGCGAAAGCTTTCCGCTGAGATTGATACGCACCATTTTCGGCATAGTAATGTAATAGGCGCCGCCGCCCATGGCCACTGCCACGTCCAGACCGCCGGCGCCGATTGCCAGCATACCGATGCCGCCGCCGGTCGGGGTGTGGCTGTCGGAACCGATCAGTGTTTTGCCTGGGATGCCAAAGCGTTCCAGATGAACCTGATGACAGATACCGTTGCCGGGACGGGAATACCAAATGCCGTGTTTTTTTGCAACGCTTTGAATAAAACGATGATCGTCCGCATTTTCAAAACCGGTCTGCAGTGTATTGTGGTCGATATAAGCAACCGAACGTTCTGTTTTAACGCGCGGCACCCCCATGGCTTCAAACTCCAAATAGGCCATGGTTCCGGTGGCGTCCTGCGTCAGGGTTTGGTCGATGCGCAGACCGACATCCTCGCCAACAATCATATTGCCGATGATCAGATGATTTTTAATAATCTTCTGAGCAATTGTATATCCCATATTCGACTTCCTTTCCTGCGAGCGCAACAAATCTTATAATGTAATATTATGAATCAAAATCAGCAGGTTGTCAATCTTTTAACCAGAAATCAAAAAAGAAAGAAGCGGTGCAGAAAACAACTGCACCGCCCAAAAGCCGAGTGACGGCTTCTTATTTTACCATACCGGCAACTTCGTCCGCAAAGTTGTCGCTGCGCTTCTCCAGGCCTTCGCCCTTTTCAAAACGGACAAAATCAACCACTTTGATTGCTCCGCCAAGTTCCTTAGCGGTTTTATCCACATACTTCTGAACCGTAAGGTCATTGTCTTTAACAAAGAGCTGCTCCAGCAGGCAATTCTCCTTGTAATATTTTCCAATCTTACCCATAACAATTTTTTCTGCAATCTGAGCCGGTTTGCCTTCGTTCATAACTTGCTCCAACAGAATCTTCTTCTCATGCTCCAACACATCGGCGGGAACATTTTTCTGATCCAGATAAGACGGATTTGCGGCGGCAACCTGCATGCAGACGTCCTTCGCAAACGCCTTGAATTCGTCTTTCGCCGCAATGGCAGCATCCGCTTCAAACTTGACCATAACGCCGATTCTGCCGGCGGCATGAATATAAGTGGAAACTACGCCGTCAAAACGGACAAAACGGCGAATCTTAATGTTTTCACCGATGGTGAGAATTTTTTCGCGCAGCTCGTCCGCAACAGTCAGATCGCTGCCGGCAGCCTTTGCAGCCAGCAAAGCGTCCACATCGGCAGGATTGCTTTCCAGCACAGTATCCGCACAATTTTCAACAAAGGCGCCAAACTGAGCGTTCTTGGCAACAAAATCGGTTTCCGCGTTGACCTCAATGACCACACCGGCTGTGGCGTCCGCATTGACCTTTGCAAATGCTACACCCTCGGCGGCAATACGGCTGGCTTTTTTCTGAGAAGCTGCCAGACCCTTTTCTCTCAGGAAATCGATCGCGGCGTCAAAATTTCCGTCGGAAGCGATCAGCGCTTTTTTGCAGTCCATCATGCCGCAACCGGTTTTCTCACGCAGGGCAACAACATCTTTTGCTGTAAAATTCATGAAAATTCCTCCGTTCATTTCATTCATCCCGATACAGAGTGACGCCTTTTCGGGGCTGACCGAAAAGGCGCACTTGAAAATCAAATTATTCAGCGGCCTGTTCGGCGTTTGCTTCTTCGGCTGCGGCTTCTTCCGCGGCGCCCATTTCACCCTGTTTACCTTCTGCGATAGCGTTAGCCATGGTGGAAGCGATCAGCTTAACCGCACGGATGGCGTCATCGTTACCCGGAATAACATAGTCCACATCATCCGGGTCGCAGTTGGTATCGACGATTGCAACCACCGGAATGTGCAGCTTATGCGCTTCAGCGACCGCAATCTTCTCTTTGCGGGGATCCACCACAAAGAGGGCGCCCGGCAGCTTCTTCATATCCTTGATGCCGCCGAGGAATTTTTCAAGTTTTTCGATTTCGAGATTAAGCTTGACAACTTCTTTCTTCGGAAGAAGATCAAAGGTGCCGTCAGATTCCATCGTGCGCAGCTGGCTCAAACGGTCAATTCTGCGGCGGATGGTGCGGAAGTTTGTGAGCATACCGCCCAGCCAACGGGCGTTGACGTAGTAAGCGCCGACGCGAAGCGCTTCTTCCTTCACGGAATCCTGCGCCTGCTTCTTGGTACCGACAAAGAGAACGGATTCGCCGTTCGCGGAAAGATCGCGCACAAACATATACGCCTCTTCCAGCTTCTTCACGGTCTTCTGCAAATCAATGATATAAATACCATTGCGCTCTGTGAAGATGTATTCCGCCATTTTCGGATTCCATCTTCTGGTCTGGTGACCAAAATGAACACCGGCCTCCAAAAGCTGTTTCATAGATACGACTGCCATTGTTTGTAACCTCCTTGGTTTTTCCTCCGCCCATGCGACTGTAAGCCATCACCCTTTTGAGCGACACCGACCCACGCAAACACAGGCGTGTGAATTGCGTTACATATTATAACACGGCACAAAG
The DNA here is from genome assembly GCA_050947015.1 of Acutalibacteraceae bacterium. Lineage (GTDB taxonomy): Bacteria > Bacillota > Clostridia > Oscillospirales > Acutalibacteraceae > CAKXIK01. The sequence goes on from JBMNVT010000009.1 coordinate 63,669, forward strand.
CCGATTACAAGCCTTTTTTCACTTTTTCAAGACAAAAACAGTTTTCAAAACAAAACGCCGGTTTAACCGGCGCTTTGAGAAAATCTGCTACAGAAATCAAACACGGGAATAGCCGTAGCTGTTGATCATGGCGTCAATTTTGTGCTGCTTGGCACATTCCGGACATTCCTTCAAAGAATAGGTCTGATACCCGGGCAGATCGTCGGCATTGAAAATCGAATGAATCGGTATCTCCCCTACCTGATTGATCGCACTGAAAATAGAAGAAACCGCCGCAACATTCCCTCCGTAATAACGGATACATTCCAGCGCACGTTTGACCGTTTTGCCTGTTGTAACAGAGGAAAGCAGCAACAAAACACTTTTGTTCCAAAGCATCGGCTGAATATTGTCCCGAAAAATCAACTGCCCGCCCGGCACAAACTCAGGAGTCACCACGCAAAGCTCTTTTTTCTCATTCATCGAAACATACCCCGCGCTCGTCAGTTCGCGGGCCAGCAGCGCGCCCACCGTTTCGCAGCCTTCCAGGCAAACGATGGTATCCACCGGCGTACCACTGTAATTGGCGGCCAACGTGGCCGCCGCTTCCTGCGCCATTGCAATGCGGTGCTTGATCTTTGTCATATCCACATAATAATTGACGTGCGAATGACTGGTTGCAAAATGGCCCGGAATAATGTCAATTGACAGCTTGCTGTTTTGGGCAGACTTGATTTTGATCGAACGGCTTTCCATGAAAATCCTCCTTTATATGCAATGATTTTACATTCCGGGAAATCTTTTATTATTATATCATAGAAAAACTGTTTTTTCAATTAACTTTAATTAAAATTATTATTGTTTTTTCAACTATTTTGTTGTGTTTTTTGTGTCGTGCTTTTTTTCTGTTTTCTGACTGATTTTCTATGTTTTCAAAGGAAATCAGTAAAGTTTTCGGCGCTTTTTTCATTGACAAACCTAATCTTGCTTCTTATAATTGGGCTAAGATGCCCCCGTTCATATATTGATTCTGTTTTGCGAAGAAAGTGAGGAGCCTGTCTGATGAAAATCGGAGTTTGTAAAAAATGCATTTCTACGGCACTGCCCATCCACCTGACCGGGTTCGGAAATCCGGCGCGCAAATTCACCGGCGTTCATGACGATATTTTTGTTTCTGCCCTGGTGGTTGAGAACGAACGGCAAAAGGCGGCGATCGTCACAGCGGATGTGCTCGGCTTTGACCACAACCGCGTGGCAGAACTGCGCCGCGAAATTACAGCCCGCACCGGAATCCCCGGCGCAGCTGTGCTGTTTAACGCCAGCCACACACACAGCGCACCACAGGTTCTGAAGGAATGCAGCCCCGGAATCGGCGCGTACGACGCGGAATACGGCGAATTCTTTTACCGCACCGTTCTGGACGCTGTCTGTTCCGCTGATGCCGATGCCGAAGAGGGCGATTTGCTTTACGGCACCGCGGAATGCTATGGGATTGGTGTGAACCGCCGGCGGATCTCCAGCGGGAGCTATGAGTTTGCGCCATACGAGGACGGCGTTCGCAACGACGAGGTCACCGTTCTGGAAGCGGTCTGCGGCGGACGGACAAAGGCGATCCTGTTCCAGTACACCTGCCATCCCTCCACCACCGGATTCGACGAAATTTCCGCCGATTATCCCGGCGTCGCCCGCCGCCTTGTTGAAGCGGAATTCCCAGGTGCAGCCGCAATCTTTTTACAGGGCTGCTGTGGCAACATTCGTGTGCGCACGGTGGATGAAACGGGTCTGGAGTTCCGCGGCGGCAAAACAGAGGATGTAGAACATTTCGGCACCCTGCTGGCTGCGGCGGTTAAGAAGGCGCTCACCTCTACACAAAAGCTGCAGGGCGCTGTCGGCGGACGAACCATCAATTTTTCTGTCCCCATGCAGCAAAAACGTCCGTTCGGCGAATATCAAGCGCTGCTTGCCGATCCGAAAACACCATATCATACCCGATTCGCTTATGCAAAATACATTACGGATTACGACCATCTGCCGACCGAACGGGTTTATTCTGTTCAGCGGGTCGATTTCGGGGATCTTCTGACGTTTATGGCGCTCGAAGGCGAGGTCTGCGTGGAATATGATTACCATATGAAAAAGCTTTTGCCGGAACGTCATGTGGTAACCGCCGGTTATTCCAACGGAATGCCGGGTTATATCTGCACCGCCGATATGTACCCTTATGGCGGTTATGAGCCGGTCGACAGCTGCAGCTGCTACTTTGTCCACGAAGGCTTTGACCCGCGTATTGAATCTGTCATTCTTGCGCACGCCGAAAAGCTCTGCTGATTTTTCAGTTTTATCTACTGCAAAACACCCGCGGAAACGAGTTCACACTGACTCGTTTCCGCGGGCGTTTCTGTTTTGAAATATTTCTGCGGCTCTATTCCTGCAGCATTGGCCGCAGGGAGGCAGCCAAAAACAGCGAGCCGCATACTACAACCGCGCCATCCGCGCCGGCAAGCTTTTTTGCAAGCGCGATGGCATCGCGCGGCGAAACAACTGCTTGGGCGTCTCCGCCAAGCAATCGGGCGGATTCTGCAAGCTCTTCTGCCGGCAGCGCACGGGGAGAATCCGGCGTCAGCGTCAGGATCTTATCAAAACACGGAACCAACGCCGCAAGCGCATGGGTATAGTCTTTATCCCGCAGCATTCCCATAATAGCCACACAACGTTTTCCGCTCAAAAATTTTTCGGCAGCGTCCGCCAGCGCGCGCGCTCCGCTGGGATTATGCGCGCCATCCAGCAGCAAAACCGGGTGCTCCCCAAGCAGTTCCAGCCGCGCCGGAAAACGCACCGCGGCTATTCCCTGCCGAATTTGTTCGTCGCTGATGCGCACTCCGGCATCTTTCGCAGCGAGCAGCGCCGTAACAGCTGTTGCGCAGTTGATTAGCTGATGGCGGCCGATCAGCGGAATTTTTAGCTGCAAACCGCAAAGGCATACGTCGCTTCCCGAAAGATCCTCCGCAAAAATCTGAAATTCGGTCGGTTCGGGACACTGCAAAGCAACTTGCTTTTTCCGTGCTTCCGTGCGGATTGCAGTTTCCGCTTCTTTTCTCTGCGGAGAAAAAACTGCGGTTCCTCCCTCTTTAAAAATGCCGCACTTTTCCTGTGCAATTTTTTCCAGAGTATCTCCAAGAATTGCTGTATGATCATAGTCAATCGTACAAATGACGGAAACGACAGACGTATCAATGACATTGGTGGGATCCAGCCTGCCGCCAAGCCCGACCTCCAACACAACATAATCGCATTTTTGCTGTGCATACCAGCAGAACGCGATGGCTGTCACGACCTCAAATTCGAGCGGCGGATCATCTTCACCGCAGAGAATTTCCACCGCCGATTTCACGCGCTCTGCCGTCAACGCCAACTCCTGCGCGGAAATCATTTTTCCGTCGATCTGCATCCGTTCGCGAAAATCAATGACAAACGGGGAAACATACAGCCCGGTACGATACCCCGCGCTGTGCATGCAGGAAGCCAGCATTGCGCAGGTGGAGCCTTTGCCGTTTGTTCCGGCTACGTGAAAGCACCGCAGTTGTTTCTGCGGGTTGCCAAGCAGCTCCATCAGCCGTCGCATTCTTGCCAAACCCGGATGCGCGGAAAAACGGCTCATGGAATGGATCCATGCGAGAGCCTCCCTTTCCTTCATGACGACAACTCCTTCCCCTGAGCTGCAGAAACGAAATTGGCTGCAGCACGCTAAAAGCCCGGTTACTTTATCCCGGCCAGCCCGCCTATTTCTGCGCCTTTTATTTTTGAACAGCGTTTGCGGATACATTGATCGGCGACGACCACGCCATACGGTTTTCGCTGTCCCGCAGTTCAAAACGGGCAAAGTGATCGTTCGGTTTCAGCAAATATTCCGCTTCTGTACAGCCGTGCGCTCTTGTAACACGGTCAGCTGCATAAACCGTATCGGAAAAGAAGACAACCTCTTCCACCGGGCTGCACCGGACCGTCAACTTGCTTCCGGAAAGGCTCCAGGAAAAAAGCGGGCCCTGCGTTGCGTAAAAATCGCCGTTTCGCAGCGCTGCCATCACATTTTCACGCGTGAGGCTCTCCGCGCGGAGCATGATAAACGAACGCGTCTGGTCGCCGTTATAAAAATGAGCGTCATCAGCAGCCGAACACGGCATCAGCCTGCCCAGAACGGCCAGATCATCAATAAATACACCGGAATACGGGCGAGCGTTCCATGGGGTTCCTGAAACGGAATTGTAAATTTCCGCAGCCGCAAAGCCCTGAATCGGCAAGATCTGTTCAGCGCGGTTCAACGACCACGCCGGATGCGCCAGAATGGCCTCTCCGCCGCAGGCACGAATGGCATCCACTGCGCCCTGCACCGTAAAGTTTCCGCGCTCCAGCGCCGGCATTTGCTGCGTTCCGATGGCGACAATGTGGAAAATACCTTCCTGTACATTGCTTCCGATATCAAATTCGCAGCCCGAAAGCTGCAGGAAATTTTCTTCCTCCACCGTTTCGGAACGAACCCAGTGATCGGTCAATGCCAAAAAATCATATCCGGCGCCGCGGTAAAGCGCAATGGCTTCTTCCGGCGTTTTTACCCCGTCGGTGCGCGTGGTGTGGGTATGAAGATTCCCTTTGAACCACTTTGCCCCGTTTGCATCCGTGTACATTTTTCTCATCCTTTCCCTGCGGCTTTTGCACAAAGCGAAAGCATATTACAACAGCAAACGGGGCTTGCGCTGCCCTGCCGAATTTTGTGCCGCGCATGCTGCATGCTGCCAATTCTGCGGAGAGCATCGCTCGCCCCTGCTGCATTGATTTAATGATTCAGAGATTGAAGACTTTCCTGGATCAGGCGTATCCGGCCGCGAAGGGTTTCCGCGTTCTGGCGGGCGCCTTCCACAACCTTAGCGGGCGCCTTATCCACAAATCCGGGATTATTCAGCTTGGCTTCCGTTTGCGCCAGCTGCTTTTGTGCAGATTCCAGTTCCTTGGTCAGACGGGCAGTTTCTGCGGCTTTGTCCACCAGTTCATCCAACGGGATATAGATCTTTGCGCAGTCGGTCACGATCGTCACTGCGCCGGGCAGATCGAACGATTCGCCGATCGCGATGCCGCTGGCATACGCCAGACGCATCATCAGCGGCACACAGCGTTCAAACATTGCGGTCTCCTGTGTGGCGATGCTGACATGCGCTTTTTTGCTCGGCGGCACATTCATTTCGCTGCGGCGGTTGCGGATCGCGCGGATGGCTGTCATCACATGCGCCATCGCCTCCTCTTCCGCCGCATAGTGGTTGCTCTCACACGGCTGCGGCCACTGCGACACCATGATGGATTCCCCTTCGTGCGGCAGCGACTGCCAGATCTCCTCCGTGATGAACGGCATAAACGGATGCAGCAGCTGCAGCGTGGTGGTCATCACATATACCAGCACACGGCGCGTATTCTGCGCAGCCGATTCATCCTCGGACTGCATCGGGATCTTGGCAAATTCAATATACCAGTCGCAGAATTCGTCCCAGATGAAATCATAGAGCTTCTGCACGGCGACGCCGAGTTCAAAATGCTCCAGATTGTCGGTCACTTCACCGATAACACGGTTCAGACGGCTCACGATCCAGCGGTCGGCAGTGGAAAGCTGCTCCGGCAGCCCGGTGGGAACCTCTTTGCCTTCGATATTCATCAGAATAAAGCGGGCGGCGTTCCAGATCTTATTGGCGAAATTGCGGCTTGCAGCCACCTTTTCATCGGAAAAGCGCATGTCGTTTCCGGGGCTGTTGCCGGTCGCGAGGGTAAAGCGCAGTGCGTCAGCACCGTATTGATCGATGATCTCCAGCGGATCGATGCCGTTTCCAAGCGATTTGGACATCTTGCGCCCCTGAGCGTCGCGCACGAGTCCGTGGAAAAATACCGTTTTGAACGGCGGCTGCTGCGTATGCTCCAATCCGGAGAAGATCATGCGGGCAACCCAGAAGAAAATGATATCATACCCGGTAACCAGCGTATCGGTCGGGTAAAAATATTCCAGCTCAGGCGTTTTGTCCGGCCAGCCGAGCGTTGAGAACGGCCACAGAGCCGAAGAAAACCAGGTGTCGAGCGTATCCTCGTCCTGATGCAGGTGTGTTCCGCCGCATTTGGGGCAGACGGACGGATCCTCGCGGGCAACAATCATTTCCCCGCAGTCGGCACAATACCACGCGGGGATGCGGTGGCCCCACCACAGCTGACGGGAAATGCACCAATCCTTGATGTTCTCCATCCAGTTGTAATAAACCTTTTCCATGCGCTCCGGAATAAAGCGAACCTCGCCGTCCCTCACGGTTCGAACAGCCGGTTCCGCAAGCGGCGCCATCTTGACAAACCACTGGCGCGAAACGCGCGGTTCAACGGTTTCGTGGCAACGGTAACAGGTTCCGACATTGTGCTTGATCGGCTCGACGCGCACCAGATAACCGCCCGCTTCCAGATCGGCAACGATCTGTTTGCGTGCCGCGTAGCGGTCCATACCCTGATATTTTCCGCCGTTTTCATTGATCGTGGCGTCCTCGTTGAGAACATTGATCACTTCGAGATCATGGCGCAGGCCGACCTCAAAGTCGTTCGGATCGTGTGCCGGCGTGATCTTGACAACACCGGTTCCGAAATCCATTTCAACATAGGAATCGGCAATGACCGGGATCTCGCGGCCGACCAGCGGCAGCGTGACCGTTTTGCCGACATATTTTTGATAGCGCTCGTCATCCGGATGAACCGCGACGGCCGTATCGCCCAGCAGCGTTTCCGGACGGGTGGTTGCAAGCTCCAGATAACCGCTGCCGTCGGTCAGCGGATAGCGCAGGTGCCAGAAGGAGCCGTCCTGCTCGGTAAACTCCACCTCAGCGTCGGAAATGGAGGTGCAGCATTTCGGGCACCAGTTGATGATGCGCTCCCCACGATAGATCAGTCCCTTTTCATACAGGCGGCAGAACACTTCCCGAACCGCCTTGCTGCAGCCTTCGTCAAGCGTAAAGCGCTCGCGCTCCCAATCACAGGAGGAGCCGAGCTTTTTCAGCTGTTCAATGATGCGCCCGCCAAACTTTTCTTTCCATGCCCACGCGCGCTCCAGAAAGGCGTCGCGGCCGATTTCTTCCTTGGTCAGTCCTTCTTTGCGCATGGCCTCCACAATTTTGGCCTCGGTTGCAATGGACGCATGGTCAGTTCCGGGCAGCCAGAGCGCGCTGTAGCCCTGCATCCGTTTGAACCGGATCAGGATATCTTGCAGCGTTTCGTCCAGAGCGTGTCCCATGTGCAGTTGGCCGGTAATATTCGGCGGCGGGATCACGATTGTATATGGTTTTTTCGATTGGTCAACTTCCGCATGAAAATACCCGCCGGAAATCCACGATTCATAAATCCGGTCTTCCACCTCGCGGGGTTCATACGTTTTCGCGAGCTCCTTGCTCATTGCGTTTGTTCCTCCTCAAGAACGCCGAAAGACTCGGCGCCCAATTTTGTATGACAGATTCCGTGCAAAAACAAAACCTTTGTCTCTTTGAAGAGACAAAGGTTTGAATCAACACTCTGCGGTACCACTCTTATTACCGCCGGCTTAAAACCGGACAGTCACTCTCTGCGCAAAACTGCGCAGCTGCCTGCTAACGGAGACAAACCGTTCACGCTTACACAGGCAAAACGCCCTTCAGCAGAAAGCTCCGGGATGACTGGCACGCCGCGCCGAACACCTGCTCACACCAACCGCAGGCTCTCTGAATCCGGCAAAAAGCGCGATTTCCCATCAGCGCCTATTTTCACATTTAATTTTTCTTATCATAATACATAGATGAAAAAAAGTCAAGCACTGCGGCAAATTCTTGCAAAATAGTTTCCGTCGGTATTCATTCTGCCCCTCGCCGACATGATGATGCACTGCTGTCTCCGAATTCCACACAAATGCTTGTTTTTCATCCGAAACTGTGATACTGTAAGGATAAACAAAGATTTTCTGATTCAGGAAAGGAATGGATACCCCGATGAGCGTAACAACCAAACCGTTCGGCTACCACGGAGAAACCGTGGTGGAAGCTTTCTGTATCGCAAACACATCCGGTGCCTCTGCTACTGTGATCACCTACGGTGGGCGGCTGATCTCGCTGAAAATGCCGGACCGCAGCGGAAACTTGGACGAAGTGATCCTTGGCTTTGACGAACTGGAATCCTACGAAAAGGATACATCCGGTCAGGGCGCGCTGATCGGACGCTACGGCAACCGAATCGCCTGCGCGCAATTTTCCCTGAATAGACAAACATATCATCTTGCGCAGAATGACGGGCGTAACCACCTTCATGGCGGCGCCATGGGGTATTCCGCGCGTGTATGGGATGCTGAAATCACCGGAGACAACAGCGTTACACTGCGCCTCTGCAGCCCGGACGGGGAAGAAAATTACCCCGGTACCCTGCAGATTGCCGTGAATTACACCCTGACGGATGACAACGAACTGCAAATTCATTATACTGCGCAAACCGATCGGGAAACCGTGATCAACATGACAAACCACAGCTATTTTAATCTGAGCAGCTGCAGCTGCGGCGATGTGCTGAACCACACGCTGCAGGTGGAAAGCGACGCGATTACCGAGGCGGATTCGGAATTGATTCCAACCGGCAGACTGTTTTCCACGGGCGGAACCGCTTTTGACTTTACCAGTCCCAAAACAATTGGCCGGGATATTGACTGCGGAGATAAACAATTAAAGCTTGCCGGAGGCTATGACCATAATTTTGTACTGCGCGGCAAGGGGCTGCGGCGCGTGGCAACCCTTTACGCAGCTGATACCGGGAGGTGCATGGACGTTCTAACCGATCAATGCGGCATGCAGGTTTACAGCGCCAATTTTCTCAACCGCAGCGATCTGCCTCTTCGCGGCGGCAGACCGCAGAAACCGCGCGCTGCAATCTGCCTGGAAACACAGCATTACCCCGATTCGCCCAACCGTCCGGAATTCCCGACGACGGTTCTGAAGCCCGGCGAACGGTATGATACTACCACCATTTATCGATTCTACACAAAGTAATCTCCAAAAAATAATATAACCAAGCCCCGCCGGAAAGAATGCGTTTCCCGCGGGACTTGGCGTTTTATTCAGCATCTGGTATTATGCTGATTTTGTTACTGATACATTTTCTGCAGAAATCGTATCGCTTTTTACAGATCGATTTTTGGCGCCTGCATTGTCGGCCTTAAGCCTGAAGCGACAAAGAGAAACAAGCACCGAAATAATGTTAAAGCATTCCGTCAGCACGCCGGCAATGGAGAGCACGAGCGCATTATAGGTCAGCCAGCATGGGGAAATGAAGAACAGCTGTGCCAGACGCAGCGTCTTTCCGTTGCGTGTCCAGAAAAAAGGCGTACCGATCACCATGGCGGCAGTCGGCAGCAGGCTGATCCACCCTTCCCATGTCACAACGCCGCAAACCGCCATCAACAGGGTAACGCAGACAAGCGACACCCAATGCCGTGCCCATTTTCTTTCGCCGAAAAACAAAAATACCGCGCGAATCATGCCTGCCAAGTTGAGAATCATGCCCGTGTTTGCGGACGGATTATCGATTGCCAAAAGCAGATAATGTGCCGAGAAAACCATTGTGGAGATAATCTGGACCAAAAAAAGTTTTTTGCTCTCTTTACATTGAAAAGAGCTGATTGCAATTGCTGCTCCGACAAATCCAAGCACCTGCGCAAGGAGCATTCTGGGTTCCATTGAACCGACCGCCCTTCCTGTTGACGACATTCATTTCAAATTCAACTGATTATATCACGCCAACCAGATGCGGTCAACAACCTTTTTTGCACAAAAAAGCGGAGAACCGCCGAATACCACGTTCTCCGCCCGTGCTGCAAAAGAATTATTTTCTGTCTTCAAATACGCTTTCAACATCATCCATTTTCTTAATCAGGCGACCATTTTCAAAAACGTATTCCTCTTTTTTATCTTCTTCGATCGGATGATAATGATCCGTATCCTTTGCAGAATCCGAATTCTCGCTGTCTTCATCCTTTTCGTACATTGGCTTAATCATAAAACGCACGATAACGGGATAAGTGACGAAATTGGTAAGAAAGGATGAGAATACCGGGATACCAATCAGGAGCAGCAGGATACCGAGGATACAGGTTTCCGGCACTGCGAGCAGAAGGATAGTAAAGCCCCACACAACAACATGCAGCGCCGTCAGCAGCAGGTTGCGCAAAAATGCGGCAATCGAAAAGATCAACCCGTTTTTAATCATATTTTTATAAGGAAGCTCAAAGGTAATGATCATCTGGAAAATATAATACTGCGAAAAAGTAAAGGCAATCAGCAGCAGCATGCAGAGCACACCCGGGATCATAAAGAACCAACCCTTTGTGGCCGCGGCTGCAAAATAAAACGAAAGCGCATAATAGGCAACAAAAACGACGAAATAAGTAATCATGCCATGCAGCAGGCTCTGCTTCCAGTTTTTCCTGACCTGATCAAAAAAGTCAAACCAGACAAAAGCGTGTTCTTCACGGGCAAAATTGCGTGTGATATAGGTCATGCCAACTATCGGAACGCCCAACAGACCAAGCGGCAGAAAACTCACAAAATTGCTCAAAAGAGCATTGTTAACCCGCAAAACGCTCAGCATTAAAAAGTTCAAGCCAAAGATCAGTAAAACAATCGGAAGACAAAGCAGCAAAAATACCAGATTGGCTTGTTCCAGCTTCCAGAATTTTCGGGAAAGAATTTCGAAAAAGACTACAATTCTTCTTTTTTCCGGCTCGTCCTTACCGACGCCAGGGCCCGGTTTGGAATATCTGTTTGACAGAAAACCCATGATGACATCTCCTTTGATTTTGCCGTTTCCGGCTGTTTGCTTATCCTTTATTTTCCTCATATTTCCGCAAATTGCGGGCTTCGCAGGATTGGATACCGAGTGAGCACGGTGTAACAGAATCGGGAATTCCCGCCCGAAAAGCATATTGCTTCAACTGCTTCCAAAAGCCCTGACGACTCATTCGTTTGCCATACTGATTCAAAAAAAGCACCTGCTCTTCGGCATCGCGCTGCGGCAATTGCACGATTCACCGTGGCAGGCAATTTTTCCAGACTGCTCAGCCAGCGCGCAAATGCGTTCAGCTCGCTCGCAGTCAGCTCGGCCAGATCGTCAATTTTTTTCTGGCACGCAAAGGCCGCCAGACCGGAATGATCTCCAAGGTACGCCATTCTGGTCTCTTCGGAAAGCTTCTTTTGTTCGCACAGGAAACGCTCAAATTCTCTTCTGTAGTCATTCACACGCGTTTCAACTCCACTTTGACGTTTCAATCCCTCATTACAATACAAATTTTGATCCAAACGCGACGGCCAACACACTATCCAGCAGAGCGGAAACACACAACAAAATCAATATCAACCCGCTGCGGATACAATAGAGACGAAAGCCCGGCCAAATCGACTCGCCTGGCGCGTCCGGACGAAAAACGCGAAAGATTCTGAGGGAAAGGCGCATGCTTTCTCTACCAAGCACCAAAAATGCCAGAGTAGAAAGAAAGGCGTTCGGCAAAATCATTACAAGCACATAAAGAAACCCCCGAAAAGCATGGGCAGCATAAAAATATCCCATCACAAGGCCAATCCCTGCACCCCGAAATAAAAGCACCAACGGCACCGCTGCAACACCCGCCGCCGAAACGCCGCTGAGAAACAATATCAAAAACAGGACAAACAACGCTTCAAATGAAGACGCAAAGGTGAGCCAAAAGCTCTGGTCGCTTCGCCGCGCCCGAAACTCGTCCACCAACAGCGCCACCCCGCTTTGCGGCAGTCCGGCAGTTCCCCGGCAAAGCAGCGCTCCCAGCGCCATGCCGAACAGCAGAATTCCGCACAAAAGCAGCCAGCTGCGAAGCCTCGCAAGGTCGTGCGCGGCGCCGCGCAGCTGCAAACGGCCAAAAGCGGGCATGCGTTTTCCTGTTCTTTTCATGATGCACAAGTCCTCCCGTTTTTTCATTACGGAAATACCTATGCAAAAAAACACAGGAATATAACCGCGCAATCAGCGGCCCAACTCCTCCGCACGGCGCGTGCAGGCCTGCATGGCGTCTTTCAGTGCCGATTCAAAATTGCACTCATACAGTACATCCAGCGCTTTTAGCGTCGTTCCGCCCGGTGAGGAAACCATCCGAATCAACTCATCGGGAGAATGGCCGGAATCCGTGAGCATTTTTGCGCTGCCCGCCAATGTTCCGGCGACCAGCCGAAGCGCTGTTTCCGGGTCAATTCCCTGCTCTGCGGCACCGTCCACCATTGCTTTGGCCATCAGATAAACATACGCTGGACTGCTGCCGTTGACGGCAATTACAGCGTTCATCTGCTCTTCGGGCAGCACCTCCACCATTCCGGAGGCCTCAAAAATTTCTCTCACTTGTTCGAATTCATCATCCGGCACACATTTACCCCGGCAGAGCGCCGTTGCGCCCGCGCCCAACAGCAGCGGTGTGTTCGGCATTACACGAATCACCTTACCGCAGCCGGACTCCCGCTCCACATAAGCAGTGGAAATGCCGGCTGCAATCGAAACAAACAGCTTGTCTGGCGTAACAGCCGAACGAACAGACTCCAGCACCTCGGCGTAATTCTGCGGTTTGACCGCAAGAAAAACGGTTTGGCACAAATGCACTGTCTCGGCGGCATCCGCGGCGATCCGGCATCCCTTTGCCTGCATCGGCGCGCATTTTTCAACGCTTTTGTCGCACACGACAATCCTCTGGGGCTCCGCAAGCCCCGCACGAATCATTCCTCCGATAATTGCCGAAGCCATATTACCGGCTCCGATAAAGCCAATTGACCCTTCCATCCAATCATCATCCCTTTTGCCTCACTTTTCACAGTGGGCACATTTGCACAGCGCACACCTTTTTAAAAAGAACTGCCGCAAAGCAGCGCGATACAACGCTGTTTCCACCTGCGAACGCCTGTTTCTTCAACGTCGCCAGCCGGAAACGCCGTTGCGGCGATCCTTTTGCAGCAGTCTCTCCAGTCATATTAAGCCACGTCTCAGCGCATACGAACTCTGCTTTTGCGGTTGACGCCCAAAATGCCGCCGACGGCACCAAAAAAAATCATCAGCGCCAGCTTGATGAAAGCCGCCGACGCCAGCGGCTCCCGGACAAGGATAACACCACAGAGAAACAGCAGCGCAAACAGAAGCAGCCCGGATGAGAATCCGTAAAGGATCCCTCTCCGCCGGGCAATTCCGCCCGCGACACAACCGCCGACAAACGCGCCGACACTGGCCGCGGCAATTGTGAGTGGAACCGCAGCCGCCTGCGGAACCTGCCGCAGTTTTACAAAAACCACTGTGAACAGCAAAATCAGCAGCATAATCACCGCGGCCCCCGCGGCGCTTCCCCAGCAAACGGCACGAATATGGTTCCAGAAAGAATTTTCCCGAGCGGCAGATTTTCCGGAGCGCATTGCAGTTCCCCCTTCTGGATCAAAATCAATCCTGCTTCATTATATTGCGGGGGAAAAGAAAAAATACCGAAACTTACTTCGTTTCCGCCTCGTCGTGCACCGTGTCGCAACTGCCGATCGCCCATTTTTTGATGCGAACCTTGCTGCGGTCGGCGCCTGTTTCAATCACGATGGATTCAGTTTCTTCCTTGATGCTGACCACACGTCCCATGATTCCGCCGATCGTGGTAATATCATCACCAACCTGCAGGCTGTCGCGCATTTTCTGCTCAGCCTTTTTACGTTTGTTCTGCGGGCGAATCAGCATAAAATACATCAGAACGACCATCAGCAAAATCGGAAGCAGACTAACCAGCAGAGAAACCGTAGAATTGCCCTGCTCCGGCGTTGACCCGGCCGCGGTGCTTGCAAGGGAAATCATTTGCGAAATCATCATTTGTTTGTACACTCCTCAAAAAGTTATGCATTCATTATAACAACAATCCCTCACTCCTGCAAGAGAGTTCACAAGAGTTAACAAAATTTTTGCTTTTTTAAATCCTTCGATCCAGCTTTTCAAAATTTTCCGCATGGAACTGCGTAAAACGGTCCTCTTCAATCGCTGCGCGCACACGTTCCATCAGCGTGTTATAAAACCAGAGATTGTGCATCACAGAAAGGCGCATGGCAAGCATTTCTCCGCTTTTAAACAGATGCCGAATGTAGGCGCGGGAAAAATTTTTGCACACGGGGCAGTCGCATTCCGGGTCCAACGGCAGCGGGTCGGCCTGATATTTGTTGTTCATAATGTTCAGTGCGCCGTTCCAGGTGAAGATTCTGCCGTGACGGGCATTGCGGCTGGGCATTACGCAATCGAACATATCGACGCCGAGCCGAACCGCTTCCAGAATATTGCCCGGCGTGCCGACGCCCATCAGATAACGCGGTTTTTCCGGCGGCATTTCCGGTTCAACGACGGAAATAATGCGATACATATCGGCCGCGGGCTCTCCCACAGCCAAGCCGCCGATGGCATAACCGTCCAGGTCGAGCTTTGCAATCATTTTCATATTCTCCACGCGCAGATCGTCGAACGTGCAGCCCTGATTGATCCCGAACAGCCATTGCCTCGGATTTACAGCATCATCCGAGGCATTGAGACGCCTCATTTCCGCTTTGCAGCGCTCCAGCCAGCGCACCGTACGCGCACAGGATTGCCGCGCATAATCCAGCTGGGCCGGATTTTCTACGCATTCGTCAAAGGCCATGGCAATCGTTGAACCCAGATGAGACTGAATCTGCATGCTTTCTTCCGGCCCCATAAAAATACGGGTGCCATCCATATGTGATGCAAACTGCACGCCCTCCTCGGTAATTTTTCGCAGAGAAGCAAGTGAAAAAACCTGAAAACCGCCGCTGTCTGTCAGCACAGGGCCGCTCCAGCGTGTAAATTCCCGAACGCCGCCAAGCGAACGAATCAGTTCATCGCCCGGACGAATGTGAAGATGGTACGTATTGCAAAGTTGAATCTGGCATTTCAGTTCCTTTAGGTCGAGCGCCGAAACAGCCCCTTTGATGGCGCCGCTGGTCGCTACATTCATAAATACGGGGGTCTGAACGGTTCCGTGGGGTGTTTCCAGCACTCCGCGGCGGGCGCGACCCTCCTGTTTGATGATTTTAAGCATCCGATTTCTCAGCCTTTCCGCTCAAATTTATAAAAAGGACGGTACGCCGGTGCCCCAGCATACCGTCCTTTTTATTTATTATATCGGCTTTTACATGGGAAGTCAACGTAAAAATTGCAGCTCAGCGCGGGAAACCGCGTAGTCTAATTACCATGACTGTAAGATATTCTATCCATGATCTTTTGCTTAACAGAAAGAAACTTTCTGTACGAGTCTTGATCCTTGAGCAATATTTCATATGTGCTGATATCCTTGTACAACGGATATTCATCCGGTAATTGATATTCGGAAAGCGCAACAGAATCTGTCGCCCATATCTTCGCACACGGACATTCAACAAAAATATATTTTTCAGGGTCACTGTTTAAAATGTTATCAGGGTCATACGCATTCAGGAAAAGAATATAATCCTTTTCCTGATTTAGAAGCGGTGAAACTTCATATGGCCGCTGACCGGGAAGTAAGTAGAGATTATTTTCTTTAGAAACATGAAATCCTTTCTCAATTTTCTTCCAAATTGACGGGCTGTCTGCAATCCAATCGTCTATCCGGAAAGAGCTGTATGAAACCGCTTCGTACACACTAATTGTGCTTTTTTCTAAAGTTTTATCTCCCTTTTCAACCGATAATACCTCAACTTCCGACAAAAAACACCGATTTCTTGCGGTTCTATTTCCGGTAAACTTAGCAACCACAATCAAATCAGCCTCATTCCAAAGACTGTCGATATCAACCTCTTCAAAATCAAATGAAAAATAATTATAGCCTAATTCATTCATATCGGCTTTACTGTTATCCGTAAAATTTGACCGTGTCGTCATTCCCGTGAATATACAAATGCACAAAAGCAACGATAAAACTATTACGCAATATCTGTATTTCATAACAGCCTCCTTGTTTGTGAATTTCTCTCTGCTATCTCATTAAAAATTCATTCACGTTTTACCGTATTTCTTCATTTACGATTTTTCCGGCGGAAAGCGTATAGACACGACTGCACAGCTGGTAAAGATCTGCTTTATTATGACTCGCAATCAATACTGTAGTCCCACGTTCACGTTCTTTCTGAATAATAGAGTAAAAACGTTCAATTCCTTCTTCGTCCAAGGCATTTGTTGGCTCATCTAAAATCAACAACTCGGGGTTTTCCATAATTGCCTGCGCCAAAGCAAGCCGCTGCTTCTGACCAAGGCTATATTTCTTATATTTTCTTGTATCCTTCGGAGAAAGCCCGACTTGATAAAGCGATTCTTCTATTTGATTCTCATTAATGCTGTTTCTTATTGAAGCCAACAACTTCAAATTTTCAAATCCCGTATAATCCGGCCAAAATCCAACCGATTCAATAATAATCCCCAGATTTTCCGGAAAAGACACATCGACGCCAATTCGTTTCGAAAAAACAGATATTTCTCCCTCTGTGAGATGAATCAGTCCTGCGATTGCCCGGAACAGCATCGTTTTCCCTGATCCATTTATTCCGCAAAAACCATATACTTCTCCTTTTTTCAGCGACAAGCATATATTATCAAGAATTAAGTTTTCTTTGATCTTTTTTGTTACTCCGCAAAGTTCAATACCGTCGTTCAACGACCGCACCTCCTATATTAAATCAATTCTTTTTAACTGCACAGTTCCAATACTTAATTCGACCGTAATGATTATCAGAAAATAAAATACGGAATACAAAATCGTAAAGTTTGGTAAAACAGAAAAGTGCCATTGATACACAGCCTGAACAGAAGGAAGTATAAACAGCAAAGCGTTTGGGGACATAATCAGCAAAGAAAGAGAAATAAGATGCAACAAAATAACGATGGACACACACTTAACCGGAGCGATTTTAATTGATAACAAATTTTCAAGCAGCAGGATTGGAAACATCATCAGCACATTCCACAGCACAATCCACAACAGCATTGGTACTTCTTTGATAAGGAAAAAGAAATTTTTGTTTTTGACCGCTAACAACACGAACATGCTCACGGCATAAATCAAGTAAAACGCCAACCAATAGGAAAACAGAATCAGCACTTTCTTTATCAACCATTTTGTCCGGTTTTTTGTACGTGTAAATATGTAAACACACATACTTTCAAAATCACTTTTGAAGAAATCACCCCATAGATACAAAAAGAGCGTTGATGGAAGCAGAAGAAGTATGATAAGAAAGGGATTCGTCTCCGCATTCAAATAAGTACCGTCAAAAAATGACAGAAGACTCTCCGATGGACCGATCGAAAAATTTCTGATCAAAAAATAGGATGTTATAAGGGCAACCGCGGCAGCTAAAAGCAACCTTTTATCATACGATCTATTCATTTTCCGTACTCCTGTTTAAAAAATCTATTTTTGAGGTACCGATTAAAACAAGAACACTTAACAATGCAAAGCATCCGAAAAAGAATCCTATGCTGCTAAAAACGGAAGTCTCCGTTCCTATACCGGCAACACGCCTCCACCCTATGTAGAACAAATCGTATGGCAGAAAGAATGTCATAAAGTCATATATGCAATACAATGCGATCCCTATAAAAGCTGCCGCATTGTTTTTTGTAACAATTACAATCAAAAAGTAAATCAACGCAATTGAGGCAAAGAAAACGGTTGCAACAATCTGCACAAGAGAATAAAACGACAGAACGGAAACAGTTATGGGACATCCTAAAAGCAGGCTCAATCCGAAGGATGTAGCATTGGCGATTCCGCAAAACAAAAAAGCCTGTATCAGCGCTGTTTGCATCAAAAGCCAAAGATAATCTGTTCTTTTTCGATATCGCACTACGACAATATCGGAAAAAAACAGCTTGCTCTTTTGAAAAATTACCCAGCCAAAAACTATCGGAAATATGATGCAAAAAAAGCCGGGCGGATTCAGACACGAATAAAGATCTTCTGTCGTCATGATTGCTGCGTTTCCAAACGACAAATATTGATATATTCTGAGTGCAACAACTGCGGCTGCAAAATATGCGATATATCTTTTTTCTGTTCCAATCATAAAATCAATTCTTTTCCTTTTTTCGTTTGATTCCAAATCACTGCAACAGCACCTGACAGCAGTAAAAGCGGAAGGATGAAAAAGCCCAACGCGCTTGATCCCATATAATTAGCACCGGGATATAATTGATAGATCGGCTGATACTTCATCGGAAGTATCAGGCTGAGAAAAAGCAGGAATAACTGTGGAACGGCAAGAACGACTAACCGATTCTTTATGAAAAAGGATGAAGCAAAAGAAATCAGTGCAAGGATGCCCGCCCAAATTGAAGACCAGAAAATAAAAATTAAATTATGCAGATAAGGAAAGTTATATCTTAATTCAGGAAATACGCCCATGTCCAAAGTGATGGGCACACGATATTCCGGTGTATTGATATGTCCAACAAAATGCCCATCAGCAGGAAAGACAATAAACATTAACAACTGGGAAAATAAAAAGAAGCATAAATAAGTCAAAAAAACTCCCACGAATATCACAATCCCACCGGCACGCAAATACTCTTGAAACCCAGAGGAGCGAACCGTTGAGATTGAAAAAATACGGTATTGTTTTTCTGTCATAAAAAAGTCTGAATACATGAGCGACGCAAGAAAACCGAAAAAGACAAATACAAATATTCTTCCTGCCTGGTTTTCATATGTATCAAGATAAAAGCACCAGCCTGTTGCAGCAGAAATATTGCAGCTTTGATCGATCCCCCGCAAATAGAAGCATTCTTCGGTAAACATGGCTGTAAGAATGACTCCCAACATAAGAACCGAAAATTTATATTCATTTCGTTTGGTCATATTTGCAATATGAAATTTTATTAACGACATATTCATAACAGCAACATACCTCAGTCCCATTCTGCTTCAAAGAGAAAGGCCATCAGA
Source organism: Acutalibacteraceae bacterium (assembly GCA_050947015.1). Taxonomy (GTDB): domain Bacteria; phylum Bacillota; class Clostridia; order Oscillospirales; family Acutalibacteraceae; genus CAKXIK01. The sequence goes on from JBMNVT010000009.1 coordinate 82,681, forward strand.
AAGGCTCTTCTCTTTGAAGCTTTTGCATGCAAATTTTAATTACGAAAAATCAGCATATCCCGAAACCTGCCATCCTGTTGCAATCCAAGAACCTGCATACGCCCTTGCTCTCGCTTTTCCGCTCCATGCCGTATAGTATAAAAACGATGTAGCAGTAGTGGCATTGTAAGAACAGAATTGTCTTTCCGTTGCCTGATAAATGTTATCATCAACCATTTTATCAAACCAGATATAGGCAGTACAATTTGGTTTTGTGATCCGGTTATAAGCGTACACATTAGCCTTATTATTGCGACGATTACCTTCTCGGAGAGTTGCGTGCTGTTGGAACGCCGGAAGAGACACGTCATAAGAAGTGGTAGCGTTTTCCGTTATTCCGAAAACACTTGGAACGGAAAGAGCGAGCAGCAAAGCGACGGAAATAAATAACACGATCTTTTTACTTGCTTTTTTCATGATTTTGTCTCCTTTCTTTTCCCCATAAACAATTTTTCTGTTATCAATGTGTTATCATAGGCATCACTCCCCTTTTTCGTTATCTAAAAAAATTCATATCGTTTCCTTTTCTGTATATAAGTATACTATAAGGTGTGATTTTTGTCAACTTTTAAATGCTAAAAATTGTGTAAAATATAAAATATTTGTCAGTGCGGGAAACGGATGCGAAACAGCACCGCACGCGGTCCCGCCATCTGGTTCGGAATCATTGTCAGAAGCTCGTTCACCAGCCGCGTTACCTCCTCTTGCTCCTCCTGGGAGCACGGGTGCCCCGCAAAACGTGCCTTTTGCCCGGATTCCAGCGCGGCGCGAAGATGCTGCCGCGGCAGCCAGGAGATCACATCAAGCGCTTTTTTAGTATAGCTTTCCGGCGTATCGTCATTTTTCGGCGCCGGACAGCCTGCCGCGCGCAGTACGGCCATCAGGCAGCGGCAGCCGTAAAGCACTGCGTGGTTGACATCCTGCTGCGAAAGCTTTTTCCGCCGCAGCGAGGCTCTTGCGCGGCAGACACTACAGAAAAGCAAAAAAGCGAATACCGTTGCCAACAAGGCGTAAACGAAGGGAAGCCACTTGTATAAACCGCCGTCGGAGGGGTTCGGAGACAGTTCCGGTTGCCGCGAAGAAGAAGCCGTGGCACGGGACGAAGCCGGAGCTCGGGAGGAAGCTGTTCCCCTTGACGAAGAGGGCATTTCCTCTCTGGAAGAGACAGGAGATGAAGATGACTCCGAAACCGACGAACTTGTCTGTGTCAGCAGCGACTGATTCACCTGCCCACGATGACTGTCAAAACCCGGGGTCATCTCTGCCGGAATCCATTCCAGCTGAATCGGGTCATAGACCTCAATCCATGCATGCGCTCTGTTGTCCCGGATAGGAAGATAACCCTCTTCATCCTTTTCGCCGGCGAAATCCTCCGCAGAAAGAACAAAGCCTTCGGCATAGCGAACAGGAATTCCCATGGCACGCAGTAGAACCGCAGCCGCAGTAGCAAAATGAACGCAATAGCCCTCCTTGCTTTCCTCCAGAAAATAAGTCGTAAAATCCACGTCGGACGGAATTTGCCCGGGGGAAAGCGAATAGCGGCAGCTTTGCTGCAGCAAAGACCGCACAGAAGAAATCGCCGTCTGCACGTCAATCGTCCACTCGTTCATCGGCACCTGCAGGTTATATTTGTCCAGCAGCTCCTGCGCCGCCTGCAGTGTGTCTGCAGGGAGTGCCGTATAGGTTTCATAAAGATACTGATTATAAGCCTGCAGCTGCATGAAAAAATCGGCAAAGACAAGACCTTCCTTGTTCCGCGCATTCAAAGGAATTCCTAAAACATCCGTAAAAATCCAAGCGGAATTCAGATAAAAATCGCGTGCTCCGGCAATCTGCCTGCCTGTTGCAAAGAATTCTGTGTTAACAGGAGCTTTGATCGGATAAAACTGAAAAGAATAGTCGTCGGCATCGCTGTGCATATATGCCATGGAATCCATCGAAAAGGACAAGCCTGTTTCATCAACCGCGAACAGGAAACCGCTGAGAAATGCGTTTTTCTCAGGCAGCGCAACGTTGCGCACCCGTATTCTGCACGGCGCCGGAATGTCAGCAAAGAACGACCCCGACCAGAAAACAGGGTAATCTCCTTGAAATTCATACATCATTGCAGCAAGCTTCTGCGGAACAAGATCGGGAAAATTGGCAGAAGCACTTTGATAATCCTGTTCGGAGATTATATTCCATTTTCTGTGCTCCAACCTTGCACCGATAAAATCGTGCAGATACAGTGTGTGCGGAGCTTCCGGTTTCAGCTTCAGCACCACGCGGTCGGAATAATTGAGCGAACCGAGGTTGCTGAGATCCCCGTCTCCAAATCCCTGAAACCGAATTCCGAACACCGTGTTCCAGTCCAGCTGGGACCATTCAAAATTCATCACGGCACTGCGTAACTGTGACATGCTTTTCGGTCTCTTGTAATCCTGCTGCGGCAGCAGCAAAACCGCCAGAAGCGCCGTTAAGGCTGCCAGGGGGATCGCCACAAAAGTTTGCATCCGCGGAATATGGGAACGTTTTTTGTCGCACCGTTTTTGCTTACGAAGGCGCTCCCCCAGCCACTGCCGCTGCATGCTGAACCGAAACGCATAAAGCGTAAAATAAGAGGTCAAAACCGCAAAAAACGCCGGAAGAAGCACCGGAAGCCGAAATCCAATTGGTGCCCACAAAAAAAGCGCCGTGGTGAGAAACAACAGAAAAAGATTGGCGCGCCCGACCGCAGCATAGCCGGACAACATTGCCACCCAAAAAAATAAAAAGCTCACCGTAAGCGTGTTCTGCGTGGTCACAGACGATTGGACGGAGAACTGCAGCGCGACCCGTGGAAAGCTCCAATATGTAGTTGCGTTCAGCATATCGGCCAGACGGTTATAATAGCGCAGCAGCCCCTGCTGCAGTGGCTGGCGCAGCAAAACGGCCAAAAGGATCACCAGTAAAACGGGAACCAACAGCCAAAGCCTTTGCTTTCCTTTCGGCAAAGCAAACAGCACGGTCCAGACCAACCAGAAAACAATTCCTGCGGCAACACACCAAAAAAGATGGACCGGCAGAGCGAAAATATCCAGAAACAGAAACAGACATCCGAAAAACGCCAGCCCGAAAATACAGCCGCACAGCAGAACAGACGTGATATTCTCTTTTTTTTGCGCAGATAGCGGAGCTTCCGCAGAAACGCCCGGCAAAAATCTAACCGGCACCTCGGCACGTTTTCGTTTCATTGATAAACCATTCCTTTTTACACTCTCATTTCTTCCAGACCGGCACTCAAAATCCCACCGGAAAGAGAATAAACCTCACTGTTGGGAAGCTCCCTCAGGCCGGTTAAGGTCTCTTCGCCGCCGGCTGTCAGCACGGAAACGCGGCGGCAGGTTCCGTTTTGCAGCAGTTCCTCCAACAATGCGATCGAAGGCTCCGTACTCTGCGCCGCAGTCAGGTAAATCAAATGGCATCCTGGCGGAATCTCTCCCCGTGAAAAAGCCGAAAGCGCTCTGCAGCTATTGGGAGCGGAGGGCAGGCTCAAAAGACTGTGCAGGGTTTCTGCCAGAGTGTCTTCGTCTGTGACGGTGCGCGTTTCCAGCCTTCCGGATACGAGCCAGTGTACCGTCAGTATCATCCCCTGCTCCACCTGGAATGCCGCAATAGAAAAAAATGCTTCCAACAGCTGATCGGCCTGCCTGAGATTTGCATCTTGATCCAGTTCGAACAAAAAACGGACGGAAACGTTCAGCGGAAGCCCAAATTCCCTCACCGTCAGGCGGTTGAGCCTGGCGCTGAGCTTCCAGTGAATCGCGTGCGGGTGGTCTCCCGGCCGATAATCCCGCAGACGAAAAATTTCCGCCGGATCGTTTCCGGATTTTTTGTCGGAGTAAACCGTGCTTTCCTGCCCGAGATCGGCCCCACTTTCCGCCGTACACTCCAGTTCCTGCTGATCCGGCAAAACATAAATACAGGCAGAAAACGGGTCTCGATGCAGCACAGGCAGCGAAAAAATCCCCAACAGATCGCAAACCCGCAAATACTTGATGCGTACCGACAGTTTCCCGCAAAAAGGGAACGTAAGTGCCACTGGTATTTGACTTTCGGATGCAAAGCCGACCGGAAACCGAAGCTTCTGTTTTACCATCGTTCCAAAGCTGCCCAACTCATTTTCACAGATTACAGTCGCCCGAACACATGGGGCCGGAACGGGGTAGCGGTTGCGCAGGTGGAGACGAAGCGTTACTTCACGGTTTTTCGCCGCCGTAACTTCCGGGAATTCGACCCTGCACCGCAGCAAAAAGCAAAGCGGCAACGAGACGGCCAGCGAACTAAACGGCAGCAAAATCAGAAAATAAAACAACAGATGTACAATATAATCTTCCCACCATAAAAACAGGCCGAAAGAAACAGTCAGCGTTAAAAAATAAATGATCCGCCGCATCGCCATTGCCGCAATCATCCTTTCCGCACACAGCGCATTTGGCTGAAATTATACCGCGGCCGGAGCCTTGACCTGTTCCAGCGCACGTGCAATCAGTTCGGGAACACCCATGCCGCCGATACGCGCCTTGGGGCTCGGAAGAATTCTGTGAGCACAGACATCGGCAAATACTTCGCGGACATCATCGGGTGTCAGGTAGTCCCGATCCCGCAGGAAAGCACAGGCCTTTCCCATCTCCATCAAAGCAATGGAACCGCGCGGACTGACACCGAGGCGGATTTCAGGCTGCCCGCGCGTCCAGGCGGTCAGCCCTGTAATATAATCATACAGCGGGTCGGAAACAAAAATTCCGGCGGTTTGCTGCTGCATAACAAGCAGCTGTTCGGGAGTGATTACCTGATGGATCGGTTCGGCAGCGATATTCTTTTTTCGGCGGCGCAGCATTTCCATTTCGCTCTGCCGGTCCGGATATCCCAGTGAAAGGCGAACCATAAAACGATCAATCTGAGATTCTGGCAGCGGCTGCGTTCCCGACGAACCGACCGGATTCTGTGTGGCGATTACCAGAAAAGGTTTTGGTACCGGATGCGTGACACCATCGACGGTTACCGCGCTTTCTTCCATGACCTCCAGCAGCGCGGACTGCGTTTTGCTGGAGGTTCGGTTAATTTCATCCGCCAAAAACAGATTGCACATCACCGCGCCGGGAACAAAAACACTGGTTTCCTCCGTATGCTGGAACATGGTATAACCGGTTACGTCGGACGGCATAACATCCGGGGTAAACTGAAGCCGCTTGTAGGAAAGCTCCATTGCCCGGGAAAATGCAAGAGCCATGGTGGTTTTACCAACGCCGGGAACATCCTCCAGCAGAACGTGCCCCTGAGCCAGAATTGCCATCAGCACCTTTTCCAGTACCGCATCCTTACCAACCACCGCTTTTTTGACTTCGTCAATTATTTTTTTCGCATCTTCCATCAAATTCACTCCATCTGTTGTTTCATTTTCAATTAAAACTCACGGATGCCCAATAACAATATTACCGAAAAAAAGAAAATTGTCAAGCAATATTCGCCAAAAATAGAAAATAAGCGCCTTTTGTACCTTTTTGTGATACCAGCAAAAAACGGATCCTTCCTCTCTCTGCGGAAAGCCCCGTTGAAACGAAAAACACATTTAACAGATGAACATAGCATCTCCAAATGAAAAAAACCTGTATTTTTCCTGTACCGCCTCACGGTACGCCCGCATAGTATGGTCGTAACCGGCAAAGGCGGAAACCAGCATAATCAGCGTGCTTTCCGGCAAATGAAAATTGGTAATCAGACCGTCAAGCACTCGGAACGAATAGCCGGGATAAATAAAAATACTGGTCCAGCCGTCCGATTCGCAGATTTTTCCTTCATAGGCCGCGACCGATTCCAGCGTGCGGCAGCTGGTTGTCCCCACTGCAATCACTCTGCCGCCCTGCGCTTTGGTGCGATTGATCAATTCGGCGGTTTCTGCGGGAAGGTGATAATGCTCGGAATGCATTTTGTGTTGGGTAATATCATCCGCCTTAACCGGGCGGAAGGTTCCCAGACCGACGTGCAGGGTAACTCTGCCGATGGAAACGCCCTTCTGTCTGATCCGTTCCAGCAGCTCCGACGTAAAGTGCAGACCGGCGGTAGGCGCTGCCGCAGAACCGACTTCACGGGAATAAACCGTCTGGTAGCGTTCCTGGTCCTGCAGTTTTTCATGAATATATGGCGGAAGCGGCATCTGACCGATCTGATCCAAAACGGCAAAAAAGTTGTCGTTGCAGGAGAATTCCACCAGGCGGTTTCCTCCTTCGAGCACGTCAAGCACCTCGGCACGCAGCAGACCGCCGCCAAACACGAAACGGCTGCCCGGCTTGGCGCGGCGACCCGGCCCAGCAAGCACCTCCCAGCGGGTTCCGTCCTTCGGCGTGAGCAGCAAAAACTCCACATGTGCGCCGGTACCCTCTTTAACGCCAAAGATTCGCGCCGGCAGAACACGGGAATCGTTCACAATCAGGCAGTCTCCGGGGCGAAGCATTTCTTCAATATCGTAAAAATGACGGTGCGTTACCTCGCCGGTTTTCCGGTTCAGTGTCATCAGCCGGCTGTGGTCGCGCGGCTCCACCGGAGTTTGGGCAATCAGTTCCTCCGGAAGATCGTAAAAAAATTCGCTGCGCTGCATGAATCATCAGGTTCCTTTCTGTTTTGCCTTTCCTCCATGAAAAAGGCGGATGGTTTTATCCTAAAATTTTGCGGCAGAAGAGCTGATTTTTGGTTCCCTGCCAAAATTTTTGTGCGGAGGGAATAATAAATTGACATCGGAGCTGCAGAATGCTATAGTAATAAGCAGGACATTAAAATATCCGCAAGATAGAGGCGCGACTCTGATGAGTAACACCCGCGAGGCTGCCGAAAGCCCACGACCGTGTGTGAAAGGTATCTGTCGCCGAAGGAAATGCCGGCGGCAGGCAGCTTCCTGGTTGTTCCGGCGAAAGCCCTGCAACTGTCATCATGCTTTTGTGATGGAGAGCTATCGGCAGACACGTATGCTGCACATGTAGCCTTTATTATATTGCATTGATGACCGGTTGACAACCGGTTTTTTTATTATCTTTTTATTTTTCTCTTTCCTGCAGCGAAACAATGTCTGATTTTAAAAAATGGAACATGAATTTGTACTGAATTCAGTTGAAAGGAATGATCTGAAGATGAAAAAATATGAGGTCGGCGTCATTGGCGCAACCGGTATGGTTGGGCAGCGGTTCCTCACAATCCTGGAAAATCACCCGTGGTTTACTGTGAAAGCTTTGGCGGCAAGCGCAAATTCCGCCGGAAAAACGTACGCACAGGCAGTCGACAGTCGTTGGGCCATGGCAACCCCGATACCGCAGAAATTTGCCGACATGGTGCTGTTTGACGCAGAAAAGGATGTAAAAAAGATCGCCTCCATGGTCGATTTTGTATTCTGCGCCGTCAATATGAAAAAAGAAGAGATCCGTGCGCTGGAAGAGGCCTACGCAAAAGAGGAATGTCCCGTTGTTTCCAACAACAGTGCGCATCGTTCCACGCCGGACGTTCCGATGGTAGTGCCGGAAATCAACGCAGACCATATTCATGTCATCCCATCACAGCGCAAACGACTCGGCACCAAGCGCGGCTTTATTGCCGTAAAATCCAACTGCTCGTTGCAGAGCTATGTTCCAGCAATTCAACCTTTGATGGATTTGAACGTGACGAAGGTGCTTGCCTGCACTTATCAGGCAATTTCCGGCGCCGGAAAGACCTTTGAACGCTGGCCCGAAATTCTGGATAATGTGATTCCCTATATCGGCGGCGAGGAAGAAAAATCCGAACAGGAGCCAATGAAGATTTGGGGACATGTGGAAAACGGCGTCATTGTCAACGCATCCTCCCCCTCCGTTACGGCACAGTGCCTGCGCGTTCCTGTTTCGGACGGCCACACCGCCGCAGTGTTCTGCTCCTTTGAAAAGCCGGCCGCCATGGATGAAATTATCTCCCGTTGGGAAAATTACCGCGGGCGCGCACAGGAGCTTGAGCTGCCGAGCGCGCCGAAGCAGTTCCTCCATTACTTTACCGAGGCTGACCGCCCGCAGGCAAAGCTGGACCGTATGCTGGAAGGCGGCATGGCTGTTTCCATTGGACGCCTGCGCCCTGACACGCAATACACCATCAAATTTGTCTGCCTTTCTCACAACACGCTCCGCGGCGCAGCGGGCGGCGCGGTTCTGCTCGCCGAGCTGCTTTGCGCAGAAGGCTATATGGACTGAACTCCGGGCAACCGGATGATTATTTGACTGTTTTGAAAGGATTCGTGATTCGGTATGAAAAAGACCGTTTTTACCGGCGTTGCCACTGCTATAATCACTCCCTTCCACACGGATGGCTCCGTCAACTACGAAGCGCTTGACCGGCTGATTGAATATCAGATTACAAACGGCGCTGACGCCATTGTAACGTGCGGCACTACCGGTGAATCGGCAACGCTCGACCACAACGAGCATTGCAGCGTTATGAAGCATACCATTGAAAAAATCAACCGCCGTGTTCCGGTAATTGCCGGAACCGGCAGCAACGACACTGCCTACGCGCTGAAGCTTTCACAGGAGGCCGAGGCGATGGGTGCGGACGCTTTGCTGCTCGTTTCACCGTATTACAACAAAACATCGCAGACTGGATTGATCAAACACTTCAATTATGTTGCCGAACGCGTCAGTCTGCCCTGCATTCTTTATAATGTGCCGAGCCGCACCGGCTGCAACATCAAGCCGGAAACATACCATGAGCTTTCCAAAACAGAAAACATTGTAGCGGCAAAGGAGGCCAACGGGGACATTTCCTCCGTTGCAGAAACACTGGCGCTTTGCGGAGACAATCTGCAGGTTTACTCCGGCAACGACGATCAGACGGTTCCGATTCTTTCTTTGGGCGGCAAAGGCGTTATCTCTGTATTTTCCAACATTTGCCCTGCCGAAATGCATCGCATTACTTCCCTTTGGTTTGAAGGCAAACTGAACGAAAGCCGCGCGCTCTTCTTGAAATGGCTTGACCTGATGAATGCCCTGTTTATTGACGTAAACCCGATTCCGATTAAAGAAGCCGCCAATCAGATGGGCTTTGAGGCAGGCTCTTGCCGGCTGCCCCTGACCGATATGGGCGAAGGCGCCCGCGCCAAACTGCTTTCGGTCATGAAAGGGCACGGACTCATCAGCTGAATTACCATCCGGAAGGAAGTTAAAAATCATGAAAACCATTTTGCTTTGCGGCTGTAACGGAAAAATGGGGCGGGTCATCACGCGCTGCGTCAGCGAACGCACCGACTGCAGAATTGCTGCGGGCATTGATATCTCCGGCGCCGCAGAAGACGATTATCCTGTTGTGACTTCGCCGGAGCAGCTCAACCTGGACGCCGATGTTATGATCGACTTTTCCCATCCGTCCGCATTGAACGCATTGCTGGACTATGCGCTCAAACACAAAACCCCCGCCGTCTTCTGTACCACCGGCTATTCCTCCGAACAGGTTCAGTCGATTCGCAAGGCGTCGGAAAGCATACCGGTATTTTATTCCGGAAATATGTCGCTCGGCATTAACCTGTTAATTGCGCTTGCAAAGACTGCCGTTTCTGTTTTGAGCGACGGTTTTGATGTGGAGATTATTGAAAAGCATCACAACCAGAAGATTGACGCGCCAAGCGGTACCGCTCTGATGATTGCAGATGCGGTTTCTGATTGCATGGCGCAGCCGGCGGAATATGTGTACGATCGTCATGCCCAGCGGAAAAAGCGTGCAAAGAACGAAATCGGCATTCATTCCGTTCGCGGCGGAAGTATTGTCGGCGAGCATGAAATTCTGTTTGCCGGTCACGACGAAACCGTTTCGATCTCTCATTCTGCACAGAGCAAGGAAATCTTTGCGGTCGGTGCCGTAAACGCCGCTGTATTCCTCGCCGGCAAAAAACCCGGCTTGTACAACATGAACGATCTGATTTGCGCCGCACAGTAAAACGGCATCTGCAAATAGAAAACCGACGAACGACATGAATGAATCGCACCTCACTTGTTAGGCATTGTATCATAAATACTGACTAACAAATGGAGTACTGTTCATAAAAGTGTGGTTCGCCGGTTTTTTGATTTTTACAGGATTTCTTCGTCATCTATTCCGACAGGCTGCAGCCCGGATTCCGTCAACTGGTAAACCGTATCGCAAACCTCCGCAAGAAACTTGCGGTCGTGCGAAACGCTGACGATCGCACCGGGAAAACGTCGCAGAGCCGAACGAATCACCGGATTGGAAAGCGGACTGAAATTCCGCGTCGGTTCGTCCAGAATCAGGACATTGCTGCCGCTGAAAATCAGCCCCGCAAACAGAAGCTTTGCCTTCTGTCCGCCGGATAACTCCTCTATTGTCCCCTCCGCCTCTTCATGCATAAACTTCAGACTGCCCAACAGAGTTCTTACCGCAGTAATATCATCTTTCCTGCCGGATGGCGCCAGATATTCCAACACAGGCTGCGAGCCGTTCAGGGCATCGGCGTAATTCTGGGGCATATACCCCACGTGAAGATCGCTGCGCTGCAGGAGCTGTTCCGCCATCCGCTTCAACAATGTTGTTTTTCCTGCACCGTTTGTCCCGGTGATGCCTATGTGTTCTCCTCCCGTTACGTTCAGCCGCACTTGCCGTGCCAGGATTCTTTCTCCCGCTTGCAGGCAGTCCAACTGAAAACGCAGAACCGGTTTCCCGTCCGGCACGCCATTGCTCCCAAAATCAAATCCAATTGCTTCTTCCGTATCCGGAAGCTGCGTCATGCTTTCGGACTCCCGCTCAAACCGGCGCTCCATCGATTTAACCGCATGCATTTTCTTTTTCAACAGGCGTCCTCCGGCAGGATCTCCGCGGGAAATGGTATTCTGCCGGTACTCCACCTTTTCAAAAATCTGCTGCAGCCGCGCCTGCTTTTTCTCCTGATCGGCACGTTCTTTGCGCGCCAACTGCTCCTGACGCTGCAGTGCTCCTGCACGGCGCGAAACGTATTCACGGTATCCGCAGCGCGCAATCGTATGGCGGCAAAGCGATTTTTTTCTCACCTGTTCCAAATGAATGATAACATTAGCGGTTCGTTCCAACAGCGTCTCATCGTGGGAAACATAAAGAACCGGCCTTCTGCAGCGCAGCAAAAATGTTTCAAGCCAAGAAAGCGTCTCCAAATCCAGGTCATTGGTTGGTTCGTCGAGCAGAAGCACCTCCGGCTGCCGCGCCATCACCGCAGTAAGCTGCAGGCGAACCTTTTCTCCTCCGGAAAGCGTACCGACCTGTCGTTCCGGCTCAAAAAAATCAGTCGTCGTACCGCTGGACAACGCGTCGTACAAATCATTTTCCGCAACACCGCGGGCAGCATAAAAACGGCTGACCGACATCTTCTTTTCTTCTTCCGAAAGCTCCTGCTTCAGCCAACCGATCCGCTGTTTCTGATTTCCGGATATCGTCCCCTCCCAGGCGGCATACTGCTCCACCTGCGGATCTCCGGCAAGAATCCGCAGCAAAGTGCTTTTGCCGTTTCCTTCTTCGCCGATTATCGCCGCACGATCTCCGGGCTGCAGTGAAAAAGAAAACTGATTCAGAATTTGCTTGTGGTCGCGGTTCATCCATATTGATAGATTTTTTATTTGCAGCATTGCACATTACCCCTTTGTCCACGCGCCGCAAAAAACGCCTGTCGGTTGTTTGGCCGGCAGGCGCGAAAGCTTTCCCCTTATTGGAATCAACCGCCGAACGACACAAGATGCACCGCCCGACAGAAGCCGAAAAAGAGCGAAAAGACGCCGCAGCTGCAGCCGCACAACAAAACAGACCCGCCGCAGCGCGCCGTTTCTTGTTGCAGTCGGTTACAGATTCGCGTACATCTTCCCACTCCTAAACATCGCAAATGATTAACAGCACAGCAGATATGCTACCCCTGTTGTCAAATAAAAAAACGGCATCCTCTCAGAATGCCGCTTTTTTCAGAAGTAAATTACTTCAGTTCGACTTCAGCGCCAGCCTCGGTGAGCTTCGTCTTGATGGCTTCAGCGTCATCTTTGGAAGCAGCTTCCTTAACGGCCTTCGGAGCGTTGTCAACCAGCTCTTTGGCTTCTTTCAGGCCAAGACCGGTAACTTCGCGGACAACCTTGATAACGTTGATCTTGTTCGGGCCGACAGCCTTCAGGATAACGTCAAACTCGGTTTTCTCTTCCACAGCAGCGGCAGCGGCAGCCGGAGCGGCAGCAACGGCAACCGGAGCAGCAGCGGAAACGCCGAACTCCTCTTCGAGAGCCTTTACGAGCTCGGAGAGTTCAAGAACGGTAAGAGCCTTGACATCCTCAATGAGTTTTGTAACTTTCTCAGACATGGTATGTTACCTCCAAATAATTTTGTTTTTTCGGGACATTGCCCGTGTTTTGGGAAACAGAACCGCAGCTTATTCGGCCGCTTTCTTTTCGGCAATTGCGTTCAAAGCAACCACCAGGCCGGTCAGTGTCGCGTTCAGCACGCACACAAAACCGGAAATCGGCGCATTGAAACCACCGAGCACCTTTGCAATGAGAACTTCTTTGGAGGGCAGTTGGGCCAGATCGTCGACCTCTGCCGCAGAAAGAACCTTCCCCTCTGCAAAACCCGCTTTGATTTCAAACGTCTTGCTGCCTTTGGCATAATTGCTCAGAATACGGGCAGCCGCCGTGTAATCGTCCTGGCTGACAGCCAACGCAGTGGTGCCTTCCAGCACCGTATCGAGATCGGAAAGACCGGCCTCGCCGGCTGCGCGCTTCAGAAGCGTATTCTTAACAACCGCATAGGAAACGCCGGCTTCACGCAGCTCTTTGCGGAGCTTTGTATCATCGGCAACAGAAATACCCTTGTAGCTCACGAGGACGCCTGCACAGGCACCTTTCAGCTGCTCGGTCAGATCGCTGACAATCTGTTTTTTCTGTTCAAGAATTTTCTCGCTTGGCAAATTAATTCACCTCCACTAATGCAATCGCAAAAACAAAAGCCTTTCCCACTGCCGCGGGAAAGGCTTGCACACTCAAAAATTTACTTTTGCCGAAGCAAAAATAAAAACTGCCTGTACGCTTTCCTCGGCAGGCCGGTAAATTACCGTTATGCTTTTGCACCTGCTGTCTTTGGAATGACAACATAAAATATTATAACACAAACAATATCCTGCTGTCAAGCATCAATTAACCGACTTTATTCGGATTGATACGAACGCCGGGACCCATGGTGGACGCGACGACACAGGATTTGATATACTGACCTTTGGCAGCAGCCGGCTTGGCTTTCACAATAGCGCCAAGCAGAGTGTCAAAGTTCTCCTGCAGCTTTTCAGCACCAAAGGAAGCTTTGCCGATCGGGCAATGGATAATGTTGTTCTTATCCAGACGATACTCGATTTTACCGGCCTTAGCTTCGCGGATTGCCTTGGCAATATCCGGCGTAACGGTGCCAGCCTTGGGGTTCGGCATTAAGCCGCGCGGTCCGAGAACCTTACCGAGGCGGCCAACCTGACCCATCATATCCGGCGTGGTGATGACAACGTCAAAGTCCATCCAGCCTTCGTTCTGAATCTTTGCCACAAGCTCTGCGCCGCCGACAAACTCCGCACCGGCCTCTTTTGCGGCATCCTGCTTGTCTTCCTTACAGAGGGCAAGCACGCGGACGTTTTTGCCGGTTCCGTTCGGCAGCACGATTGCGCCGCGAACCTGCTGATCGGCGTGACGGCTGTCAACGCCCAGCTTTACATGAACTTCGACGGTCTCGTCAAATTTGGCTTTTGCGGTCTTTGTGCAAAGATCGATTGCCTCATTGGAGTCATAAAGTTTTGCGCGGTCGACAAGCTTTGCGCTGTCGACATATTTTTTACCGTGTTTCATTTGTTATCCTCCCTGTAGAGTGGTAAATCGGAAAATTCCTCCCACATCGGGGTCGTCAATCGACTACCGTGACGCCCATGCTGCGAGCGGTACCCGCAACCATGCTCATGGCAGCTTCGACGGACGCGGCGTTGAGATCCGGCATTTTCTGCTCCGCGATCTTTCTGACCTGTTCCTTCGTGATCTGCGCAACCTTCGTTTTGTTCGGAACACCGGAACCGCTTTCGATGTTGCAGGCCTTTTTGATCAGCACCGCAGCAGGCGGGGTCTTGGTTACGAACGTGAAGGAACGGTCGGCATAAACCGTGATGACGACAGGAATAACAAGACCTACGTCGTTTTTCGTTCTTTCGTTGAATTCCTTTGTGAAAGCCATAATGTTAACGCCATGCTGACCAAGAGCAGGTCCAACTGGCGGCGCCGGCGTTGCTTTGCCGGCCGGTATCTGGAGCTTAATAAAGCCCGTTACCTTTTGAGCCATCTTCTGCACCTCCAAAATTTGTGGTAAATGGCGGAAGAATGATACAGGTTTTTCTTCCTCCCACACGGGGCGAGCACACGCTACGCCTCATAATCAGCGGAAAACCGCAAATTACCTGTTTAATTATTCCACCGGTTCAACCTGATCAAGCTCAAGTTCCACCGGCGTTTCGCGCCCGAACATCGAAATAACAACCCGAACGCTGTTTTTGTCGAGATCAATTGATTCAACCGTTCCAACGGAATCCTCAAGCGCTCCGTCCACAATGCGAACGGAATCCCCGACGGCATACTCCACTTCGGTCTGACTGGTCTCCATCCCCATGGAAAGAACTTCTTTTTCGGTCAGCGGAACCGGCTTTGAGGAAGGGCCCACAAATCCTGTGCAACCGCGGAT